>WTGA01000133.1 GCA_011523765.1 Gammaproteobacteria bacterium
ATCCTTTGGCAATGACCATGAACCTTCCGTAATTGCGGGTAAACAGGTCCACCAGCAGGCTGCTCTCCCTGTAGGGCCTTTGATGGAGAATCGCCCCGGACTGTCGGTGGACTTTCACAGCCGGTGATTTTCAGGATTCCGTATACCCCAGGGCATGCAGTTGCCTGGCGCTGTCCGACCACCCCTTCCTCACCTTGACCCACAAGCCCAGAAAAACCTTGTGGTGAATCGTCATTTCAATCTGTTTTCGGGCATTCATGCCGATCATCTTCAGCATCTGCCCGTTTTTCCCCACCACGATCGATTTCTGGCCTTCCTTCTCCACCCAGACAATGGCCTCAATACGCAATACCTGTTTGTCGTTTTCCTCATATTTTTCGATTTCCACAGCCGTTGAATAGGGCAATTCCTGGCCGAGCACCGAAAACAGTTGCTCCCGGATCAATTCCGTCGCACGGAATTTGTCATTCCTGTCCGTTCTCTGGTCCGCGGGAAATCCCGGGAGACCGACCGGAAGGTGCTTCGCAATCGTTTCGGAAATCCTCCTGAGATCCTCCGCCGATGAAAACCGGGAAGAGACGGGGACAATCTCGACAAAGGGGTAACGCTGCCTGGATTCCTCGATCAATGGCAACAGTGTCCGCTTGTCCCGGATCCGGTCGATCTTGTTGATGAGCAACATGACCGGAATCCGGTTTTGCGTGACCTGCTCCAGTACCCATTCCTGTTCGCCCGACCAGGCCCGCTGGTCAATCAGCAACAGCACCAAATCGACATCGGCCAAACTGGAGATCGCCGTTTTGACAATGATCCGGTTCAGGCGCCTGCCCTGGCTTGGGTGGATGCCCGGAGTATCCACGAAGACGATCTGATAATCGGATTCCGTCTTCACCCCGAGAATCCGATGCCGGGTGGTTTGCGGGCGTCGGGACGTAATGGAAATTTTTTCCCCCACCAGTTTGTTCAGCAGCGTTGATTTGCCTACGTTTGGCGACCCCGCCAACGCCACATAACCAAACCGCTTTCCATCAATCGCCATCGCTGATCGCTTCCAGGGCCTGGGCAGCGGCTATCTGTTCCGCCTGTTTGCGGGTCTTCCCGGTGCTCCGGAACTGCCTGTCGGTTCCCGGCAGGGTGCATTCGACCGTGAACGTCCTATTGTGTGCTGCGCCGGTCTTTTCCACGACCTGGTATTCCGGAACCGGCAGATTCTTCTTCTGCCACATTTCCTGCAGTACGGTCTTGCTGTCCCGCAGGCCGGAAGCGGAGATCGTGCGGAGGCGTTCCTGGTAAAGCGTTGCCAGCACCTGCTGAACCACCTGGATTCCGCCGTCAATGCACAGGGCACCCACCACGGCCTCCAGCGCATCCGACAAAATGGAATCCCGGTTGAAGGTCTCGTTCTTGATTTCGCCCTTGCCCATCCGCAGGCAATGCTGAATACCGATCTCCCGGGCGATACGGGCCAGGGTCGGTCGACAGACCAGGGCAGCCCGCATCTTTGTCAAATCCCCTTCCGGCAGGGCCGGAAACCGGTGGTACAGGTTCTCGGCAATCACGAAACCGAGGATACTGTCACCCAGATACTCCAGCCGCTCGTTGTGGGGTTTCCCGGCACTTTTGTGCGAAAGTGCCTGCTTGAGCAACGATTGGTCGTTGAACCGGTATCCCAGCTTCGTTTGCAGCGAATCGACCGTACTCATCCACCCATTGGATCGTTCCGTCCCTGCAAGCGGACCTGCAGGCCGTGAAAGGCATTGCCCGCCCCATTCCAACCTGGGACCGGGGAGACCGTCTGCGGTTCCGGCACCAACCCTGCCGACGAAACGATCAGCGGCTCCCGCACACCCTGTGCACGGTCATCGTCTTGGGTACTGCTGCCCATCTCAGGAATCCACGATATCGGTTTTTGCCGCTTTGATGGCGGTTGGGGACAAAATGCCATTTTGCAGAACAGGATAAAAAGAATCAAGCGTCCGGCCAAACCGGGGAAATTCGGCCTGCCCGATGGAATCTTGGCCCGCTCTCCTGAACCCGTCTCTTGAATAGAAAAGTCTGTATTATTGATAATAAACAGTCTTTTATAGCGTTATATTCATGTTATTTATATATATGGGGATGCCCGTCCTCCTCCTGACACCGGGGGAAGGTCATTCGATCGAATGGCCGATGCGGGACCATTCCACCCCGCCTCCGCTCGTGCTTTTCCAGCTGAACCAGATGAAAAATGCCTTGCCCACCACATGGCTTTCGGGAACGAATCGCCAGAACCGGCTGTCATTGCTGTGGTCCCGATTGTCCCCCATGACAAAATAATGCCCCTCGGGAACATTGACCTGTGCAAGATCCCGGGACAGCCCTCCCTCATCCAGCAGTATCTGGTGCACGGAATCGTCAATGGTTTCCTGGATCTGGCTGGCGGTCTTGCCGCGCATCTTCGCCTGCTGGTAGATGAATTCACCATTGGGTTCAGTCGGCACCGGCTGGCCATTGATGCTCAGTTTCTTGTCCACATACGACAAGGTGTCTCCCGGCAGGCCGATGACCCGTTTGATAAAATTGAGTTCGGGATTTACCGGGTACCGGAACACCATCACATCACCTCGTTCAGGGGACCCTACCGACGCAATCTTGGTATTCAGGATCGGCAGTCGTATCCCGTAGGTATACTTGTTCACCAGAATAAAATCACCGATGTGCAGGCTCGGCAGCATGGAACCGGAAGGGATCCGGAACGGTTCAACGACAAATGAACGGAGTACGAAAACGATCAGTATGACGGGGAATAGTGACCGGGCATACTCGACGACAATGGGTTCTGAACGCGCAGGTTGACTATAACCGGCGAAACGCCGGTTACCCCTGCCTTTTACCCTGGAATAAATCCTGTACAGAAGCGTAATCCCTCCCGTGATCAGCAAAGCGATAAACATGATTAGAGAAAAATCCACAAAACACCTCGTATTAAGAAAAAGAATCCGACAACTGTCTTTTAGTTTCTGTCAACTTTGAGTACCGACAGAAACGCTTCCTGGGGGATGGAAACAGACCCGATTTGCTTCATCCGTTTCTTGCCGGCTTTTTGTTTTTCAAGCAACTTTCTTTTCCTGGTGACATCTCCGCCATAGCACTTGGCCGTGACATTTTTTCTCAAGGCCTTTACCGTTTCCCTGGAAATGATTTTTGCTCCAATGGCCGCCTGTATGGCGACATCAAACATTTGCCTGGGGATCAATGCACGCATCCGTTTGGCCAATGCGCGTGCCCGGTACTGGCTCTGTTCCCTGTGAACCAGGACAGACAGGGGCGCTACCTTTTTTCCGTTGATGAGTATATCAATCTTTACCATGTCGGCGAGCCGGTTTTCGATCAGTTCATAGTCCAGCGACCCGTATCCGCGGCTGACCGACTTCAGCCGGTCAAAGAAATCGACGACCACCTCTGTCAGCGGCAGATCAAATTCCAGCATGACCTGGCGACCATGGTAATGGATGTTCTTCTGGACCCCGCGGCTTTCGACGCACAATGTCATCACGGCCCCCACATACTCGTGCGGCACCAGGATATGCGCTTCAATGTAGGGCTCCCTGACCGCTTCAATCCTGGAGGGGTCGGGCAATTCCGCAGGATTGTCAACAAACAGGACATTCCCGTTCTTTTCGACGACCTCATAGACTACCGTCGGCGCCGTGACAATCAGCTCAAGCTGGTATTCCCGTTCGAGCCGTTCCTGGATGATTTCCATATGCAGCATCCCCAAAAATCCGCAACGGAATCCAAACCCGAGGGCCTGGGACGATTCAGGTTCAAAGGACAGCGAGGCGTCATTCAGGCTCAGTTTGTCCAGCGCAACCCGGAATGCCTCAAAGTCAGCACTGTTGACGGGGTAAAGGCCCGCGAACACCGTCGGCTTGACCTCCTTGAATCCCGGGAGCCGATGGTCCGCCGGACGATTGAACAGGGTAACCGTATCCCCTACCCTGGCCGCCTTGATGTCCTTCAGGCCCGCCATCAAAAACCCAACATTGCCCGTCGAAAGTTTCTCGACATTGGTGGGCTTGGGGGTGAACACCCCGATATTCTCAACCTGGTAATCCTGGGATGTGGACATCATCATGATCCGTGTCCGGCCGGAAGTCAGCGAACCATCCATGATTCGGATCAGGGAAACCACGCCGAGGTAGTTGTCAAACCAGGAATCCAGGACCAATGCCTTCAGCGGCCCGTTTTCATTCCCGCCAGGCGACGGAAGCAGCCGGACAATCTGTTCCAGAACGGCGCTCACCCCCTGCCCGGTCTTCGCGCTGACCGCCAGCGCCCCGGTGCAATCCAGTCCAATCACATCCTCGATATCCTGGAGAACCCGGTCCGGTTCTGCAGCAGGCAAGTCAATTTTATTGATCAGGGGGATGACGGTCAGTCCCAAATCAACGGCCGCATAGCAATTGGCAACTGTTTGTGCTTCCACCCCCTGGGCCGCATCGACCACCAGCAGTGCCCCTTCGCATGCGCTGAGCGACCGGGACACCTCATAGGAAAAATCCACATGGCCGGGAGTGTCGATCAGGTTCAGCTGGTACGCCTTCCCGTCTTTGGCCCTGAAATCCAGGGTCACGCTTTGTGCCTTGATGGTAATTCCCCGTTCCCGTTCCAGGTCCATTGAATCCAGCACCTGTGCCTTCATCTCCCGGTTTTCCAGACCGCCGCACAACTGGATGAACCGGTCTGCCAGGGTCGATTTGCCATGGTCCACATGGGCAATAATCGAGAAATTCCGGATTCTTGAGACCGGATAGTTTCTTCGACCCATGACAGTCATTTCAAATCAGTGAGTTACGCTGGGTTTTGTTTCCGGTCTGCGTACAAGCAGAATACCAAATAAGGAAGGGAAGTGGGATTTTACCCTTTTCTACCCCATAAATGCAGATTAAAATGGGTGCCCGACATCGGGGTTGACTGGTTGCAGGACAGGTATTCGACCAGCGCGCCCATCTCTTTCTTGTCCGCATCCTGTCGGGAGCCCGGTCAAGGCAAGAAGGCATTGCTGAAAATCGATTGGCCTGCTGAACGCGGGCTGCAGCCCGGCAGGGACTGCCTGCCGGCCATTTTGGTCCACTGACAATTCCAAACACCATGCCCCCTGTGCAGAACGCTCATCATGTCTGACCATCGAATCATGGTTGGAAGTTTCGTCGCCCTGGTTTCCGCGATGGCCTTTGCGCTGAACGTGGTCCTGGCCGGCAAGAGCTATGAGTATGGGGCGAATATCCACTCCCTGAACCTGGCACGGGCTGCCCTGTTCCTTGGCTGCCTGCTCGTCGTGGTGAAACTGAACCGCTCCCAACCGGCGTTCACGCGACGGGCGCATCTCCTGTGTGCGGCGGTTGGTGTTCTGCTGTGTATCGAAATGTATGTCATGCTGGGTGCCATCCAGACCATCCCCGTGGCGGTGGCGATCCTCATTTTCTACACCTACCCCATCCTCATTGCCCTGTTTGGGTGGATTGCCGGCACCGACCGGTTTTCAGGGAAATTGCTGGGTTTGCTGGGGGTTGCATTCGGCGGGCTCGTCATCGTTCTGGTCGATTCTCCGGTCAAACTCCGCCTGGAAGGCCTGGCCTATTCCGCCGCGGCCGCTCTTGTCATGGCCGCCATGCTGATTACCAGCGAACGGGCACTGCAACACTATGACAACTACCAGGTTCTCCTGTATGCCCTGGCGGTGGTCACCACCGTTATTCTGGTCATGTCGATGACCATTGTGGACCTTGCCCTGCCGGCCACTGCCCCGGGCTGGCTGTTCTTTACCGGCAGTACGGTCTTTTATGTCGTGGCCACCTTCTGCCTGTTCACCGCAGTCAGCCTGGTCGGACCATTGCGAACCGCGATTATCGACACTACCGCCCCGGTCTGGGCGATTGTCTTTGGATTGATTCTGCTCAACCAGAATCTGACCGTCCAGCAGATTGCGGGAGCCGTCATGGTGGTCACCGCGGTCGGCGTTCACCAGTACCTGAAATCAAGACCGGATGGTTGAACCGCCATGGCATTCTCCGGGACAGGGTTGGCCACCGGACCGGCATCTTCGAGAGACAAGCAAGCGGCACGGATACACCGGCAATGTGAACGGACGTTCATCGCCTATGGAGCCTGCAGGCCGGTTCCGACCTCCTGCGAGGCCATCCGGAAATCGAAAGGCCTGGTCATCCGTCGCAAACACCCCGGCGCCCTGGTGCGCCATCAAGACCCCAGCGATGGCTGGATGCCAAGGATGGCCGGGCATTCCCCGGCATGCACAGGCGGTGTATAGTACCGGATAATGACATCCTAACCCCGAGGAAAACCTGTGAATACGACACCGACAGATCGCTCAGAAACGACTTATACCATGGGATACAGCGAAGATTTCCAGAAACTGCTCAGAAGGCGAAATGCGCAAACCAATGCATCCCATCTTCTTCCGCACCTGAAACCGGGCCTGCAAGTACTGGACCTGGGTTGTGGCCCCGGAACGATTTCGATGGGCCTCGCCCAGGCAGTCGCCCCCGGAGAAGTGCATGGTGTGGACATCGAGGCATCCCAGATTGCCCTGGCCCAGGCCGCCGCCTCATCCGGAGGGCACAGCAATGCGGTATTCCAGGCGGGAGACGCAACCGCCCTTGCATTCCCCGACCATACATTCGATATCGTACACTGCCATGCCGTACTCATGCATATTCCGGATACCCGGGCAGTGCTGGCGGAGATCATTCGGGTATTGAAACCCGGAGGGATCCTCTCCAGCCGGGACCTGATTGCCGACTCATCCTTTTTTGAGCCGGATATGGGAGACCTCGGCAGTGCCTGGACAACCTTTTCGGCACTGCTCAAGGCCAACGGGGGCCATCCGCAGATGGGCAAGGAACTGAAGCACCTGTTTCATGAAGCCGGTTTTTCCGACGTGACCGCAAGTGCTTCATTTGAAGCATACAGCACTCCGGAAGACATTGAATTTTTGCATCACTTTGTCGTCAACTGGTTCTTTTCTCCCGACACGGTGAAGGCCGCGACCCAGTACGGGTTGGCCAGCCAGGAGCAGTTTGACCACTGGCTCAGCCTGCTGGATGAGTGGAAGGCCCTGCCCGGTGCGTTCGGTACCTTCGCCTGGGGAGAGGCCATCGGGCACCGCCCCTAGGAGTTCTCACAGCGGGGCCCCGCAGTTTTTCAGTTCACGGTTTCGGACGGACGGAAATCACCGACCCCGCTCCCGGCCCTTTGGGCTGGTGACCCGGATGCGGGAGGATGAAAACACCGTATACCGACTCTCTTTCAGGCCGGCATCGACCCTGGTGGCCAGGGGCCCGTCTTCCACACGTCGCCGCGTCAGGACTGGTGCAGGGGAATCGCAGTGGTATATTTGATCTGCTCCATCGCGAAATTCGAACTGACATCATTGATGTCTATTTTCTCGATGAGATTCTGGTAAAAGCGGTCATAGGCCCGCAAATCCGGGACCACAACCCGCATCAGATAGTCCACATCGCCGCTCATGCGATAAAACTCCACCACTTCCGGGAAACTGTTCACGATAACCGAAAACTTGCGAAACCACTTGGCATTGTGCTGGTTGGTGCGTATGGTCACAAATACATCCATGTCACGATTGAGTTTTTCACGGTTCAACAGCGCGACTCTCTTGCTGATCACCCCTGATTTTTCCATCATCTGTATCCGCCGCCAGCAAGGGGTCTTGCTCAGGTTGACCTTTTCCGCAATCTCGGACGCACTCAAACTCGCGTCGTGCTGCAGGCAGTCCAATATTTTCAAATCAATATGGTCCATATCCCATCAACTACCGTCACAGTAGTATTTTATTCTAAATTATTTCAATATTATAAATCAAATTAGGACACAATCTCGAACATTTTAAGCCAAAATACCTTCAAACCCACTGAGATTGAAACCCATGACATACTTCACCCGGCACCTGGAGGCCATCAACGAATCCTATTTTGAACATATGCGCCACGCTACGCGGTTTTCCATGAAGCTGGCCGTTGGCAGCATGGCCTGTTTGATCCATTCGATTTTTCCGTTTCTCTGCGAAAAAACGGGCAGCTCAATCATTTCCGAATTGCATCATGACATGGTGTCCCACCGAACCCGTCCCGGTGGCCGCAAGGATTTTGATGGCCGACTGGCCGACACGGCCTGAGACGGGAAACCAGGCCACCGGGGTCGGGGAAGCCCTCAGTCGGTGCCCGCCAGGACGCCGGTGTCGATCTCCTCCATGGAAACCCGCCCGATCTGGGCCAGCGTGGATCGAATTTCCTGCAACAGTATTTCCACGATCCGCTCCAGCCCCGCCTCCCTGCGTGCCCCGATCCCGTACAGGAAAGGGCGTCCCAGCATGGCGTAATCGGCACCTTTGGCCAGCACTTTGACAACCGCCTCTCCATTGCGGATTCCGCTGTCAAACAAAATCGGATAGTCCTCCCCGACGGCCTGCCGAATGCCGGGCAATACCTCGATGGTGGCTGGCGCACTGTTAAGTTGACGACCTCCATGATTCGAGACATAGATGCCGTCGGCACCGGCCTGCTGGACGCTGAGCGCATCCTGCACCGAGGTGATTCCCTTGACGACGAGGTTTCCTTTCCACCTGGACCTCAGTTTGTCCAGGAACGTCCAGTCCACCCAGGCCCGGCTGTCCGACCGTCTGAACCCGCTCGCTGAATCCCGGGCCCGTACATTGACCAACTGGGGTTTTCCCCTGACCAGGGTGGAGAGCGACCAGTGCGGATGAGTTGCAAAGTCGACAAATTGTTTCACGCCTATCCTGAAAGGGGCTTCAAAACCGTTTCGCTGTTCCCGGTTCCGCTTGGCCACCTCGGGGACATCCGCCGTCAACAGCATGGTTTCATAGCCACATTTTTCCGCCCGGTCCACCAGGGCCATGGTCATTTCCTCATCGGGTCCCACATAAAGCTGGAACCAGCCGTTTCCACCGGCATATCGTTTCATTTCTTCCATGGAACAGGACCCCATCGTGGACACCCCGACCGGGATGTCGTATTTCCTGGCTGCCTGTGCGAGCATGCGGTCCGCTTCCGGCCAGGCCAGACCTGCCAACCCCATGGGGGCAATCCCGAACGGGAGGCCCCACTCCCTGTCCAACAGGTTTTTTTTGAGCACACGGTCCTCCACTTTCACCAAAACACGGGGCTGCAGCCGAATTTGGTCGATTGCCGATGCATTGAGATGGTTCAGGTCTTCGTTGCCCGCCGCTCCATCAATATAGTCGAACGCGAGACGCGGCAACTTGCCGCGGGCCATCTTTCGTGCATCGTCAATACTGAAAATCTGTTTCACCATGGAGACCGAGTATAGACAACCTGCAGCGGTATAAATACCTCCTGCCCGAACCTGTCTGGAAGGGTGGACGGGTTTTCGTCCCTGTTTGCCGGGAGGGCAATCCCTCTGCGCCATCCTCCTCCTGTCCGCAACCGCTGGCAGTGTCATGAAATGCCGAACCGGCAACCCGAAAAATCCGTGGGGGCATATCTTCCCGCCAGCGACGACCTTCCACTACGGTCCGGCCGGCCGGAAGGTCTTCCGGCGACCCGTGTACCGGTGATGCCTGCTGCCGGTGCCGTCCCGCCCTCTCAGAACCGCAGATTGAACTTGAGGAAGAAAGTGCGCCCCCAACCAGCCGCCGTCGGCCCGTCCACACTGCTGGGGTTGGAGGTATCCACCGAAAGCTGGGTATCGGTGAGATTCAATACACCGGTCGTGAACCGTGCGTTTTCCAGCCCCCAGGGTTTCTCCCAGTCCACTGACAGGTCATGGCCGGTCCAGGACTTGAAACTTCCGGTGCCCGACCGGTTCCGGAAGCCTGCACGGTAATTCCCGATCCAGGAAACACTCAGGCTACCCCGCTTGGCCGCGACACCCAGCCGGAATGCGTCCCGGGGAATGGCGTAGCGCCTCTTCACGCCGGCAACGCTCAGTTCGGAGCTGGAAATGTGCCGCCAGGTCCCCCGAAAGCCCACGGTCCCCCAACCCGTCCTGAAGCCTGACCCGAACCGGGTGTGCACTCCTTCCAGTTCGGTGTCAACGACATTTGCAAAACCGGTGTGAATGGTAATGTCGCTACCGGTGCGGTCAATGCAGTCCGTCTTTGCCGTTGCAGTGTCATCACATTCAGGCAGGTTCTGCATGGCCCAGTTGGCACTGTGCTGGCCCGGCAGGTCGGAGCGTGATGTTTTCTGCCATTCCAGGTCAAAAAAGAACGGCCTCTTGCTGAACCGGCCACCGACAGTGATTCTTTCATTGCCAGAAGGCTCAAGCTCCGGATTGCCCGATGTTTCACGTGTCACCTGCCGGGGATTGGATTGTGCACAGGTGCGTGGAGGATCGCCTGACCCCGGGTCACAGTCGATATAGGGGTGATCCTGCGTCTCGTCGCTGTAAAGAGCCGACATGGAGGGAGTTCTCTCTCCGGTACTCCAGGAACTGCGCAACGTAACCAGGTCGTTCGCGGCGTAATAACTGCTAAGGCGCCAGGACTCCAGGCCACCGACATCGTCGAGGTCGTCCCCACGTCCTGCAACCCTGAATTCCAGTTTCTCGGTTACCGGCAGCAAGATCTCGGCAAAGGCCCCGGCAAACTCGCGCTCACCGGCATAACTGACCCCGCCGGAACCGAGCACTTCGGACACGGGATAGGTTTCGCCTTCATTGTCCCGGTAGACCGTGACGTCATGCACCTTCAGACGTCCAAGCTCAAGGCCGGCGGTCCAGGACGCTTTCCGGTCACCGAAAAACGGTCGGGTGCCTTCCAGTGCCAGCCGGGTACTCAGGTGCTCCGAACCGAAATCGTTATCTTCCTCCAGGCTGGTCTCCGCAATGGCATTCCGGTGGACCTCTCCGGTCGAGGACGGGTCTTCGAGATCGTACCTCCCTTCGGCGATGGCCGTTTGGACCTTTTCACCATGCACGAAGGTATTCCCGGTCAGGGAACCATCGAGTTCGTAGGCGCTGATTTCCACATCATAGCCCAAATCCTCCTGAATCAGGCCCTCGATGCCCATGCTGAGGTCGAATTCCTCGGTGTCGGTCAGCCAGTCCCGGTTGCCATGGCCGATAAAACGGTGCCCCACGACGAAATCGTCATTGTCATCCGCCGGGACTTGGTCGTCGATGGTTCTGAGCAGGCCCCCATCCGGGGTAAAGGAAAACACACCGACCGACGGGGCATAACGGAATGCCGACTCCGCCTGTGTGACATTCGCCTCCAGGTGGAATTCGGCCTCTTCTCCGACCGGGTGGTTCAGGTTCAACAGAACGCCCTGCTGTTCGTAGCTGCTGGTATTCCAGGCAAACTTTCCGTAGGCAAAACCGCAGCCCTTGTCTCCGGGGACGATACTGCCGGAAGGATTGCTGAGTTCCCCGGTATAGCCTTTGCCCGGATCACACTCCCCCAGCGCCATCGTCCGCAAGCCGGTAACGGGGCCGCCTTGTCCGTCCCGCTGGACGACCCAGACCGTATTGCCACCAATGCTGACATTTCTTGCATCGCGGAAGGTACCGCCTTGCTCCCAGGCGGAACGGCTGTATTCCCGGCTGTCCGAGGGAATTTCGTTTCGTTTGATGACATCCATGCCAAGGGTCATGCGGCCTTCACCGACGGCGCTGCCCCAGAAGACACTTCCCTGCTGCCCCTCGCCTCCGTCACGGCTTGGCCTGCGCACGGACGTATTCACCTCGAAGCCATCCAGGTCCTGCCTGAGAACCACATTGAGCGCACCCCGTACGGCGCTCCCGCCAAATGTGCCCAGTGTATCGCCACTCAGTACCTCCAGGCGCTCAATGGCCGAGACCGGGATGGGATCCAGATCATTCGATGTCGTGGCATAGGGCCGGCCATTGACCAGGACGAGAACGGGCAGTCCACCCGTAAGGAAGTAGCGGATGATTCCGGTATCGAGTACTTCCTCAAGCGTCATGGCGCCGGTACGCTCAAGAAAATTCCGTTCATACTTGGCGATCACGCGCGGGGCAGGCGCAAGAGAGCCGGCAGTAGCATCCTGGGCCGCCAGTGTGGCGAAAAGGCCGAAAAAAACCAACAGGCTGGTCGCCAGGGCCGTCTTTGTCTTGAATTGTGAAATCACTTGTGCCTCTCTGGGTTTCGTGAAATGGTCATGCAATCACTCGGTTGACCAGTTAACCGGCCCCGGATACCCGGGTTTTTCATGGAAAACTGGACCGGTGACTGCCGGCCTCGGTGCCGGATCACCGTGAGACCCCGCCCAGTGTATCCAAGCGGGGGGATTCTACTACACGGGCTTCCGCGATTCGACCTGATTTTCAATGAAATCAGGGGATTTGGCCGGAATATTCCGCCTGGCCGGATGGTTTTTGGAGACCGGAATTCCAAAACCCATGATCGTGTCGGCATCCTTCTGGAAACGGGAGTCTCTTTTTCGGCCGGTCCGGGGACAGTCTTGCTGCTCCAGTTGTGTGCTGCGGGGTTTTCCCGTCACGGCGGTGCCGGCAATGGAAAGGACGAACGTTCCAGCCCGGTGATGGCGACGGTACCGGTCCACGCAACGCCGGAATGTGCGTACTGAAGTGGTAGGTTTCTTGTGGCCGGCCCCGTGCAGGGTGGTCGTATACCGGCAGATGATCATTGTGACCGGAGACCCAAACGGGAACGGGACCTCCGGAAGGATGCGGGGCCACCATGCGCCGTCGCAAGCAATACCGGATCACCACCCGCCGCAACGTTCCGGTTAAAATGGTGTCCCGGTTCGCACACGACAGATTGGGTTGGACATGAATTATCTCGTTCTTGAAAATGAATACATACCACTCGCCGACGGCCGACGACTCGCCGCACGAATCTGGTTGCCGGACACGGTTTCAGAGGCTCCGGCCCCGGCAATACTCGAGTATCTGCCCTATCGAAAGCGGGATGGGACGGCAGAGCGTGACGAATCCACGTATCCGGTTCTGGCGGAGGCAGGTTATGCGGGAGTACGCGTTGACATGGCAGGTCATGGCGAGTCAGACGGAGAATTTGATGACGAATATTCACCCCGGGAACTGGACGATGGCCTGGCCGTCATTGCCTGGATTGCCGGCCAGGCTTGGTGTGACGGCAATGTCGGCATGATGGGGATTTCCTGGGGCGGGTTCAACGGCCTGCAGCTTGCCGCACTGCGGCCCCCTGCCCTGAAAGCGGTCATTTCGATCGGCACAACCGTGGACCGCTACAATGATGACATCCATTACAAGAATGGATGCCACCTGTACTCCAATTTCTGGTGGTCGAGTGTCATGCTGGGATATGCCTCCCGACCACCCGATCCCGAACTTTCGGGACCGGAGTGGCGTGACCGGTGGCTGCATCGCCTGACCACCCAGCCCTTCCCGCTTTCCAAGTGGTTGGCGCATCAACGGCGGGATGCGTACTGGAAACATGGGTCCATTTGTGAGCACTATGAGAAGATCACCATTCCCTGCCTGGTTGTCAGCGGTTGGGCGGACGGCTATCTCAATGCTCCGCCCGCTGCCGTGGAAAACATCGGCACGCACACCAAGGCAATCAACGGCCCATGGATCCACAAGTATCCCTACCTGGCCTATCCGCACCCCAGGCTGGATTTTCACCAGGAAGCGATCCGCTGGTGGGACCGGTGGCTGAGGGGAATGGAAAACAACGTCGCTGGCCTGCCGGATTATCGTGCCTACATCCTGGAAAATATCCGCCCTTCCGGGTGGCGGGAATATGATCCCGGAAGATGGGTTGCCGAACAGAACTGGCCTTCAAAAAACATCTTGCCGACGGACTATTACCTGGACAATCACCGGTTAACCCCCGATCTTCCCGGACAGGACCGGCCTTTATCCATTTGTTCTCCCCAGGATTGCGGCCTGGAATCCGGAGAATTCTTCCCCCTGAAACCAGACCGGGAAATGCCCGGCAACCAATGCGAAGACGATGCCGGCTCGCTGGTGTTCGATACTCCGCCGCTGGACGCAGACCTCGAAATTCTGGGTCGTCCGGTCCTGAAACTGAAAGTGGCCATTGACCGGCCCGTTGGGAATCTCATTGCCCGGCTGGTGGATGTGCACCCGGACCATGTCGGATACCGGGTCAGTTGGGGAGTCCTGAATCTTTGTCATCGAAACAGCCATGAACACCCCGAGTTCATGATTCCGGGTGAATGGGTGGAAATCGCGCTGCAGCTGGATGAGTGCGGATACCGGTTCGTCGCAGGACACCGTATACGGGTTGCCCTCTCCACCGCCTATTGGCCGACGGTGCTGCCCTCTCCCGAGATTGTGACCGCGACCTTTGCCACCGGTGGTTCCGCCGCCCTCACCCTGCCGGTTCGAACCGGAGGCGAAGAGGGCGACCTGCCCGTCCCGGACCATCCGGACCCGCTGCCCGGGTATGAGATCACGATGCCGGCACGCTACGTTACTGGGTTCCGGTCATTGGCCCGCTTGAGGTATGAGATCACGATGCCGGCACGCTACGAAAGAAGGGTCACCCGCAACCGGAAAAACAACACAACGACCATGCGAATCCTCGATGACACCGGCGAACAGGTGATCCCCGGGCATGCTCTGCGTGTCCGGCAGAAACACGTCAACCGATGGCAGGTCAACCTCCGTGATCCATCGGACACCTGCCTGCAGGCAACGTTCAGTTGCTGGATGACCCGGGGCCATTGGCGCATCAAAACCGTTTCCCGAAGTGAACTCGTCCTGGACCCGACCCGGTTTCACATCCGAGCCGAAATCAAGGCGTATGAAGGGGCTGCGATGATCCATGCCAGGACCTGGAAACAGTCCATCCCCCGGGATTTCATGTAGTCAGCAACCGGGCATTGAAGGCAACTTGGCACCCCTCCGTTGGCAGCACCGCTGAAGAGGAAGGCATCTTCAAATCGAGAACCGGATGCGGGTGCCTTGAGCCGGTCGTGCTATCATGGACGATGGAACCGGAATCCAGGGGGTCAGCAAGGGGATGCGATCAGGGTACCGTGGTTGTGACCGAAGAAACCGTTGCCCGCCGGATTTGCAATGCCCGGCACGCCGGGAATCCTGAAGGCACCGCGGGAACTGCAATTCCTTCCGTTGCGAAAAACCGGGTACCGGGACACTGTCTCCTCAACCAACCGGACGGGCAGAATTTGTCAGACAGATACCAGATACGTGAAATCTACATCCAGGGCTGGTACGAACTGGATGGGGACAAGCTTTTGCAGGCGACAAGGGAAGATTTTAGATTCGAGGATCCTGCCGAGCCGGCATCCGTACACCGGGAAGATCTGGTTGCCTATATGCAACGATGGGACAAATGGACCCGGTCGGTTGGTGCCCGCAATCAGTGGAAACTTACCGATGAAGTCAGGCAGGACCGAAATGGCATCCTGACCGACTGGGAGTGGTGGGAACTGATCGGCACCGACCTCTGCGGGGCCGCACTCGTCAAAACACGAAACGATGGGGTTTTCCTCGAACGCATCACCTACTTCGACCGGAAAACCTGTCGTCATCGAAATGCCCGGGATGGATTCCAGCCGTGGCGGCCCGGCTGATACAGACAGGCCCTCACCCTTGAATTTCAATTGCGGCTCCTTTGGGTGAATCCCCGCTGATCATTCCAATCATGGAAGGACAAGCCGAACAGACCAGCAGGATATCCTGCTCGGCTTTCAGTTCGATATAGTCTCCCTTTGCTGCCGCGGCCGGTCGGTCAACCAGATTCATCTGTCCATCCACCTCCGTGTGCTCAAACAGGTTCCACGGACAGGGGACCGTTTTCAACTCATGGCCGTGGTCGGCCATCACCCTGATCAGGTTATCGTGGCAGTTCGGTTGCGGACCGGGATTGCCGAAAAACGCATTGCTCCCGGCACTGCAGGCCGCATGCAGCGTGTCGTGTGTACCCGGGGAACTATCCTCGAGTATGGTCAACATGGGGTTGAACCGGTTGCTGACCAGCTGGTCCCGGGGCCGGAAGAACAGATGATACGTGGCAGTCCGGCTGTGGGCCATGGACAAAGACTCATCGGTCTGCAACGGATTGAATGCCCAGGTGTCGACAACCTGCCCTCCTTCCGTGTTGATGATCCGCACATGCTGTCCGCTGGTAACCCCGACACCGACCGCACATCCGGGCGGAATAATGGTTCGGCTGGTTGCCGCATGGAAAACTGGCATCGGTTTTTCCTCAAGGTTGATCCTGCCCCATCCATCCGGTTCGGAATTGCGCTTCCGCACCGGGCCCCGCTGACCGGCCGCACTTCCCTGGATTGGGCACACATCCATTTCCGCGCTTCGTATCCGGAGCATCGACCGGCCATTTGTCAAGCGGATCATCCCGCTCGCATCATCCGGGTGACCGGCTACATCCACCCGGCCTGCACCCGGACCAGGAAAATGAACCGGTGCCCGGGTTCAGGCCCTGATTTGATCATGCTGGCGGCTGCCCGGGAGTTTCCTCACATCCCCTCTCGCTGCCCGTACAGATGGCCCGGGACACCGGGTCCCCATCGACTCCGATGTGCCCGGCCAGGATTGCATGATAGCATACGGGGACCCAACCAAGAGACCGCAGGATCATCCATGGACCGATTCTGCCGCGATTGGATGCGTCAACAGGTGAAATACATGACCCGGTTCTGCCATGACCCACCCTAACATCATCTGGATCTGTACGGACCAGCAACGATCGGACAGCCTGGGCTGTTCCGGCAATGAACATGCCAACACCCCCAACCTGGACCACCTGGCGGCCAGGGGTACCCGATTTTCCCGGCACCATACCCCGATGCAAATCTGCTCACCGAGCCGGGCGACCCTGTTTACGGGCCTGTATCCCAGGAATCACGGATTAATCACCAATGGCCGGGCGCTCGACACTTCCATCCCCACCCTCACGGAAAGCCTGGTGAAGACCGGTTATTCAACCCACAGCGTCGGCAAACAGCATTTGCAGCCCATTCTCGCTTCTGCGGAACTGAACATGCCCGATTCCAGGGCTTTCTGGCGGAATGACCGGTCCAGGCAGTGGAATGGTCCCTATTACGGATTCCAGACACTGGACCTGTTGCTTGGCGAATCCGATACGGCTGCCATTGCCGGACACTATGCAAACTGGTTAAGGGAAAACCATGCCGAGGCGGTCAAGCTGCTGCAGGTGGAAGCCGCGGCAGACCGTCCGCCTGCGGACCTGGATGAAATCTGGGTATCCGCCATTCCGGCAGAGCTCCACTACAACAGCTGGATTACCAGCCGGGCGGTCCACTTTATTGAACAGGCCGCCTGCAGCCGTCCCTTCTTCCTGTTTGTTTCCTACCCCGACCCCCACCATCCATTTGCGCCACCTGCTGAATACGCGGACCGCTACCACTATTCGGACATGCCGCTGCCACGGGCAGACCCCGGAGAACTGGAACGCGTTCCGGATTACTACGGCGAACTCTTTCCAAAAGGCCAGGGGTTCCGGGAGCTCTACTGGGCCGCGACCGATGATGAAGCCGGTTCGATGATTACCACGGAAGACATCAGCGACCGGTCCATGCAGCAGGCCATCGCCCACACCTACGGGATGATTGAAATGATTGACGAGGGTGTGGGGAAGATAATGACTGCACTGGACCGCCATGGCCATTCACAGAACACGATCGTTGTATTTACCTCCGACCATGGCGAGTTACTGGGAACCCACGGCCTGTTGCACAAGGGACCGCCGCCCTATCGGCAACTGACTGAAATCACCCTGATCATGTCGGGACCCGGGATTGGTGCCGGCCAAACGACCCGCTCGTTATCCAGCCATATCGACCTTGTACCGACCATGTTGGATCTTGCCGGGATTCCCCATGGCCCGGGAAATACCGATGGGGTTTCCCTGGTCCCGCTCCTCCAGGGAGCGGATTCCGGTATCCGGGAATACCTTTTTGGCGAGTATCACCCGACTGCCCGGAATGACGTCTACAACCAGACCGTTCAGACCCCCGACTGGCGCCTGACGATTTACCCCAACCATTCACGATGGGGAGAACTGTTCCACCTGAAATCTGACCCGGATGAACACTGGAACCTGTATCACCAGCCTGCTTTCAGGAATACCCGCTGTGAACTGTCGGAACTGCTTGCAAAAGAGTTCCCGCCAAACATGGAGGTCGGCAGCGAATTATTGTGCAAATGGTAGTTTCAGGTAGGCGGGTCGGACTGTTCCAGTTGTTCAATCACCGCATTGACCTCGGCAACCGCCCGTTTCAGCTGTTCAAGAATTTCTGCATCACCATCCGACATGT
Organism: Gammaproteobacteria bacterium; assembly: GCA_011523765.1. Lineage (GTDB taxonomy): Bacteria > Pseudomonadota > Gammaproteobacteria > Arenicellales > Poriferihabitantaceae > WTGA01. Next base: position 18,321 of record WTGA01000133.1, read on the forward strand.
CCTGGTGCTGGATGAGGTGCTGAAGTTTACCCTGGGCCAGCCAGGCACCGTGGCGCGCCAGTTCTGCCTTGATTCCCGGTTCCCCGTAGCGAACGATATCGTGAATCGCGGTCGGGTCCGGATAGGAAATGTCTTCAGCGACCTGCCCCGGAACAACCGTAATCCGGTCTCCGGGCTCCAGCAATCTGGCTGCACGGTGTACCACCATGTTGCCCTGCTGGAAAATGGCGTATCCCGCCCGGGGGAACCGGGTCCGGATTACCCGGCTTTCATCCAGCTCATCGGAAATGCCGTCCCGGATTTCGTGCACCTCCATGTCAAACATTTCCGCTACTTCATGTTTCGTACCCTGAAAATACTCGAAATTTCCCCCCTTCAATTTCACCGGATCGGTCACCATCACGACATAGTCAAACCCGATTCCATCGTAATGCCAGGAATCCACCGCCTTGGTGATGTCATCGGGAGAATAGTTGACATAGAGCTGCTGGGAAGGCAGGGAGTGTGGGGCAAGCCGGGTCCCGCTGATTGCGGACATGTGCTCCAGGATCACAGGGCATGCGCACAGGTCCCTGAGAAACCGGGACCGGTAGACCCCTCCCGCAAGGTGGGAAGGTGTCCGGATGCCACGGATGGAAGACTTCACGGCTTTCAACCGGTTCACCACCCGGGAAACCGCGTCGATGCCCTCACTGGAAAACAATCGGAACGGTGACGTGACCGCCACATTGGAAGGGCATTGGCTGATCTCCTGCGGGCGGTACCCGAATTCTTCAAGCGTCCAGATGCGTTCCGGCCATTCAGGGCTCAGATGCAAATCCGGGTCGTATCGGACTTCATCCTCAAAACACTGGTAGGACCGGGGCAAAGACCTCGGAAAGGGTAAAGGTTTGACGCGCAATGTAATTCGTGGCTTTCAACTTCAACAGGCTGTCGCTTCGAGTATATCAAGGAAAACCGTTCGGGTGCACGGAAGCCGGACCGTTTCCATTTGCGGCACAAACAAAACCGACCGCCGGTCTTGTCCATGCTCTATATCGAACCTGCTGCACAACGTCAATGTCGGCGGCTGTCACACGAACGGTGACTCCCTCCATTTCATGGCCGCACCAGCCGTCCCACGCACATGTGCCGGCATCCTGGTCCCGTTGGCAGACCTGGCGCTGTGTCAGGGAGATTGGTTGGCCTGCACGGGTATGATAACCTGACACGTATCTTTGAATCCTCAGCACGGGAAGTAACGTGACGAAACCCCACGAATTGACATTGTCGGATCATGGAAGTTCGGTTGCACAGTACTACAGCGATGCGACACCGGGCATCTATATCGGGGGATGGAACCCCGATCATATTCATTTTGGGCTGTTCGAGCCGGGTGAATGCCCCGAAGTGGGCGAATCGCTTGCCGAATCGCCGGGGATTGCCCGGGCCGTCGAGCGGATGATCGACGTGATCGTCTCACCCGCCGAAATTCAGGCCAGTCATCGTGTCGTCGACGCGGGATGCGGGATTGGCGGCACCGCCATCCGTCTTGCACAAGCGCACGGTTGCGCCATCACGGGGATCAACATTTCCCGGCCGCAGCTGGAGATTGCCGGGAGAAAGGTACGTGAATCCGGCCTGGATGACCGGATCGAATTGGCTTACGCGGACTGCTCACAGCATCTGCCTTTCGCGGATGACTCGGTCGATGTCGTCGTCAACATTGAAAGTGCCTGTCACTACAGTGACCGGGGCCAATTCTTACGGGAAGTTCGCAGAATCCTGAAGCCCGGCGGACGGATCGTGGCAATGGACTGGTTGGTGTGCGATGGCCTGCAGCCCGGACAACACAAGAGATATATCGAACCGTTGTACAAGGCATGGACGATACGCAGCCTGGAGAGTCGGTCGACTTACACCGAACAGCTGCAAAATGCAGGCGTGAACGTCATTGAAGTGGAGGGATTCGATGGCAGGGATGCGGACAATCTTCGGTTCCTGGAATATGGGTACCAACTGCTGCTGACCCTCTGGTTCGGCGGCATGGAGACGGACGCGCACCGCACGTTGATGGAACAATTCCGGACGCTGTCCATGGCCTGGCGGAACGAATGTTTCGAGCTCGGCCGCTATGTCGCGGAGAAACCGGCAAGCGCGTAGCCCGGGGCAGTTGTACCTGCTGCCGTAATGGAATACTTGCTTCCAGGGCCGGCACAAGGCCTACTGGGCATCCGGTTCAAAATAGTCTTCGTCGACCCGCTTGGTCTGGTACTGTTTCCGTATACGCACACCGATATCATGCTCAACCATCCGGTGTGCCAGTTCGTTTCCGTCAATCAGGACGATGCGCTGCGGACTCCTTTCCACATAATCCCTTGCGGCAGGCGTGAAGCCGGAGGTGGTCACGAACACCCCCTTGTTCGTGCCGGCGGCAACCAGTGCCCCGGCGAAATTGCGCAGGGCCCCTGCACCCACTGTATTGCTATCCGCGTACTTTTTTGCCTGAATATAAATCTCATCAAGACCCAGGACATCTTCCTGAATGGTCCCATCGATTCCGCCATCCCCCGAACATCCGGTTACGCGGCCCCGTGTAGCATCACCGCCGCCATAGCCCATCGCGATGAGCAGATCGACCACTACCTGTTCGAAAAACTCTGGTTGCGCCGCGCGAACCCGGTCCAGGACGTCCGCTTCCAGCGCTTCGCTCAATTCCCGGACTGCCTTCCCCAATGCTTCCTCCGGGGTGTCTGCAGATTCTGTGATCTGCTTGGTCGCATCAGCTACCTGCCCCGGTGGTGACTGCTTGCTCTTTGTTCTCCATTCGGCGAAACCAGAATACTCCTGGAGAAGTTGCGTATTGATCCGGGCGGGAGACCGCGACAGCAGTCTCCTGCCTTCTTCCGTCAATCGGTACACTCCACGCCGGACCCGCTCCAGCAGACCGGCACGCGCCATGTAGGTCATCGCCCAGTTCACACGGTTCGAGAGAACTGACTGACTGCCGCTGGACAACATCTCCTGCCTATCCTCAAGCGTCAGATTTTCCGCTCTGGCCACACGCTCACGTATTGTTGGGAGCGGGGACTCCACCTCATCAGCCAGTGCCTTGAGGGTGGGAAGCATCAGTGATTGAAAATCAGGAACCGGCATGGACTTTCCTCGTTGTGACAAAAGTTATTGTTCGCGATATTCTTCCATAAACCATGGAACAACGCCACTTCCGATGCTCTTGACACCTTCTGGCAAAGAGGTTTGACGCGTTGACATTCAACCGTGATAATCCAATCCGGATCGGGAATACCCGGTCTCCCCGCACAATGGCCAGCTGAAAGACACGAATGAGTGCATCGCCCTCCAATCTCAGTACTGCGCTTCGGTCATCGTGGGCGTTGCTCCTGGGATTTGGAATACTGATGCTGGGAGACGGCCTGCAGGGAACCCTGTTGGCGGTTCGCGCGGACCAGGAAGGTTTCAGCGCAACCGTAACCGGCATGATCATGTCCTCGTTTTACCTGGGTTTTCTCTGTGGTTCAATCCTGACCCCCCGAGTGATGACCCTGGTCGGACATATCCGGGTATTCGCCGCGTTGGCTGCCCTCGCTTCCGCCACCATTCTTGTCCATGCGGTATTCGTTGCCATTCCAGCCTGGATTGCATTGAGATTTTTAAGCGGCATCTGCTTTGCCGGACTCTATGTTGTTGCGGAAAGCTGGCTCAATGATCGTGCAACCAACGAAACCCGGGGCAAGCTGCTATCCCTGTACATGGTGGTCACCTACATGGGGGTAGGGATCGGACAGCTGTTCCTGAATCTCGCCGACCCCAAGGGCTACCCGCTGTTTGTGCTGACCTCGGTCCTGATTTCCATTGCCGTGGTCCCGTTGCTGCTTTCCGCCAATGACGCCCCCGGGTTCGATGAATCCGTTCGCCTGAAGCTCGGGGAACTCTTCCGGATATCCCCACTGGGAATCATCTGCATGTTCATCGAAGGCCTGGTAACCGCCACTCTCTTTGCTCTGGGCCCCATTTACGGCCAGCGTCTCGGCCTGAATCTTGAGGAAATTTCCTACTTCATGGCTTCCGCCGTGGTAGGCACCATCTTGCTGCAATGGCCGATCGGCGCATTGTCGGACCGGTTCGACCGTCGGCGGGTGCTGACCATTGTTGCCTTCCTGGCTTCCGCCGCCGCATACCTCTGCATCCGGGCAGAACATGAATCGACGATCGTGCTCTTCCTCTCCATTGGCATGTTTGCAGGATTGGCCCTGCCTCTTTACTCCGTCTGCATCGCCCATACCAACGATCACCTGGAACCGAAGCAGATGATTGCGGCCAGCGGGACCCTGGTCCTTGTGGGGGGGATCGGGGCAATCATCGGTCCCGTGGTGGTCGCTGTGCTGATGGATGTTTACGGGAATGACTTTTTTTTCTGGTGCATGGGCGGCGCACACTGCATTGCCGGACTGTTCGCGCTGTACAGAATGGCGAAACGCCCGTCGACTCCATTGGACAAACAGGGGAGATTCACCCCGGCCGCCATGCATCCCTCCAGTTCAGTCATCGAGTGCATGCAACAGCATGCCATGGAAGAATCCACTGCCGAAGATCCTGCTGACAAGCAGGCGTGACCGGGTCCAGGATTCACGGAATGCCCATCCGTTCCGAAGCCCTTCCGGCCGGCCACAGACCGCCTGTGCCACGCCTCTTCGAAAACCGGAAATGATCGTGCTCATTGCCGGCTACCCGGTTCCGGTGACTCCCCGCACATCACCCGCAAAGCCATACCGTCTCCGCACGACAGTCGTCACTGGAAGTACCGGGGGCCTTCATTGCGGTGTGGACCAGGTTTGCGGCCAATAAAATTAATGTTTTTGTTCGCGAACAATCACCGATGAAACCTGCAAGCCCCACAGAGGGAGAGACCAAAAAGAATGCATCGCTGTGCGCCGCGGGGAAGTCCGGTGGCCATGTGGAGAGTTGAAAAACCGACCGGACCAGGCCCCTTCCGACCGACACCGGGGAGTGATCAGGAACCCGGTTGCTCCGGGTTCCTGATTTCCCTGGGCTTTATCGACAAGAGAACGGGACCGGCTGATTCGGGAAGCGGGCGAAACCGTTACACCTCGGGCGGTTATCCAGCGGAGGGCAGCTGTTTGTCCTCACCGATCCTTTCATAACCGTGCAGGATCTGCTGGGTTTCGGCTTCGGCGGCCTCCAGCTCCTCCACCGTGCGATGGCAGGCAATTTCATGTCCATCGTTCAATACCCGGATCGGGGGGCTTTCGGATTCACAGGTCCCGTCAATCCCCATCGGGCACCGGTTGAAGAAGGGGCATCCGACTTTGGTGATTTCAACCCCCTTGGCGATTCCGACCGCCATTTCCCGCTTGTTCATCGTATCTTCCAGCCAGCCGATGCGCATCTCCGGCACGGAACTGATCAGTAACCGGGTATAGGGGTGAAACGGCGGAGTCAGTACTTCGTCCGTGGGGCCCTGTTCCACCACGCGGCCGGCATACAGCACGACAATCTCATCCGCAAAGGAAGCCACGGTGGACAGGTCATGGCTGATAAAGACAAACGACACGCCGGTCTTGTCCCGCAACGCAGTCAGCAACTTGATGACATTCGCGCCGACGATGGAATCCAGCGCCGAGGTGACCTCGTCGCACAGCATGACTTCCGGGTTCGCAGCCAGTGAACGGGCCATATTGATCCGCTGTTTTTGGCCACCGGAAAGTTCCATGGGATACCGGGTGGCAAATTCCGCCGGCAGTTCCACCATATCCAGGATCTCCACCACCTTCGCGTGTTTCTCCTTTCCCTTGTACCCGTGATAGAACTCCAGCGGCCGCCCGATGATGTCCCCAATGACCTGTTTCGGGTTCAATGCGGTATCCGCCATCTGGAAAACGAACTGGATCTTCTGGAGCTCCTCCAGATTGCGGTCGTGGAGGCTTCCCTCCAGATCATTCCCATCCAGCAACACATCGCCTCGTGCCTGGGGAAGCAACCCTGCCATGACCCGGGCAAGGGTGGATTTTCCGCATCCCGATTCCCCGATCACGCCGACCACATGGGCATTTTCAACTTTAACGCTCACATCCCGGAGAATGGGCACCTTGGGCTCATTGTCAACGATTCCACCATAGCCTGCGGTCATGTCCTTGACTTCAATCGCGGGCACCTTGCGGTCATGTTCACTGCCAACCGCCGTACCCATCCCGGCGGTGGGTGTGGGACGGACCGCCGCCATCAGCCGTTTGGTGTAGGCGTGGGTGGGGTGGTTGATAATCTGGTCGGCTGAACCCTGTTCCATGATCTCGCCGCCATACAGCACAACGATATGGTCCGCCACCTGGGCCACCACCGCCAGATCATGGGTGACATAGATGGCGGCAGAGTTTTCTTCCCGGATGACTTTCTTGAACGCCTTGAGCACCTCGATCTGGGTGGTCACATCCAGCGCAGTGGTGGGCTCGTCCAGCACCATAAGGTCCGGATTGCCACACAATGCCATGGCCGCCATGAGCCGCTGCAACTGACCGCCGGAGACCTGGTGGGGATAGCGGAACCCGATCCGGTCCGCATCCGGCAATTCCAGAGCATGATACAACTCCACAGCACGCTTCGTCGCCTCCTCCTGGGTCAGCACGCCATGCAGCACGGCCGATTCGGTTACCTGTTCACCAATGGTGATGGCCGGATTGAAGGTCGCCGCGGCACTTTGCGCGAGATACGCCACCCGGGCGCCGCGCAGCTCCCGCTGCTCGATGGGCGACATCGACAGGACGTCCTGCCCGTGCAGCAGCACTTCCCCGCCCGTGAAATGCAACCCGGGCTTGGTATATGCCAGCGACCCCAGGGAAATGGTGGTTTTCCCTGAACCGGATTCCCCGATCAGGGCAACGACTTCCCCCTTGTGAATGTCAAAGGTAACGCCCTTGACGATCCTGATCTCTTCCTTCTGTTCATTGTAGGCACTGATCCTGAGATCTTTGATTTCAAATAATTTTTCTTTTTCCATCGTTCTACACCATTTTCTTAGCTAGACTGCCGCCGGACTTCGCGGAGATATCATCAACAATCAGGTTGATCGCGATGGTGAATGTTGCAATGGCAAATGCCGGCCAGATGGCCGCATAGGACCCGTAGGTCAGTCCCTGCAGGTTTTCCCGCACCATGCTTCCCCAGTCCGACGCGGGCGGCTGGACCCCAAGGCCCAGAAAGCTCAGGCTGGAAATGAACAGGACCACAAATACCAGGCGCAAGCCGAAATCGGTCGCCAACGGCATGGCGGCGTTCGGCAGCACTTCCGCCCGGATGATCCACCAGACCCCCTCGCCCCGTGCCTTCGCCGCTTCGACAAAATCCTGCACCATGATGTCCTGGCCCAGGGCCCGCGCGATGCGAAAGACACTGGTGGCATAGATCACCGCCGCGGTTCCGACCAATATGGCGATGGACGACCCCAGCGCCGCAATCACGATCAGACCCAGCATGATCGTCGGTAGCGCAAGGATCGCATCGTTGACCCGACTGATGCCCATGTCGATCCACCCTCCTTTCACCGCGGCCAGTATCCCCAGGGTGATGCCCATCAGATAGGCCAGCAATGTCGAGGCGAGGGATATTCCGATGGTGTTTCTCGCACCATAAATGATCCGGGACAGGGTATCGCGCCCCAGGTAATCCGTGCCGAGATAGAAATTGTCATAGGCATCCAGGAAACTGTCATCGCCTTCCATATCCATTTCATGATAGGGCGCGATGGACGGGCCGATGATGCAAATGACCAGCCAGAAAGCCACCACAGCCACCGAAATCTTCCCCACCCAGGAGAGTTTGATGCGGCGTTTGGGCGGCGCATCCGGCAACTCATCAAACGTATCGAGTTTGGCGATTACTTCTTCTTCTTTCGTTTTGTTTTCTTCAGTCATCAGTCTCTCCTCCCGAATTATTTAGGTTGCCGGAGGCGTGGGTTCGAGAGTATCGAAGCAACATCGGCCAACAGAATCAGCAGCACATATGTGCCGCAGAAGATCATTGCGCAGGCCTGGACCAATGGAAGGTCGCGGGTCTGCACGCCGTCAATCATCAATTTCGCCAATCCCGGATAGGCAAATATGGTTTCCACAATGACCACGCCACTGACCAGATACGCGAGGTTCAGCGCAATGACATTGACAATGGGGCCAATGGCGTTGAAAAAGGCATGACGAAGAATGATCCTTCTCCTTGGCACCCCTTTCAATATGGCCATTTCAATATAGGGTGAACTCATGACGTTGAGAATGCCGGCCCGGGTCATCCGGATCATTTGTGCAGAGACCACAATGACCAGTGTCAGCAGCGGCATGGCCAGGGCTCTCAACAGTTCCGTAAAGGACTCGTTGCCGGTCAGGTAGGCCGTGGAAGGCAACCAGTGCAGTTCCACCGCTAGGATCAGCACCAGAATCGTCGCAATAAAGAATTCCGGCACCGAAATGGTGCACATCGTGCCGAAGGTGACGACACGGTCCAGCCAGGTACCCGGATGCATGGCCGCCCACAACCCGAGGGCAATGGAAATCGGAATCGAGATCAACGCGACCAGTCCGGCCATCACCATGGTATTACCCATGCGACCGCCGATCAGGCTGGCAATGGTTGCCCCGCCTGCCTTGGAGATCCCCAGGTCGCCGACGGCCATGTTGCCGAGCCAGGAAAAATACCGGACATAGCCGGGTTGATCCATGCCGAGTTCTGCACGCAATGCGGCCAGGGTTTCGGGAGTTGCACTCTGGCCGAGAATAATTTGTGCAACATCACCGGGAAGGATACTGGTTGCCAGGAAAACGATTATGGAAACCACGATTAGCGTGGCAAACCCGATCGCGATCCGGCGTAAAACCATTTGTGTCATCATAAGCCAAGCCCTCTGGGATTGAGACGGTCTGCCATCTTCCCGCCCGCCGGGGGGCGGGAAACGGCAGGTGTTCGATTAAAAACAGAAAAATGGCCCGCATAAAGCCACTTCATGCGGGCCATCATCGGGAACGGACCTATCGGGGTCTATCCGTGTGCAGCGTTACGCCAACCAGATAAACTCAGGCCATTCACAGGCACCCAGCTGACCCAGCGGAACCGTGGGCATGTTCATCACATTGTCAGCGATACCATCGTTGATATTGGAGAATGCCGGAATCACCATTCCACTGCCTTCATGGATCAGGGTCTGCATTTCGCAATACATGGTGTGGCGCTTGTCCGGGTCGGTTTCCGCCAGGGACGCCGACAACAGTTCTCCCATCCGCTCATTGTTCCAGTAGGTATCGTTCCAGGCGGCACCGGGACCAAACTGGATGGCCATTTGGGAATTGGCGGTCGGACGCATGTTCCAGGTGACCACATTGAGCGGCTCATTCATCCAGATGGCTCCCCAATACCCGTCTGTCGGCACTTTCTTCAACTGGAGATCAAAGCCGATTTTGGCGCAGTTGGCCTGGGCAAGCAGGCAGACATCCTCGATTCCCGGTGTCACGGGTGCAACATACAGCTCCGCAGAACTGTATCCGGATTTTTCGAAATGGAACTTCGCCTGGTCCGGATCAAACGGCCGTTGCGGCAGCTCATGGCAGAAATCCGGGCCGTGAGCCGACATGATCGGCGTGTCATTGCCGATGGACCCCTTGTTTTTCAGGACTCTCTTGACGATTCGCTCCCGGTCCTGGATGTACTGCATCCCCTTGACAAAATCGTCATTGCTGCCGGGTTCGGCATTCTTCAGGCAGCAGATACCCAATTGCAACGCCGCCGGCGTTGAAAGCAGGGTCACACCGCTGGCTTCCTCAACCTGACGGAATGCTTTCGGATCAATGGAGGTAGCCAGCTGGACATCGCCGGCCAGCAAGGCGTTCACCCGCGCAACCGGGTCCGTGATCGCCGTGATTTCAACCGCATCCAGGTGAGCCCCTTCACGCCAGTAGTTTTCGTTGCGCTTATGGACTGATTTCACGCCCGGCTCAAACGTTTCCAGGGTGAAAGGACCCGTGCCGATCCCGTCGCCCGTGGTCTCGTTCTTCACGATCTTGGTCTGGAACAGGCCGAGCAGGGTGGGCAGGTCCGAATTGGGTGTATTCATGATTGCCTTCACTTCATGGCTGCCCATCTTTTTCCATTCCTGCACGGAAGCGAGTACGGACTTGATGACAGAAGTGGACTCCTCGCCCAGATGACGGTTCATGCTGTAAATGATGTCATCGGCAGTCAGGGGGGTGCCGTCGTGGAATTCAACTCCCTGGCGAATCTTGAACGTCCATTCGGTCGCATCGGCATTGGGCTCGAAGGTCTCCGCCAGTTCCGGTTGTGGCACGAGATCATTGGAATGCTGAATCATGCTGTTGTACGTCGCACGGCCCCGGGTATAGTCAATGGTAGATGTAAACAGCGGCGGGTCCAGCTGATCGTCCGGGCCGTGCAGGTTGGATGCCATGCGGACAGAACCCCCTTTCTTTGGCGTCTGCGCCATGGCCGTTTGGCCCGTGGTGAAAATGTTCTGTGCAGCAGCCATGGTCACCCCGGTCGCCATCATGATTTTGAGCGCTTCCCGACGGGTGTACCCGCGCTTGATCGCTTTTTCGACCAGGGCTTTATCCCCTCCAGTTAACTCTGAAAATGAGATTTCACCCCGCACGGGTTTGTTCTTTGTTTCATCTGTCATGTAAATTTCTCCAGATTGGTGTTTGTGTTTATTGGATACAACGGTAAAAGTCTGGATTCACCATGCCGCAGGGTGTCCCCGGATTCGTCAAAACAATTTGAACCCAAACTATACCATATAATTTGACGATTGCACCCACAAGATTTTGCCTGTTGCGGCAAATCCGGCAATCCCCCCGGCCAAACCCTCCAGCCGGCAAGGAGAGATGCGGAAATTCCCTGCCCGGATGCGGCATCCGGGCAACGCAGGCCGGCTCTGCCCCATCCGGAAAGCTCCATTCCGGTCCGTTCACCACACTATCGTTATTTTTTCCGCTTCCAGGACCGTGCCGGCAGAAAGCCGTGAAGGAAACCGGAATACTGCCGGGCGAATGTCCCGGACGGTCCAGGGCACTTGGCTGTGCCATGCGGTCAAACCCGAAGGAGCGGGTGTCGTGCAGCGGACCGGGCCGGTCCACTCCCCTGCTGGAATCGCCACGTGCCGGCACCCAACGTCTTCCCGTCCCCCTGCCGGGAAGACCGCTTCCCATTCCCTGCCCGCACGCGGCACATGCCGTGTGCCGGTATCCGGGGTCCGGTTTACACGACCATGACCAGGCCGATGAGGGTGAACAGCTCCGTCCATTCCACCACTGCACCATACACATCCCCCGTTGCCCCGCCCAGGGGCTTGATCAACAGGAAATAAAGCAACAGCATTGCCGCGGAGGCGCCGGCCAGCGCTGCAAAGAACCCGGGCAACGAAACCAGAACCAGCAATACCGCCCCCAGGGCCACCCCGATCTTGATGGCGGGGACATCCAGATGCGACCGCAGCCCCCGGCCCAATCCCTGCTCGCGGACATAGGGGAAACCACAGAGCACCCCCACCAGCATGGTACGGCCCACCACGGGAGTCACCAGCAGCGCCCACCATGCCCCTTGTTCGAGCAGGACCGAAACCGCTACCATTTTGATGACGACCACCAGGATCAGCGCGAGAACGGCACCGGTCCCACAGTGCGTGTCCTGCAGTATCTCCATCATGCGTTCACGGTCGTGCCCACCCATCCAGGCATCCGCACAATCGGCGACTCCATCCAGATGAAGGGCACCGGTCACGGCAATCCAGATTCCAACGCACAGCACCGATACCAGGCCGGACGGCAGGCCCAGCCACCGATCGAACACCCAGGCACTCAGCGCGAGGAGAATACCGACCAGCCCCCCCACAAGCGGATACCAGGCCACGGCTTCGCCCGCCAGCCGGGGGTCATGGCTGGACTGCCGGCCCGCGGGCAAGCGGGTCAGGAACTGAACCGCGGCCAGTGCACCCTGGATAGTCATGGACGGGAATTGTGACAGTCGAGTTGATACCAGTCGGGATGCCTGCCATGGTGATAGGCCATGATCCGGGTATGGCAGGCATGGGGGACATTGATGTGAAAGGAGGATTCCGGGCCCAGTGCAAAAACAATGGTATAGATTGCCCGCATCACGCCACCGTGGCTGATCAACAGTATGTTTTTTCCCGGATGGGATTTCATCAACCTTTCCCAGGCGATTTGTACGCGATCCAGAAAATCACGGTACTTCTCCCCGCAGTGGGGCGCCGGTTTATCGGGATTCCCCATCCAGAATTGCCATTCCCCGGGGAACCGGGAATGGATTTCCGGGAAAGACAGACCTTCCCATTGCCCGAAATCCACTTCGGCGAAATCCGGCTCGACGACAAGTTCGGTATGGGTCCTCTTGCTGACCTGTTCCGCAAAGATGGCACATCGGTTTCGTGGGGAACTGACACACACGTCCCAGTGCACACCGGATTCGATGAGATCCTGGCACCGGGCCTGCATCTGACCGGCGCCCCGGTCCGTCAGCAATGGATCGGTCACACCGCAAACCACATCCCCCAACTGGTGTTCTCCGTGACGCAGCAAATCGACCTGCGTATGGGCAGGACGTTCATCCATCGGTGGAAACCCCCGCTTCGGCAAAGGTCGCCATCTCGTTCTGCAGTGCGCAGGCCGAACGGAGCAAATCCACCGCTACCGCAGCACCACTGCCTTCTCCCAAACGCATCTCCAGGCAAAGCAACGGTTCCGCGTGCAGGGATTCCAGGATTCTCCGATGGCCCGGTTCGGCAGATGTGTGGGAAAACAGCAACCAGTCCCGCGTCCCCGGATTGATTCGGCTGGCCGCCAGGGCGGCGACCGAAGCAATGAAACCGTCCACGAGAATGGCCACGCCGCGCTGGGCCGCGGCAAGGTAATACCCGGTCAGCGCGGCAATTTCAAACCCGCCCAGGTCGGCCAGGATATCCACGGGCTGTGTCCGGGTGGAGGGCCTGGAAACCGCCTTCTCGATCACGGCGATTTTATGCTCCATCCCGGCATCGTCCAGTCCGGTGCCCGGCCCCGCGAGGGACCGCGGGTCACCGGCCCCCATGGCAACGGCCAACGCCGTGGCACTGGTGGTATTGGCAATGCCCATCTCGCCTCCGATCACCAGTTCGCAATTTCTCCCGTATCCGTCCACAATGGCCTTCCCGAGTGAAAGCGCCTGAATGCACTGCTCCCGGGTCATGGCCGGTTCGATCGCGATATTCCCGCAGCCCCGGGCAACCGGCCGGTCGACCACCGGCTTCCCAAAACCGTCCCGGTGGATGGTGCCCGCATTGACAACGGTCAGATCCGCACTCAGTTTTTTCGCCAGGACACTGATCGCCGCTCCACCCCGCACAAAATTCCGCACCATTTCCGTCGTAACCACCTGGGGAAAGGCACTGACTCCCTCGTGTGCCACCCCGTGGTCGCCGGCAAAGACGGCGATGCTGACGTGGTCCACGGCCGGATCAGTGCGCCCCTGTAGCGAAGACAGGACGATGGCGTGATCTTCGAGCCGGCCGAGGGACCCGGGCGGTTTGGTCAGCGAAAGCTGACGCTTCCGGGCCCGGTCACCCGACACGCTGTCGACCGTGGCCGTGTCCTGCAGGAACCAGTCTTCCGTCATTCGTCTTCCGTCATTCGTCTTCCCTCCTCTTGAGAACCCGGGGAATCCCCATGGTCACCAGTGTGACCCGGTGGGCGATGGCGGACAGCTCCTGGTGGAGCCGGCCGCTTTCGTCCACGAACTGCCGGCTCAGGCGGTCCGCAGGAACCACCCCCATGCCGGTTTCATTGCTGACCAGCAACCAGTGCGCCCGGGAGGCCGCCAGTCCGTCCAGGAATCGGCGTTTTTCCTCCGGCCATCCATCCGCATTCCCCGAACCCAGCCAGTTGGCAACCCACAGGGTCAGGCAGTCCACGAGGACAACGTCCGGCTCCGCGAACCGGGGGGTCTGGCCGGACAGGCAGCAGGTCTCTTCCGTCAGTTGCCAGGAAGCACTCCGCTCCTTCTGGTGCCGGGCAATGCGGTCCGCCATTTCCCCGTCACGGGCCTCGGCCGTGGCAATAAAGTGCCGGTTGCCCGGCAGGGATTCTGCGACACGGAGCGCATGACTGCTTTTCCCGCTCCGGGCGCCTCCTACAATCAATTCGATCATTCCCACATCCGGTCCGGTCCTCTCGCAAAGGTTACTTGCACTGGGGGGTCCGGCCGTCGGCGGGCAGCCGAGTACTCTGGAGACGCTGCTGCCTCTCCTCATCAATCACCGTCTGGGGAAACTGGCCCATGAAACAACAGCATACATTTTCATCAATCATGGTACGCGGACCATGGGGGTGTGCAATATGGCGGTACGGTGCATGGTGGTGGTTGTGGGCGGAGTCAGGGACCGGCCCGTGGCCGGGCTGGTACTCGGCATGATGGTGATGCACGACTACCTTACCCGCCGCCAGCCGCGTCTGGAAATCTTCCAGCAAACCCGGCTCCTGCCTAGTCCGGGACAGGACTTCCTCAATGCGGGCCACAAAGGCATTGATGACATGCCCTTGGTCGCGCAGATAGTCGGCCAGCATGAACTGTACATGGGGATAGGTGTTCGCTGCCTGGTTCACATAGGCATGGATCCGTCCGACCAAACGGCCGGAAAACAGGAAATAGGGAGCCACGACAATCCTGCTGAAACCGAGCCTGACCGCCATGTCCAGACCCCGCCCCACCGAGGGAAAAGTCACCCCCGAATAGACGGTTTCGCACCACCCGAATCCCAGGTCTTCTGCGACGATCCGGGTCAACTTGGCGGCTTCTGCATTGGCCGTGGCCACCGAGGTCCCCCGACCCACGACCACCAGCATGGTATCGTACAGTACCCCCGGACGGGGGATGGATTCCAGGCCCACCGCCTCAAGAATCCGGGTCTCGAAAGCGCGGATCATTTCGGGGTGCAGTCCCAGTTCGACCCCATACCGGATATCCAGCCCGGGGTGCCGGTCCATATACGTGGTCAATACGGAAGGAATGTCATTCTGTGCATGGGTGGCGCGAAAGAGCATGCCGGGCAATGCACAGATCCG
This sequence comes from Gammaproteobacteria bacterium, assembly GCA_011523765.1. Taxonomy (GTDB): domain Bacteria; phylum Pseudomonadota; class Gammaproteobacteria; order Arenicellales; family Poriferihabitantaceae; genus WTGA01. Next base: position 33,443 of record WTGA01000133.1, read on the forward strand.
CCGGGCACCATTGGAGATCAACCGGTCCAGGGCCATGTGAATATTCGGTGAGGAATACTCCAGGAATCCATATTCAATCAGCAGATCCGGGAAACGATCACGCAATCGGGCCGCCAGCAGTCCGAATTCCTGCTCTGCGATTTTTGCCCGGCTGCCATGGCCGCAGATCAAAATACCGGTGTTGTCTGGAAATGAACTCACTGCTGACATGGAAAAGTTACTGGGACGGCGAATTATATATGGCAATCCGCATCCCGTGTGTAAAATGCATGATGGCAATCCATGGTTGAAGCCAATTTTTTGCGAAGGTTGCGGCCATTTTCCGGTGGACCGGAAGATGGTCTCCTATTGTGTCAGGCGGGTTGTGCCCGTCGGCGCCTGGGAATTCATCCAGGCCGTTACCGTGAATCACCGAACGACAGAGCAGACAACGGTTGGCGCCGACTATCAACGCCTCAAGTAATGAGGTATATCCGTACCGTAAATATCTCGGTAACGACCGGATTAGGAGGCTGTCCGAGAACAAGATATATTCTGAATTTCAAGAAATATTCTTTATATATCAGTTAGTAATAAATATTATCGTTCTCGGACAAGCTTGCACGCGGGCCATGGTTGAAAGCAAACCGGGCAAATCATGGACGACTGATGCGACAAGTTTGTTTGCTTGCGACAAGAAGCCACTTCTGCACTACAATACATTGTACGTATACGATATTATTAGACACACGTCTGAATAAACACGCTGTGTAATGTAGCCATCTTTGATGTATGATTTCTTAGGCTTAAGTAGGATCTAGAAGTTTCTATTATTTTAAATTGGAGGAGATTATGACAATGAAACACAAACATAGCGGCGAAACGCCTCATACATCCAACCGAAAGCAGGAATACAGCATCATGCTGGAAGAGGCATTGGCTCGCCCAGGTGTGCGAGAAGTTATGAAAATCTACGGCCAATGGCAAGAACAGGACCAGGGGCTCGACCCTTATCGAACAGCGACAAAAGAACCTTCCCAGATTAAGGCCACAAATCACGCGAACGCTCGATAAGCAATTTAACGAAGGAGCAACCCTTGCCTATTTGGAGTGAAATTCTTACAGAACTTGGTGAGTCCCAAGCTGGTGGTAATATTGACTATGACGGTGTTCGTCGGAAATATCTGATGGCACTTTATCAGCATACTCAACGCAATGTGATTTTGTACGCTTCAGGATGGCTGCAAAAGGATTTGATGCCAGCGATTGCCTCTATTAACGACGAGGATATTCAGGCGCTGATGGAGGTTACTCAGGGTTTGGAAGGTTCCAAGCTTGATTTAATTCTGCATAGTCCAGGTGGCTCTCTAGAAACGACGGAAGCAATCGTGTCTTACCTGCGGTCACGTTTTTCTGACATCCGGGTAATCGTTCCACAGGTTGCCATGTCGGCGGCAACCATGATTGCCTGTGCTGCTGATCAAATTGTGCTTGGCAAACACTCTTTTCTTGGGCCGACAGACCCGCAAATCATTATTCAAACCCCATTAGGCCTGCGTCAGGTTGCTGCCCAGGCGGTTCTCGATCAATTCGATAAAGCCCAACGTGAATGCAAAGACCCGGCAAAATTATCGTCTTGGTTGCCAATGTTAAGTCAATATGGTCCTGATTTGCTGGAGCGATGCGAAAAGGCTCTGGATTTATCTAAGAGTCTTGTGAAAACATGGCTAGAAACGTACATGTTCAAGGGAAGTAATGATTCTTCGACAAAGGCAACGGAGGTTTCTGATTGGCTCGCTAACCATAAGTATTTCAAAAGCCATAACCGACACATATCTCGGGAAATTCTTCGACAAGCAGGACTAGTGATACTGAAATTGGAAGACGATGAAGAATTGCAAGATATGAGTCTTTCGGTATTCCATGCCACAACTCATACATTTATGGGCACAACAGCAACAAAGATTGTGGAAAATCACACTGGACGAGCATTTATCAAACAGATGAACGCCTCCAACCAATGAACGGGCTACCGCTTCACAGTAGTATCCAAGGGAGATGATTAAGTGCTAGGAAACATGCGATACGTATCGGTTCAGGCCAACAAACCATTCGGGTCGTTCCCTGTTGGTTTTGGATAGCTGGGCTCGTCGAACCACAAAGCCAAAGCACTTGGGGGACCGATTTGGTTTGTTCAATATCTTGCTCCGACAACCTGAGTCTTGGTTCGAATACTGGATACCCCAAGATCGAATGGCGATGAATGCAGATTGCATCGGATGAGGGGGGTCGCAGGTGCTGCCAGGGGGGTCTCTGAAAAATCGGCAATGGCCGTCAAGGGATATCCCCAATGAGACGGATAAAATATGGAACCCGCTATTCCCTGAAAACCGGGACGACACAAGCAACCAAATAGTTAATGATGACCTCAGTGCAAGAATTTCCACCACACCCAGCATGAATCCGCTATCGCCTCGAAAATACCCTGATATACAGTGTGCCGTTCGTCAACCCTGTGTTACGGATGCGCCCGACAAAACCATCGCCTGATCAATGACTGGAATGCCAGCGGGAATCCGGCAATTGGTAATCGCATCCGAGACTTTCTGCGCCTTTGCCTGCGGGCGGACTTCACCATCCGTTCCGTGGGCCACTTCGCGGGACCACCCGTAACCGGCTCCGATGCCACGAAACTTTCCGTTTGCCGCCATTGTCGGACAGGACCGGCTGAAAACCGCTCTCCTGCTGACCGCAATTGACCCGAAGATCGGGGGCCTGCTGATTTGCGGCCCGCGTGGAAGCGCCAAATCCACGGTGGTGAGAAGCCTCACCGATCTCGACTCCGATCGTCCCTTTGTAACCATCCCGCTTGGTGCCAGTGAAGAAATGATCTCCGGCTCCTTCGATCTTGCGCACGTCCTGAATGAGTCCGAACTGGCCTTCCGGCCCGGGCTGCTGGCAAAAGCCCACGGCGGGGTCCTGTATGTGGACGAGGTCAATCTGCTCGCGGACCATCTGGTGGATTTGCTCCTGGACGTCGCCGCTTCGGGCACGAATATTGTGGAACGGGACGGAATCAGTCATCGTCATGATGCCCGGTTTGTTCTCACCGGCACCATGAATCCGGACGAAGGCGAACTCCGTCCCCAGCTTCTCGACCGGTTCGGGCTGATGGCCCGGGTAGAGGAAGAGTTTTCTCCCGAACAGCGGGTGGAGATCGTCTCCAGACGGATCGAGTTCGACCACAACCCGGAGAAATTTGCCGCCGCATACCAGCGCCAGATCAACGAAACTGTCGAGGCCGTGTCCAATGCAAGGCTGTCCCTTTCCCAAGTGGCCGTCAAAACGCAGATTCGAGAGGAGATTGCCAGGCGCTGTGCCCTGGCGAATGTCGAGGGCCTGCGGGCGGATATCGTGATGCACCGGGCAGGCAAGGCCCATGCGGCACTGCATCGCCGGCTGGAAGTCGACGAAACGGACCTGGAAAGCATTGAGGAACTCGTGCTGGCACACCGGCGAAAACCCTGCGCACCCTCTTCTTCCGGCACCCCGCCCCGGCGTGGCGGGTCCTCGGATCTTTCCAACCAGGGCCCGGGCAGCGAAAATCGCGGCGGGTCCTCGGTACAGGGTGCCTGGGGAGCCCTGCCTCCTGCGCTCACCGGGATGTCGGAACCCCGGTCCGTGCCGTTTCGCAACTCCCCTCCCCACCGGCCCCCCGCAGAGTGGATTGGCCTGGACCAGGGAAAGCGCAAGAATGGCTTTTTCCCTTCGCCGCATTACCTCCATCGGGAAAATGCGATGATACCCAAGGTGGACTGGTACCGGACACTGGGCTACTCCAGCCGTTTTCGGGACTTGAGCGGTCGTGAAAAAAGCAAGCGGCTGGTGTTTCGCTATCCGCGGAAAAGAGGCCTGGACCTGGACCTGGTCCTGCTGGACACCTCGGCATCGACTTTAAGCGGTCAGGGCCTGGATCATGCCAAGGGAGTGGTCAAGGCCCTGTCGCAACAGGGCTATCTGCACCGGCGCCGTCTGGGCCTGATTGCCTTCGGCAATGCCAGGGTCCAGACCCTGGTGTATCCCCAGCGGGCACCCAAAAATATCCAGCCCGTCCTGGATATGATACAGGCCGGTGGCGGAACCCCCATACTGATGGCACTGGAGCATGTCCGGAACCTGCTGAATTGCCAGCGGCATCACTCGCTGAACTGCGCTTTGTACCTGCTGACGGATGGCCGGCTGGACGAAGCGACCGCACAGCATGCCTTGTGGTCGAACTACCCCGTCACGGTCATCGATATCGAATCGGCCCGGGTTCCCCTTGGCCTGGGCAAGGGGCTTTCTGAACAACTCGACTCGGACTATTTTCATGTGTCCGCGTTGCCGCTGGCGACCCTCCACTGAATCCGATCCATGAACGATTCCGAAATCCGGCACAGGGAGAAAATGCGGCGGAAAAAGGCCGTGATTGACGGGCGGATTGCCAAGTCCACGGAAACACGGGGGGTTCTCATCCTGCTGAAGGGCAATGGCAAGGGGAAAAGCTCCTCGGCTTTCGGCACCATGGCGCGCGCACTGGGGCATGGTCAAAGAGCGGGGCTGATCCAGTTTATCAAAGGCAGGAAGGAAACCGGGGAGTACCTGTTTTTCCGGGACCACCCGAATGTCGATTTTTACATCATGGGCCATGGCTTTACCTGGGAAACCCAGGACAAGTCCCAGGACAAGCGGGCCGCGCAACAGGCCTGGGCCATTGCGGGACGCATGCTTCGCGACCCCGGTTATGACCTGCTGGTCTTTGATGAAATGTCCTATATGTTCAAGTACGGATACCTGGATGTCAGCCCTGTCGTCACGGCCCTCAGGTCCCGTCCGGCGGGGCAGAATGTCATCATCACCGGGCGCACCATGCACCGTGAACTCATGGAGATTGCGGATACGATCAGTGATATCGCCGATCTGGAACATGCTTTTCGCAAGGGAGTGAAAGCCCAGCCTGGTATCGAATGGTAAAGGAGTCCAGGACAACCTGCCCCGCACTGTTTGTCTGCGCACCCGCATCCGGCCAGGGCAAGACCACCGTGACCGCGGGAATGGCCCGTTATCACCGGCAGCGGGGCCGGGATGTCCGGGTATTCAAAACCGGTCCCGACTATCTTGATCCCCTGATTCTGGAGCAGGCATCGGGCAACCCGGTCGCCCAGCTGGACCTGTGGATGGTGGGGAAAGAAGAATGCCGTCAAATCATCTACCAGGCGGCCTGCGAGGCCGACCTGGTGCTGGTGGAAGGTGTCATGGGCATGTTCGACGGGGACCCGAGCGGTGCGGACATGGCGCACTATTTCGGTATTCCGATCGCCATTGTCATCGATGCGCGGTCCATGGCGCAGACTTTCGGGGCCATTGCCCTCGGGCTGGCCACCCACCGAAAGGAACTGCAGGTCGCCGGAGTCATCGCCAACAATCTGGGCAGCCGGCGGCATCAGGACCTGATTACGCACGCCATGCCCTCCGGACTCCGCCTGCTGGGCGGCATCCATCGCCATCCGCAGGCCTGCCTGCCTGAAAGGCATCTCGGGCTGGTCCATCCTCACGAGGTCGGGGATATTGAACAGCGGCTCGACAGTCTGGCCGGGATCATGTTCAATGCCGGGCTGTGCCAGCTTCCCGGACCGGTGGAGTTCACACCCGGGTCGGAAACCCGCCCGGACCGGCTGCTTGACGGGGTCCGTATCGGCATCGCCCGGGACCCGGCCTTCACTTTCATCTATGCTGCGAACGTGCGGCTGCTGGAAGACATGGGGGCAACGTGTGTTTATTTTTCTCCGCTGAAGGATTCGGAACTGCCCGAGGTCGATGCCTTATGGCTGCCGGGCGGCTATCCGGAACTCCATCTTCATACCCTGGCGAACAACCACGAAATGCGTCAGCAGATAAAGGACTTCCATGGCAGCGGAAAAAAAATCCTGGCCGAGTGCGGCGGCATGCTTTATCTCATGGAATCCCTGACGGATGTTTCCGGGGACCGGGCAGCAATGATCGGCATATTGCCGGGAAACGGAATAATGCGGGACCGCGGTGGCTGCCAGGGAATGCAGACCGCCCCGCTGCCCCAGGGAGAGGTCCGTGCCCATGCCCACCACCGCACCCGGTGTGAAAATACAACGGAGCCGGTCGCCTATGGCAGGCGGGCCAGACACCCGGCTGCCGGTGAACCCGTCTACCAGGTTGGCAATGTGACGGCCAGCTATCTCCATCTGTACTTTCCATCCAACCCCGGAGCGATTGCGGGTGTGCTCCGGTAACTGCCCCCTTCGGTAGTGCAATGCATTGCGTCCGGCCCGGTCAGCCCCGGTATGAAGGCGGCCGTATTCGAGGAAACCGGTGCGGGAAAAACCCCGAACCAGAGGTGAAAAGAACGGGTGAGTCGCCCTCCAGGGCCCGGGCATTCTCACCCGGTCAATGCCGGACCTTCCAATTCCTGTCGGTGATGCGGGCATCCCGGAATTCCTCTCCATTCACATGCACCATCAACTTCTTGTCGACCCGGTTTGCACTCGCATCAATGGTCGCAAAGGCCAGATTGGATTCATATTTCGGGGAATAGGCCAGGCTGGTCAGGATGCCGACTTTATTCTTGCGTTCATCCACTACATCCCAGACAGACCGGGGAGAAACCAGCGGGCCGCCGTTCACGGACAGTTGCACCAGGTTCCTGCGCACTCCATTTTTCAGGATTTCGGCCAGGGCAGCGGTCGACATCGATTCGGCTTCCTTGCTCTTTTCAAGAAACCGGTCCAGACCGCATTCATACGGGTTGTTTTCCAGGGTCATGTCGCTGCCATAGGAGAGAAACCCTCTTTCGATGCGGTCAATGAGATTGGGGCAGCCGGCCCGGATGCTGTACGGCCGGCCCGCTTCCCAGATCGCATCCCACAAATCCAGTCCCTTTGACCCATCCTGCAGATAAATCTCGAATCCCCCCTGCCCGCTCCATCCGGACCTGGCGATAATGACTTCGGTATCGGCGATCTCCCCTTTGGTGAACCAGAAAAATTTCAGCCCCCGTATCTCATCGCCCAGTATATCCGCCATCAGGTCATCGGATTTCGGGCCCTGGACCGCAAGGGGGCTGACATCCGGTTCAAAAACCGAAACATCCATTCCCTTCCCATACGCAATCCCCCGTATCCAGTGGAGCACGCCTGAATCCGCGATGGATATCCAGAATCGGTCCTCCGCCAGTCTCAATATCACCGGGTCATTCACCACGCCACCCCGTTCATCCACCAGTGGCGCATACTTGCACTGGCCAATCCGGCACTTCGACATGTCCCTCGGAGTGACCAGTTCAACCAGTTTCATGGCATCGGGACCAACGACTTCCACCTGTCTTTCACAGGAGACATCCCAGACCTGCACATGGCGGCACAGATGTCGATAATCCTCTTCGGCCGAAATATAATAGGAACCCAGGGGCATATGGTTGTAGGTGGTGAATGCGCTTGCGCTCTGTTCGAATACCCGTTCCTCAAATGGCGTCTTTCTTATGCGACGGGACAACACCAGGCGGGGTAAAATCAGTTGGCGTGAATTCATAAGGATTTGCTTTATAATCGGTCGCTAAAAAAGCGCGTATTATGCTATCAAATGTTCCCTTTTGGAAATAGAAACCCGAAATTCCAGCGGCACATGACAGAACGAAACAGATGAACGATCACTATGAAACCCTGGACCAGGTTGACGGAATCAATTTTGTCGAACTGACCCCCATATCATTTCTGCACCGTGCCGGTGATACCTATCCGGACCATCCCGGAATTGTGTACGGCAACCGGACCTATACCTGGAAAGAGGTGGCCAAGCGGTGTCTGAAACTCTCCTCGGCACTGAGACAACTGGGGGTGGACAAGGGGGTGACCGTGTCCGTGATTGCAGCCAATACCCCGGAACTTGCGGAATGCCACTTCGCGGTACCCATGTCCGGAGGGGTGCTGAATGCCATCAATACCCGCCTTGACCCGGAAACCATCGCGTATATTCTCAAGCATGGCGATGCCAGGGTGTTGATCGCCGATACCCGTCTGTCCGATACGGTCTCCGCAGCGATCGGGATGCTGGACAATCCCCCTGCCGTCATTGACATCGTGGATGAACAGGCCGAAGGAACCGGAAAACGGCTGTCCGAATGGACCTATGAAGCCCTTCTGGAGAGCGGTAATGAGGACGATGACTGGTATCTGCCGGATTCCGAGTGGGACGCGCTGACCCTCAACTACACTTCCGGAACCAGCGGAAAACCCAAAGGAGTGGTCTATCACCATCGGGGGGCCTACCTGATGTCCATGGGCACCGTTGCGGCCTGGCAGGTCCCGAAGCATGCACGGTACCTGACCATTGTGCCCATGTTTCATTGCAATGGCTGGGGACATATCTGGACCATGGCATTAATGGGCGGCACCCTGTATTGCAACCGTGCGGTCAGTGCGGAAAACATTTTTTCCGCGATCAGGAACTACCGGATCACACACTTCGGCGGTGCTCCCATTGTTCTCGCCATGCTGGCCAACGCGCCAAAGGAAATCCAGTTCACACCGGACTATACGATCGAGGTCATGACCGCCGGAGCACCGCCACCGAGCAAGGTGCTGGAAGCCACGGCGGAACTCGGGCTGAATGTGACACATGTCTATGGCCTGACCGAGACATACGGTCATGTCGTGTTTTGTGACTGGCGCAAGGAGTGGTCCGGCCTGACCATTGAAGAACAGGCGGAAATCAAGGCGCGACAGGGGGTCCGCTTTCCCATGACAGAACTGTCGAGTGTTGTGGACGTTCATTCCGGAGAACCGGTTCCTGCCGATGGAAAGACCATCGGGGAAATCGTGATCCGGGGCAATACGGTCATGAAAGGTTACTACAAGAACCCCGCCGCAACCAGCAGTGCATTCGAGGATGGCTGGTTTCACAGCGGTGACCTTGCGGTGGTACACCCCGACGGGTACATGGAAATCAAGGACCGGCTCAAGGATATCATTATCTCCGGCGGAGAAAATATTTCCTCCATTGAGGTGGAATCGGTGTTGTACAAATTCCCGAAAGTCGCGGCAGCGGCCGTCGTCGCCAAGCCCGATGAAAAATGGGGGGAAACCCCCTGTGCCTTCATTGAACTGAAAGCCGGGGAGGAATCTTCCGAAGAGGAAATCATCGCATTTTGCAAGGGAAACATGGCAGGATTCAAACGTCCGTCACAGGTTGTCTTTCTGGACCTGCCGAAGACCTCCACCGGAAAAATACAGAAATTCATATTGCGTGAAATGGTTTCGGACGGCGAAGTATAGTCCGGTTCCCGCCGATATTGGCTTCGCAGCCAGGCCGTCATTTTCAACCTTCAAGCCGGGAGAGGTCATCCTATGAGTCAAATCAAGCGGGTAGCGGTACTGGGTTCCGGCACAATGGGCCTGGGAATCGCTGGAATGTGTGCAAGTGCCGGCTGCGACGTATTGCTGCTGGACCTGCACAAGGAATCCTGTGACAGCGCGCTGCCCAGGCTCGTCGCAGGACGGACCCCTGTACTGGAGGATGAGAACCGGTTGCAGCTCATCACGACGGGGTCCTTTGCCGACGACATGCCGAAGATTGCGGATTGCCAGTGGATCTGTGAAGCCATCGTCGAAGAAGTTTCGGCCAAGCGCCGGATATTCCGTGAAGCGGAAAGATACCGGTCCGATGGTTCCATCCTTTCCACCAACACATCGGGCATCCCGCTTCGCGACCTCTATACCGGCATGCCCGAAAGGCTGCAACAGGATGTGGCCGTGACCCACTTTTTCAATCCCGTTCATGCCATGAAACTGGTGGAACTGGTTCCAGGTACCCGGACTCGGTCTGAAGCCATTGCGGTATTGGCGGATTTTCTGGGAAATACCGTGGGCAAAGGGGTCGTGTATGCCAAGGATACGGTCAATTTCATTGGCAACCGGATCGGCTGTTTGTGGATCAACGCCGGGCTTCACCTGGCGGAAAAATCCATCCTGACAGACGGCTTGACGGTCGAACAGGTGGATGCATTGCTGAGCACACCCATGGGGTTTCCGGCCACCGGCCTGTACGGCCTGTGCGACCTGATTGGCATCGATGTCATGTACAATGTGAACCGCAACCTGGAAGAGAATCTTCCTGAAAACGATTCCAGCCGCCGGTTCATCGCCCTGCCCGAAAAGGTACAGGGGATGTATGACCGTGGCCAGCTTGGCCGGAAAACCGGCGGTGGTTTTTACAAGCTGATTCGGCATGCGGATGGCAGCAAATCCATGGAGGTCTTTGACCTCGCTCCCGAAACGTGGAGGAGCGAGGCCCCGGTAACCCTGCAGGAAAACGAGCAATCGTTCCGGGACCTGTTTGAAAATCCGGGCAACCCGGGACGACTTGTCCGGGACCTGATGGCGACCACATTGTGTTATACCGCCGGATGTGTGCCGGAAATCGCGGATGACATCGTCAATGTGGACCGTGCGATGCGCTGGGGCTTCGGGTGGGAGAAAGGACCATTCCAGCTCATGGATGAAATCGGAGCGCACTCGCTGATTGCACTGGCCAATGAACGCCCGTTTGCCATGCCCAACATGCTGCAGGTGCTCATTGATTCCGGAGAGCCCACCTTTTACCGGCATCAGGGCACCGAATTCCTGACTGTTTGCGGGCAATGGGAAAGGGTACCGGACTGACCCGTGAAACCGACATTCATGGGGGATGGTCCCCAGGGTTCCGGCTTCTCCCGTTGCGGATTCCTGAATGTCATGCCACCGGTGCTCGACCGTAAACACCCCTCGGCAGCGGATCTGGAACAGGCGGCACACAGGCGGCTACCTGAATTCGTGTGGGAGTACCTGTATTGTGGAATGGGGCACGGTGATGCCGTCAAGCGCAATCGCCATGCCCTGGACCGGATAAAACTGGTTCCCCGCCATCTTGTCGGCTCCGATGAGACCGATATGCGAACAGAGTTCCTGGGCCAGACATTCAGCGCACCCTTTGGTGTCGCCCCGGTTGGCCTGGGTGGCCTGGCCTGGCCCCATTCCGCTGAAAGCCTGGCCCGGGCAGCCGGGGAACAGGCCATTCCGTTCGTGGCCTCCACGTTCGCCATGGCCAGCTTGGAGACGCTGTATGACTGTGCGGGCCCTTGTGCCTGGTTTCAGTTGTACCGCCCCAATGTCGAGACCATTGAGGAGGACCTGCTCCATCGGGCCGAAACCACCGGTTACGACGTGCTGCTGGTTACCGTTGACGTGCCCGCCCCGATGCGACGGGACCACGACATCCGAAACGGGTTTTCCGTCCCGGTGAGATTTGACCACCGGAAACTCTGGCAGGCCGCCCTGCATCCACAATGGACATTCGCCATGGCCAGAGAGGGTTTTCCGTCATTCCAGAACCTGCTCCCGTACATCCCGAACTCGCTCAAGGGCAATGATGCGCTCCACTATCTTTCCGATATCACGACCGGGCACGTTACCCCCGGCATCCTTCGGCGGCTGCGAAAACGATGGAACGGGAAATTGCTGGTAAAGGGGGTTTTGAGTCCCCGGGAAGCCGCAATGTGCCAGGATCTCGGGGTGGACGGCATCGTCGTTTCCAACCACGGGGGGCGGCAACTTGCCGCCGCGCCCGCTCCATGCGACATGATCCGGGCCATCCGCTCCGCCACCGGGTCAGATTTTGCCCTAATTGCGGACGGAGGAGTCCGAAATGGCCTGGATATCGCCCGACTGCTGTTTCTCGGGGCCGACTTTGTCATGATGGGCCGCCCGTTCTACTATGCAGTGGCAGCCCTGGGTCACCAGGGTGCCCGGTACATCATGGAAATCTTCAAGAAAGAATTCAAGGGTACCCTGGCACAACTGGGCTGCAGGACCGTCGGCGAACTGGGCATGCTGAAGGCCGGGTAATCACTCGGGGAGTGCTGCCGCACCCGGACCCCGCCGCCCTGAACCGGTTTCCGGCCATTCGCCCGGGTTCGGCCCGGCCCCGGCGGCAGTAACGCGCCGCCGGGATCTCAGAGATTCTCCACGAGATCCAGGGGAGACCGGCTGAGCCGTTCAACGCCGGTCTCGGTGACCAGTACCGAATGCCCCCAGCACATGGCATACCCGGAATCCGAGTCCATCAGGATCATATGCAGGAAAAAGACATTTCCCGCGTGCATGATCAACGGGTTGCCTTCGTAAAACATCGGAAAATCGACCCAGATCGGATTGAATACGGCACCCATACCATACCCGCATGCTTTCATCCTGGCATGCCCCAGTCCATGGTCATCCAGGACGGTGGCGTGGGCCTGGTATACCTGTCCCATGGGCTGTCCAGGCTGGATCGCCTGTTCGCAGGCTTGGAGTGCTTCCACGGCCGCTGCATGCATTTTTCTCTGGGGGTCGGCGGCAGGACCCACGATCAGGGTCCGCATCATTGCCGAGTGATACCGGTGATACGCCCCCGACCATTCCAGGGTCAACTGGTCCGGTTCATCCAGGTGCCTCGGTCCCGACTGATATCGGCACAATAACGCTCCCTCGCCGGAACCCACGATAAACTCATTCCCCGCATAACTGCCCCCGCCCCGGAAAATAGCTCCCTGCATGGCGGCCAGGATATCCCCCTCAAAGGCACCGGCCGTGGTCACGGCGACCGCAGCATCCAGCGCCTCATCGCTCAGGGCCGCCGCCTTTTTGTGGTACTCGATTTCCCTTTCGCTTTTTTGCCGGCGCAACCGGCCGACAAGACCGGATGCCTCCACCAGGGACACCCTGCCCTTGAGGACCCTGTGCAGTTTCTGCCCGTTCCAGGCATTCAGTCCCACCGTGTTCGTTTCAATGCCCAATCTGGCACTGCCAAGACCGATTTTCGCCAGCAACCGGTACAGGCCCTGAAATGGGTCCGCACCTTCCACATCATGCCACAGGTGGATACGGGAGTCCGGCAGGATGGATGTCTGCTGTGCCTGCCGCCAATCCGGCAGGCGTGTAAACAGATTGATCTCCCCATCGGCGGACAGCACCATGCACTGGAACATGGCATACCCGAACGTGTCGTATCCCGTCAGGTAATAGTGGCTTTCCGGTGCAAACAGTAACATGCCGTCGAGGCCGCACGCGGCCATTGCACCGCGTGCATTCCGGATCCTGTGCTGATATTCTTCTACGGCAAAATGCAGTGACAAGGCCTGTTCCAGGTCGTGGGGCGGGAAAGATCCGCATCATCATGGTTTTCTGCCCGCCAACATGAATCAATGAACCCGAATATGCCGATTCCGGGTGCACGGGAGGGCGCCGGTATTATCCGTCAAACCCCAAGCCAGTACAATATGGAGACAATGACGATGCAGCGGTTGCACCCGGAAACAAACCAGGTTCTTCACGAAACAAAGCATCCAGCCCGGGTCCTGCCAGGGAACCGGTCCGGTCGACCGCGGTTGTGCCCCGGACCACCCGTCGTCCAGCACCCGGCACATGCTCCATGACCAGCGAGAACTACCCCAGGGGCGTGGCACTGGTCATCATTGCGGGAGGCATCTGGAGTATTGCGGGAGTGGTGATGCGGTACATGGAAAGCGCGAATGAATGGCAGGTATTGTTCTACCGCTCCCTGACCCTCTCAGTGTTTCTTTTTTTCTACATCGGGTTCCGGTACCGGGGTCCCCTGATCAACGCATACCGGGACCCGGGCTGGGGTTCGGTGATTGCGGGGATATGTCTGGGCGTCACCTTCTGCAGTTGGATTTTTGCCATGACCCACACCACCATTGCAAATGCGCTGTTCGTGTTGGCTGCCGCACCCTTCATTACCGCTTTACTTGGACGGCTGATTCTGGGCGAAGCCGTCAAACCGATTACGGTCTATTGCATGACGGCAACCGCCCTGGGTATCCTGGTGATGGTGGTAGAAGGGATTCTCGTGGGCACGTTCCTCGGCAACCTGTTTGCGCTGGGCGCCGCAGTCGGATTTTCCCTGTTTTCCGTCCTGTTGCGCCGAACCAAAAGGATTGACATGACTCCGACAGTCTTCTGGGCCGGTCTTTCCGGTACGCTGATCGGGGCGGTCATGATCCTGGTATCCGGAACCGGATTCGAGGTGTCCCACCATGATTTTGAAATGTGCGCCCTGCTGGGACTGGTCCAGGTCGGCATTGGAATGATCATCTATACTGCAGGATCCAGGCATGTCCCTGCGGCAGAACTGGTGCTGCTGTCCCTGACCGAAGTGATTCTCGGCCCCTTGTGGGTGTGGCTGGCGGTGGGGGAAGTGCCCGGCACCTACACCCTGGTCGGCGGGTGTATTGTGTTCGGCGCAATCGTGTTGCAGGCCGTCACCGGAATCCGGCACCAGCGCAAGCTGAATGCCCGGATGGTATCCATCTGACCCGCCCCTACCGGACGCCGGGAGTCTCTCCCGGGGACGATTGCTAGATAAATTCCGCTTGAGTGGATTGCTGGCTCGCCACGGCAACCGCCTCTTCAATCGTAAACACCCGGTTAAACAATGCCCAACCCGTGACCGCCCCGGCAATATTGGGAAGATTGACCAGCATGGAAATGTCATCCAGGCTGCGTACCGTACCGCTGGAGACCACCGGACAGGCCAGTTCCGTCGCCATCTGCGTGGTATTGGCCATACTGCTTTCCGGCAACTCATCGTAGCGGTCGATATCCGTATAGATAATGGCCGCCGCCCCGCTTCTTTCAAAACGTTTTGCCAGTTCCATCGCGGTGAACGCGGAGGTGTGCTTCCAGCCATGGGAAACCACCTTGCCGTCTCTGGCATCAATACTGATCGCCACGCCATCGGGATACTTCGAACACAGGGACTCCACCAGGTGCTGGTCGACCACCGCGGCGGTACCGAGCACCACGCGGGCGGCCCCGTTTTCCATCCACCAGTCGGCCGAACTCAATGACCGGATTCCGCCTCCGACCTGAACCGGAATATGGGACTTCGCAATGATCTCCAGGATGATCTCAGCGTTTTGCCCGTGATATTCAAATACCCCGTCGAGGTCGACCACATGCAACCACTGTGCCCCGCCATCCTCGAATTCCCTTGCCGCGTCCAACGGCTTGATATCGAACGTCTGGGGGTCCTCAATACTTCCATGCTTCAAATTGACGCACTGACCATTGTGCAACTCAATATCCGGGTAAATTATCATTTGCACCACCTATCGATTTATAAAGTATTGGCTGGCAGATAACACCTGTGCTGACCTTTCTTTTTTATACCACAATTGTGGTATTTCTTACAGTTTGTTGGCAATGACTGTTTGTTGGCAATGACTCAGCAATTCCCGCCAGGAAAAATTTTCATCTAAATGCGGACCAATGGCCGGATTTTCGGTGGGAAGGATTTTCAGGGCGATGCAGGCCCGTTCTGCAGGGGGTTGCAGAAAAAAAGCAGGCTTGGTTTTCGCTGAAGAACGGTCTGGAGCACCCCGGGCTTCGGCTATTCGGCCTGCCAGACGATCGGGCAAAGATCGCTGACCAGTGGCTCCCCGGGCTTCACACCGAATTTCATGACTTCAGCACTGATATTGGGATCATCGCCTCCCGGTACGACGCGATAGCGTGCGTCTTCACCCAGCCATTGCACCGACACCGTTCTGCGACCGAGGTTCGCCGGCAGGTTGCCCGACCCTCCGTGCACCAGCATTCCGTGAAAGACGACGCAATCTCCAGGCTCCATGGCCCATGAAACGATATCATAGCCCTCCCGATGGGCCTCGATATCCGGGAATGGCTGTAAATCCGGGGAATCATCGTCCACGTACCGGGTCTGGAAGAACGGATCGCGAGCATATTTCGTTTTCCAGCGATGGGACCCACGCACAAATTCGAGCGCGGTTTCGGCAGGCACGGCATCCAGCGGCATCCATATGCTGCACGCCTGCTCGCCCTCTGCGGACCAGGAGGGCTGGTCCTGGTGCCAGGGCGTCCTGTGTTGCGTCCCGGGAGTTCTTGCAAACACGGTGAGGTAGAAAGGGATGGCATACGGGGATTTCATCAAGCGGCCGGCCGCCCCGGCCATGGGGGACGCCAGCATGAGGTGATCAAATTCATCAATTTCACCCACGGTGCGGGCATCAAAAAAGAAGTGCCCGCGGGATTGCTCATCATCCACGTAAATCTTGCTGCGCGAACTCGGTTCGAGGCGACAACGTTCGATTCCCGAAGCCAGTGCCTCCAACCATGGTTGGGCAAAGTACTTGCGCAATACAATCACGCCATCGCGCTGGTAATTTTCGATCTGCTGTTCGGATATTGTCGGCACGGATCAGCCTTCCAACGCCGGAATCACGTTCTTTTGGAATTCAGGCATGCAATACGGACTGGCACCGGTTCTGCCGGCATCCAGGACGATCCCGGCCGTTGCCCTCATCTCATCCATCGATGCCAGATACAAATTCATTTATTCCTCTTTCTTTTCAAATCTTTCCCGGTTCATGGCGCAGACGACAATATCAGGATTCCGGGACGCAAATTTCACCCGGATACGGTTCAGGCCCGGATGCGAGGGGAATCCGGGAATCAAGGTGCGTACTGTCGGACCTGGATGCATCTTGGGCTTGACAGTACGGCGGGCTCTTTCAATATCCTGAATATGGCCCATACAGGTCATTGGGTTTGCAAGTACGGATTGGTGCCGTGGTAGTGCCGGGCCACGACATCCGGATGCGCCCGCATTCGGAATTTCAGGGTATTGTCCCCGAAAGTCGGGAACACCCGGTCACCGGGGTCGGTATTCTGGCCGCCCGCAGCCTTGGCGGCGAGTTCCGGCGGGAGATCGACCGGCTTGAATACCGCATCCAGCCTCGGATTCATGAAATAGGCAATGGAGATTCGCTGTTTGCCCGGTGGCGGGCTTTCGACCCGATGTTTGGTGGCACGCAAATAGCCGTGGCTGGCCACCTGCAGCATTTCGCCCAGGTTTACCACGTAGGCACCGGGAACCGGCTCTACGTCAAACAGTCTCCCGTCTTTTTCCACCTGTAACCCGGGCACCTCGTCCTGGAGAATCAGGGTCACCAGGCCGGAATCATGATGCAGGCCCAGCCCCTGCCCGGTATATGCATGGGCTGACCGGGCAGGATAACGGACGATTTTCAAACGCGTATACGGGTCGGGAGACATGGTGTCGTCAAAGAAGTCCATGGATTGGCCGAGCCCCACAGCCAGAGCGCGGATGATCGCCAGTCCGAGAGATTGAATCGCCTCCATCCAGGAAACCACTGCCGCACGCATTTCGGGCAGACCGGCCGGCCATTGGTTCGGTCCTCGCAGGTGCAGCCACAGGGGGTCGTTCGGACCCACTGCCAAAGCGGGTTCTTCGGGGCCGATATCCAGCTGATCCCGCCAGTCATGCTGGCCGGCAGTCACTTCATCGCCGAGCACGGTATACCCCCGGAAATGGGGGGAATTGGCGATGGCAATCCGGTGCCGCTCGTTTTCAGGCAACGCGAAGAAACGCCGTGCCAACACGATCATCTCGTTATTCTTGTCCAAAGAGACCCCGTGGCCAACCAGGTAAAAGAAACCGGGATCGTGGCAGGTCTCGAGAAGTGCGGTTACAAAGTCCCCGCCCTCTTTGCCTGCAGGATTGCTCAAAAAGCTGGAGATGTCGTGGGTCGGGAGCAACAGGTTTTCCTGCGGTTCGGGTTCCGAAACATTTTAGCAAGGATGCGGTGTACTGTCATGGAATCCAAAGTGAATCCATCATCGGTTTGGAGTCGTACTGTCCAGCACCCTCATCCACCAAGTCATCAAAATTCCATTATCAAATATGCCGAAATCCGATTCCGCTGTCCAGATATGCTTCTGGAAACTGCTTCTGGAAACCAGGCCGTCTGCCTCCGCTTCGGGCCGTTCAATCATCCATTCACTCCGTATCAGCCAGACCGCATCCGGACCATTTCCAGACACAACGGACTGTGCGGATGCGCAAGCATTTTTGGGATTCTTAACTCATCATAACGACCGTTTTTACAATCATATTTTAATATTATGACTGTATTAATGGTCATTTATTCTTGATGTTCTCATAGAGAATATTTAAAATAGCCTGTTATTACAGTTATATCCAGTATATATGACTGTTTTTACAGTCATTGAATGCAGGAGAGCAGGATGGCCAAGCCAAGAGTCTATTCAAAAGTCACGCAAGAGGCCATAAAGTTGCTCAGCAGGCAAATCAAAATTGCACGAAAGCAACGCGGCTGGTCTGAAAATGAACTGGCAACGCGGGCTGGGATTGCGAGAGCAACGGTCCAAAAAATTGAACGCGGCGACCTGGGTTGTGCAATCGGTTTGGTGTTCGAAGTGGCCATTGTGGTTGGCGTGAGACTCTTCGATGCAGAGCTCAATTCACTAAAAGCCCATACAAGACATGCGGATGAAATTCTCGTGCTGCTCCCTAAACACACGCACACGTCAAAGAGGGTAGTGAACGATGCCTTCTAAGCGAACCGAACATCAGGGAGCTTATGTGTGGATTTGGCTGCCCAAGGCAACCGAGCCGGTCGTTGCAGGACAGCTTGTGCCGGAAGGAGACACCCTTCTGTTCCATTACGGGCAAAGTTATCTGGGCCGGGAAGATGCGATTTCGCTCTATACTCCTGAATTACCGTTACAGGCAGGCGGCCTGCCACTGCTACCCGGGTTATCCATTCCGGGGTGTATTCGAGATGGAGCACCGGATGCGTGGGGTCGCCGAGTCCTCCTGAACAAGGTTCTGGGGGTAAAAAGCAAGGATGCGGATGTCGGCGAGTTGAGTGAATTGGCCTGCCTGCTTGAATCCGGATCGGACCGGATTGGAGCGTTGGATTTCCAGCGCTCTCCAACCGAATATGTCCCGCGCTCACTGAAGAGCGCAACGCTGGATGAACTGGTGCAATCAGCACAAAGAGTCGAACAAGGAATTCCCCTCACCCCCGAACTCGATTCGGCTTTACATCATGGAAGTTCGATCGGAGGGGGCCGGCCGAAAGCGCTGATCGAAGATGGAAGCAAAAAATACGTTGCCAAATTCCCGTCAGACAGCGACACGTACAGCGTGGTGAAAGGTGAGTACATTGCGATGCGGTTAGCCCAGCTTTGTGGGCTGGATGTGGCACCAGTTGGGCTTGAAAGCTCTTCAAATAAAGACGTCCTTTTGATCGAACGTTTTGACCGCACCCAGACAGATCAAGGTTGGCACAGACGATCCGTACTGTCCGCTCTGACCCTCCTCAGGCTCGATGAAATGATGGCGCGCTATGCAAGCTATGCGGACTTCGCAGAGATCATTCGTCACCATTTCACGAACGCCGCTGAGACGCTGGAAGAGCTGTTCGGGCGACTGGTCTTCAATATTCTGTGCAGCAATACCGATGACCATGCCCGCAACCACGCCGCCCTCTGGGATGGCTCCAGGCTTTCACTCACCCCGGCGTATGATATTTGCCCCCAAGCCCGCACCGGCAACGAAACCGGCCAGGCCATGAAAATATCCGGAGACAACCGCCAGAGCCGTATCTCATCCTGCCTTGATGCCGCACACCATTTTCTGTTATCGGAAAAGAACGCCCTGGAGATTATCGCCCGGCAAGTTTTGGCGATCACTGCGTATTGGCACGAAATTTGCGCCCTGTGCGATTTGCACGAGACGGACCGAAACCTGTTCTGGGGCCGTCAGTTCTTGAACCCCTTTGCATTCGAGGACCTGGAAGGGAATGCAACCTCAATCAAATCGCTTGCTGACGAAGGCCGGGAGAAAAATAAAAGCCAGGTGTCAAAATCGGCCTGAACTCTTGAACCAGAAAACTCTCTCGCTTTCTCTGCAGCAACCATTGATGTACCATCAAATCGTAAACTGGTTAAAACCTGTAATGCCTGTTCACAAAAAATGAAGATGACTGTAGAGTCCTCAACACCATCAGCCAAAAACGACATTCACCTTTCGGACCTGTCCATCAGCGGGCTTCGTGGAATTGAAAACATTTCAATTTCCCGGTTAGGACGCGCAACATTGTTTGCTGGAGAAAACGGAGTTGGAAAAACGACCCTGCTGGATGCTATTCGTATATATGCCTCTCAAAGCCATTATCGTGTTCTCCAGAAGATATTGCAGAACCGTGAGGAAGTAACCACCATTGCCGACGAAGATGGTGCTACGCTGGCTCTTGACTGGAGGGCTCTTTTCCATGACCGACACTTTCGGAAAGGAATTGCCATATCAATCGGGCCAAAGGCCGAACACCAGAAACTCCATATCAAAATTGTTTCGGGGGAAGAACAAAATATCCGGGGCCGAAATGGAAATCACAGGGATATCTTCGAAGGAGATGACCTGATACTCCAAGCTGAATTTAAAGGGGAAAAGCGGTTTATTCGGATGATTTCGGACGATAGGGATTCTTCCCTTTATTCTCGTCGTTTGGTGGAGTCTCATCACAATGCGCCGGTGTTTCGATGCGAATCCGTGGGCCCGGAATTGCTGAGTAACAGAGATATAGCAAGGTTCTGGGACAACGTGGCACTTACAGATAATGAAGACCATGCGTTGGAAGCGTTGCGGTTGATTTTCGGTGAGAAAGTGGAACGGGTTGCAGTCATTGGTGATGAACCTAGAACCAGAAATCCTTGCCTGAACGGCAGGAGGGTAATCGTAAAGGTAAAGGGTGAAAAATCGACAATCCCTCTAAAAGGCCTTGGCGACGGTGCCGTACGCCTCTTCGGAGTCGCTTTGGCGCTTGCTAACAACAAAGAGGGGTTTGTGGTGATTGATGAAGCGGAAAACGGCATCCATCATTCCGTACAGCGTGATTTTTGGCGAATGGTTTTGACCATCGCACACAACCAAAACATTCAGGTTTTTGCGACCACCCATAGCTGGGACTGCGTGAAGGGTTTTGCGCAAGCAGCCACGGAGTTAAGCAAAGTGGACGGACGCCTGGTACGCATCGAGAAGTCGGATGATCAGGTTAGTGCGGTTGAATATTCAGAAGAGGAGCTTGATATCGCCACTAGACAACATATCGAAGTAAGGTAGTTCACGGGAGCCAACCCTTTTTGATGCCGGAAAAACATATTCATTTACCGGATGGTCACCCGGAAGTGGAGTCCATAGTGAATAAGTTGGCACACAGAACCCTGAACCGTGCAAATCTCCTGACAAAGGCACGAAAACGCCGAAATCAGGCGAAATTCGGCGGGAATGAGGCGAAAATCAGGGGGTCGAGCCGCCAGGCGGTGAGAAAAATGTTAAAGATGGGTTAGGGATGCATTCATCCGTATCAAGACTTTTTCAACCGTGATAAAGCTGACTTTGCGCGTTCTTTCCACGGTATACGAAATTATTGGGTAATAGGGGCAACTTCCCGGGTTAGTCGCCTTCTGGGATAGTCTCCCTGGATT
>WTGA01000039.1 GCA_011523765.1 Gammaproteobacteria bacterium
TACCGTGTTTCAAATCAAACACTTATGTCACCGTATGTTAAACTTGGGTTAAGAAAATCAGAAACAACTTAACGATCACAACATGAGCGAATATCAATATTACGAATTTCGGGCGATCGACACGCCGATTGACAATGACGGAATGAATGCGCTGAGGCAAGTATCTTCACGCGCCGAGATTACCCCGACGAGCTTTATTAACGAGTACAACTACGGAGACTTCCGCGGCAACGCACGGCAATTCATGAGCCGCTGGTTCGACATGCACGTCTACGTTGCGAACTGGGGAACTCGACGATTGATGATGCGACTGCCTGGACGTCTTGCGGATCGTTCGAAATTTGATCCTTTTATCCGAGGATGCGAACTGGTCAATGTCTTGGACGCTGGCGAAAACATCATTCTCAACTTTGACGACTGTGACGAGGACGGGCAATATTCAGGTGAATGGGAGGAAGGCTCGGGCTGGCTTTCAGGCATGATCACATTAAGGGCCGACTTTCTTTCGGGAGACTGGCGAATGCTGTATGTAGCCTGGTTGTGGGCTGTGAGTCTTGGACACATTCGCGACGAGGTGCCCGAGCCCCTGCCCGGAATCGCTCCGCTAACCGGTCCGCTGACAACGCTTGCCGAGTTTTTCCACATCGACGCAGACCTTGTCGCTGCGGCGGCCGAAAGACCAGCCGGTACTGCCGGACATTTATCTTCGAAGAAAGACATTGAAGATGCAATTTCTGGAATATCGGACAACGAAAAGACAAAGCTATTGTGCCAGCTGGCCGAAGGCGACCCGCATGTCTCAATCGAAGTTCGGAAATTGGTACGCGAGTTTTCTCAGGCGGGAGTCGAGCCAGTCCGTCTCAGGACTGCGGGCGAGTTGCGTGCGCGCTCGAAAGAGGTTTGCAAGGAACGAAAGATCGCCGAAGCAAAGCATGCCGAAGCAAAACGTGAGCACCGAAGGCAGGAAGCGGAGAGGATGCGCCTGCAGCGCATCGCTGAAGTTGCAAAAAGAGGAGAAGCGGCGTGGAGCGAGATTGACAAGCATATGAAAATAAAGAGCGGAAGAAGTTACGATGATGCCGCACAACTGCTGTTCGATCTCAAGACAATAGCAAACGAGAACAGCACAACCGAACATTTTTTCCTCCGATTGGAAGACATTCGCCGCAGATACGCAAGCAGACCAAGATTTCTTGAGAGAATCGAGCGACTACGATGACAACGAAACGATTTGCCTTATTGTCGGCGGGAAAAACGATCAATGAACTCTTCACAAGCTCCGGGCCGTTTCCCCAACAACAATCTGCGTGACTATCTCGAGATGTTCAACGTCGACGTACTCCGTCGGATGATGGGTCAGTTGTTCATTTCGAAGCCCCGTCCCACCCGGAAGGCGGAAATGATTGCGGCCATCGCAAGCCGCCTCATAAATGACGACTTCCTGCGCGGCCTCTGGAATATTCTGGGGAAGGTCGAGCAGCTGGTAGTACGTGATGCGCTGTACGACCCGGATGGACAATTGGGCGGACAACGCTTCCATGCCCGGTACGGCGTTTCGCCTCCAGAGCCAAGCAAATATGGCCATCATCCTTCTCCTGTTGAATTCTTCTCTGTACGGCAAAGCCCGCTATGCGAGCCGGCTCTCGTCCCGGATGATCTTGCGGAGCGCCTGTTGACATTCGTGCCGCCCCCTCCCAAGGTCGAACTCGCCGTGGAAGAGAAATTGCCTGAATTTGTCGAGTGGAGCGAATCTCGCTACACTTCCAAGGGAAAGGAAATTTTTTATGACAACTGTACAAAAAGCCGTTGAACCGGAAGACAGGCTTGACGAGATGTTGCGTGCCGCCAGGGTACGTTATGTCGATCATCACCCGGAGTCGGCCAGGTCATTTGAGATTTCCACGGAGTACATGCCGGGCGGCAATACCCGGACCGTGCTGTTTCACCGCCCGTTCCCGCTGAGAATTGTATCGGCCGAGGGTTGCCGCATTACCGATGCGGACGGTTATGAATATGTCAATCTGCTGGGTGAATACACGGCGGGATTGTTTGGCCACAATCACCCTGAAATCCGCAGTGCCATCGATGATGCGCTGGATAGCGGGGTCAATCTGAGCGGTCACACCGCCAATGAAATCAGGTTGGCGGAACTGGTTTGTGCCCGGTTCCCCTCCATCGACAAGGTCCGGTTTACCAATTCCGGAACGGAAGCGAATCTGATGGCCATCGCCACTGCCCGGTATGTGACCGGCCGGAAAAAGGTCATCGTGTTCGACGGAGGGTATCATGGCGGATTGCTGTATTTCGGTGGGGGTGGTATGCCACTGAATGCCCCCTATGAGTATATTGTTGGCAAGTACAACGATGTTGGGATGGCAAACCGCCTGTTCGATGAGTACGGAGAGGAGGCAGCCTGTGTGCTGGTGGAACCTGTCCAGGGTTCAGCGGGCTGTATTCCAGGGTCCCCCGAATTTCTGCAGACTTTACGGAGCCGAAGCGAGAAAAGCGGGTCGGTTTTGATCTTTGACGAGGTCATGACCTCCAGGTTGTCGCGGAACGGCGCACAAGGGCTCCTGGGAATTCTGCCGGATATGACCACCCTGGGGAAATATATCGGGGGTGGCATGACCGTCGGCGCTTTTGGCGGGGCGGACAGGTTCATGGAAATCTTTGACCCGAGGCGGTCCGATGCTATTCCCCATGCCGGGACCTTCAATAACAATGCGCTGACAATGGCTGCCGGGGCGGCTGCACTGACCGGGCTGCTAAACGATGAACTGCTGGATGGATTGAATGCGAAAGGGGAGGCGTTAAGAAAGATACTGAACACGATTGCCCGGGACCATCAGGTCTGCCTGCAGTTTACGGGCGCAGGGTCGCTCATCGGGATGCACGCGACCCGGAACCGGGTCGACAACCAGGATGACCTGGTTGGCTCGGATGACCGGATCAAGGAGCTGGTGTTTCTGGATTTGATTGAGCAGGGGTACTACATTGCACGCAGAGGTTTCATGGCACTGATGTTGACCGTGGGGGAGGATGAAATTTCCGGGTTCATTGATGCATTCCGACAGATTGTGGAGGACCGCAGCCAAACCATCGCCTGAGAATGGCGAATACCGGTGCAGGATGTATTGTGACTGGCAAACTGTCCTGGCGGTGTGGGAAAAGATAACGTCCATCTCCGAGGATCACAGAGGGTTCAAGCGGCCCCCCGGATAGCTCTGGTTTTGCGGACCGTTTTGATTGCACTCGCAAATCAATGGAGTTCTCCTGTGTCACTTCGCAGTGGTGGCGGAGAAGCACAGTGACCTGGAAAAGTATATCAATTCATTGAATTAGATGGTGGGCCGTGTAGGGCTCGAACCTACGACCCGCTGATTAAGAGTCAGCTGCTCTGCCAACTGAGCTAACGGCCCGTCCGGGTGACCGGGAGATTATAACCGCAAACGTACCGGGCAGGCGCTGTTTTTCTGTTGGCAGCAGTATGAATTTCGCACTGGTCTGCCCGTCCGGCGGGGGTGGATTCATCGGGGCTGGAATCATCGGGTGAACCGTTTTTGTATAAAAATTATTTATGCTTATCATAATTATTTATTTCTTGATAATGTTGGCTAGTTGGACCAAATTTAGACAATAATAATTATATTCTCGTCTTGCGTAGACCCATATTTGATTTAGCCTTGGAGAGTCGACTATGAACACTGTAATGATTGTTTCACTGGTGTTGTGTGCTGCGATTGCAATCTGGGGGGTTGTTTCCCCGGATTCCATGACAGGTGCCGCACAAGGGCTGGTGAATTATTCCCTTACCGCCCTGGACTGGTTTGTTCTGTTGCTGAGCACAGCCTTCCTCGTGATCATGGCCGTCATGGCCTTTTCGAAATACGGGGAAATACGACTCGGCAAGGATGATGAGGAACCGGAATTCAGTACCGCTTCCTGGGTTGCCATGTTGTTCGCGGCGGGGATGGGATCCGGGTTGCTTTTCTGGGGGGTTGCCGAACCCATCTACCACTTTGTGACACCGCCGGTCGGTGAACCGGAAACCGCAATCACCGCACGCAACGCGATGGTACTGACCAATCTGCACTGGGGTCTGCATGCCTGGGCGATTTATGGTTGTTGTGGACTGGTCATTGCCTATTTCACATTCCGCCTGAACCTGCCTTCCATGATTTCCACGCCCATAAAGGTCGGATTCAAGAACATATTCAACAAAGCCACGCTCAATGGCATGGGGAATACGGCTGACATACTGGCCGTCATCGCCGTTATCTTTGGTCTTGCCGGATCCCTGGCCATGGGAACCCTCATGGTTCGTTCCGGCATGAATGCGGTGTTTGGCACGGACAACAGTGTCACCATGAGCATGGTCATTGTTGCGGTGATGACCGTCTGTTTCCTGCTTTCTGCCTGTACCGGGGTCGACAAGGGCATCAAGATTTTGAGCAATGTCAACATGCTTACCGCAGTGTTGATTCTGCTGGTCGTGCTGTTTGGCGGACCCACGGCCTATCTGTTCCAGTCATTTGTATATTCCATTGGTGATTACCTGATCCAGCTCATCCCACTGTCGTTCAAAACCTATGCCTACACCCCTGCGGGATCGTGGAACTGGTTTCATGGCTGGACGCTCACCTACATGATCTGGTGGCTGGCGTGGGGGCCATTCGTCGGAATCTTTATCGCACGGATCAGTCGCGGGCGTACCATACGTGAATTTGTGATCTTCGTTGTCGGTGTGCCGACCATTGTGTCCATGCTGTGGTTTGCCGCATTCGGCGGTGCTGCGATCCACATCGAAATGTTTGGTGCCGGTGGTATCGCGGACCAAGTATTTGCCGATGTCTCTGCGGCGCTCTTTGCTTTCTTCGAGTACTTCCCTGGAGCCGCGGTCCTCAATTTCCTCGCAGTGTGCCTGATTTTCATTTTTCTGGTAACGAGCGCGGATTCCGGCACATTCGTAATCAGCATGATGACCAGCAACGGTAATTTGAATCCGGTCACCAAGCTCAAAATCACCTGGGGGCTGATCATCGCAGGAATTACCGTTGCCACCCTGATTACGGAAAGTGTTTTTGTGGCAAGAGCCATGGCCATCACAGGGGCCGTTCCATTTGTCTTTATCATCATCATGCAACTCGTCGCATTTTTCCGAGTGGTTCGTGAGGACCCGTTTCTGAAAAGGTCCCATACCAAGGTGCGGACAATCGGTGGCGATAGTGCACCAGACAAGTCTGCAGCATAGGAGGCCAGTCATGATTACTAAAATTACAAAATATTTGCTCGTAGCTGCTATCTCAGCAGCCCTCATTGGTTGCGCAGAAGACAAGGGGACCCTGAGAGTGGGTGCCAAACCGTTCTCCGAGAGCCTGATTCTTTCGGAGATGATTGCCCAGATGGCGGAAAACGAAGGCATTGCGGTCGAGCGGAGCATGCCATTTGGCCGAACCCGCAAAGTGATGGAGGCGGTCAAGCAGGACGTGCTGGATGTCTATCCTGAATACAATGGCACCAGTTTGATCTATCTGGGGCAGGCACCGACCAGCGATGGAGAAGCGTCCACCGCAACTATCCAGGAACTGTTCAAGCCACTGGGTCTGGAGATGACCGGAAAGTTCGGGTTTTCCAATGACTATGCGATGGTGATGACAGCGGAAAGAGCCGCCGAACTGGGGGTCAGCACGCTGGAAGATCTTGCGAAACTCGCCAACCCGGTCATCTATTCGGTGGATGATGATTTCGTTGATCGTGCGGCCGATGGTCTTCAGCAGATGAACCGGCGGTATGGAATCAATGACAGCAGCGTGAATATTTTTTCAACGACTACCGAAGGAAAGGACCAGATAGTGTCGTCATTGCTTGAAGGCACCGCAGATGTCGGTGAACTGTTCATGACGGATGGGCAGATCGCAGAGTACGGACTGGTTGTGCTGGAAGACAACCTGAAGTTTTTCCCGGTCTACGAAGTCGCTCCTCTGGTTCGATCGGATGCCCTGGCAGAGATTCCCGGTCTTGCGGGAGTGCTCGAAAAACTGGCCGGTTCGATTAGCGCAGCGGACATGCAGGCGATGAACAAGGCAGTGGACCTGGATGCACAGACTGCCGCATCGGTGGCAACGTCATTTCTGGTAGAGAGAGGGTTGCTGCCCGAAGGGGCGGCCGGTAGCGGCGCCGAAAAAATAATCGTGGCTGCTGATCCGAGTGTTGGGCGAACCAGCAGTACCGCCAAGGCGCTCCGGGCGATCCGGGCGGGCTTTTCAGGCAAGGATCTCGAAATTGTAAATTCCGCGACACCGCTTGCATCGCTCCAGGACGGCAGCGCACGGGTTGGAATCGTCGGGGCGGAATCATTTTATTCACTGGATGACAGTGGGCCGGTTGCGAGTTCCAGCGCGGTAGCCTTTGCGGTGCTCGGTTACAAGACCGCCCATTTGATTACCAACAATGCCGGAGCGGCCAGTTCCCTCACGGAGATGAAGAAAATAGTGACCGGCGAAGCCGGTTCGGGTTCCGCCATCGTGCTGGACATGATGTTGCATTCTCTCGGGCTGTCCGGGACGGTTGAAGTCATGAATTCTGCGGATGATATTTCGACACAGGTACAGAGTCTTGCCAGCGGCCAGTCTGACGGGGTATTCGTCATGGCTGCCCAGGGTGACCGCGCGGTCAGTACTGCGCTCCAGAATGCACCATTCAAACTGGTTGACCTGGGTGAGTGGTCCGAAGGGGGACATGCGGCAAGGTTCAGTTTCATTCGGCCTGCGAACATTGCAGCCCGGACCTACTCCCAGCAATTCAAGCCGATTACCAGTGTCAGCACCCAATTCGTATTGGCCAGCCCGGTGGAAACCATCCAGGCTGCGGGCGAGGTGGGACCCGGCACAGCGGGTACCGGTGGCAGTACTGCCTTGCCGATCAGTGCCGATGCCGTGCAAGCAATCAGAGCTGCTCTGGACTCTGGAGAAGTGATCGATCCTGCGATCCCGGTGCATCCGTCCCTGATACCCACCCTCGAAGTGGCGGACAAATCATTACCGTTCAGGCTGGATGTGTCCATTATCAATATACTGATGATTTCGTTTACGGTATGGATTCTCTATCTGATTACGCTGCCAAGCCCGCGTGATTTTACAATGCCGGATGACAGCAAATCGTGAACCGTTAATGAGGAGAAATAAAAAATGACTAACTATTTAGCAACCATTGACCTTGATGATGAGCCATCCTGGGAAGGTGTCATCAGCAAAACCGTGGACATGGCAACCGGTGTTGAAGGGACTAAAATCTATCTGATGACGGTAATCGGCGGCATCAGTCCCGGCATTGACCAGCGTTATGCCATTCGTGGCGAAATGCACGGTTCGATCGAGTATCCGTTGAAGGACTGGAAGGATAGCGCGGCGAAGAAACTGGAGGAAATCGCCACCCAGCAGATTCCGAAGGAACTGCAGGCGGGGGTGGTCGTGGAACATGGAACGGTATACAAGGAAATCGTCGAGGCGGCCAATGACCTGGATATCCAGCATATTGTAATGGGAGCCCATCGACCCTCATTGTCGGATTTTCTGCTCGGACCCAACTCTGCCCGGGTCGCCCGTCACGCAGAATGTTCCGTCACAGTGGTCCGGTAATTGTCTCCGGGGGATACCCATGACCGGCAGTGAGTACGGTTACCTGGACTGGGTTGACCCGCATACGGATTTTGCCGGTAACCAATAGCCAGCGTACCGTCGCGAGACCACGGGCGGGTTGGTGTCCGGTTGTTTTGAGAAGGCTGT
>WTGA01000114.1 GCA_011523765.1 Gammaproteobacteria bacterium
CGCCGGGCCAATATCATCCAGACCGCACTGTCAGAGCCCCTTCTGGCCTCGGAATCCAGCATCGACAGTTTTCTCAAGTTCGGCCAAAAAATCCTGATCCTGAACGGTGTGTTCGGCACCATTGTCTGACTTTCGATTGCCCTGTTGGGGGCGTCGGATATTTTGCAGGGCAGCGGCCAGGTTGCACCGGCGGCGGGCGGCGGGCAGACGGAAGGCCTGGGTACGATGATCTTTGGCATGTCAACGGCCCTGTCCACCACCCTGACCGCCATCATCGCGTACCTGTTTTTCGGGTATTTCTATATCAAGCTGACCGATACCCAGACTTTCCTGGTCAGCAAGATCGAGGAAGTCACGGCCACCACACTGCTGCCCCATCTGCAACTGAACCAGGAGGTCGTCATCAAGGATTATTCGGACAGTATCCTGGCGGCCACTGCACTGGTCGAGAACCTGACCCGGTCCCAGAAAGCCTATGCAGACTCTGCGGATTCCCTGCGACGGGCCGCACAGGAACTGACGGACCAGGCGGGGCGGGTGACCGACCAGCACGGGAAGCTGGAGGAATTGCTGCCGCGGATCCACGACATGATTGAACAGCAGCGGGACACCTCGAAACACAATGCGGAGAACATGGATGAAGTCGTCTCCCTGTTGAGAAGGGGCTTTCGTCTCCGGTCGGACGATTAGGGTCGCGTCCCGTGCCGGAATCCAGGGGATTTGTCGATCTTAGAATCGGGCATGGTGCCGCCGGGATCGGCGATGAGAGCATCTGGCCGTCCTTCACGGACATCATGACCGTGATTGTCATGATATTCATGATGGCACTGGTGATCATCATGGTACGGAATTTCGAGCTGAATCGCGAGCTGGTCTCGACGATTTCCGCCAAGGAAGCCACCACCCTTGCCCGCGAAAAACTTGCCGCCGAGCTCACGGAGCTGTCCGGATTGCTGGAGGATGCCGAAAATCGGGGTGCACTGCTGCAGGCCGACCTGGATTCGGGGCTCAAGAGACTGGCAGACCTGACTGCAGAACACGCGTTGCTTGCATCCGAGCATGAAACGGTTGTCCGCCAGCGTGAACAGCTGGAACAGGCAAACCTGGGACTTCAAGCAGACCGGAAAGCGTCTTTGGTGGAAATCGTCCAGCTCAATACCCATGCACAGATGCTGAACCGGCAGATTGACACCTTGAGCCGGCAGCTGGCGACCTTGCAGGTCCAGTCGGACGAGCAGATTGCATCGTTGACCGAGCAGAAACAGGGTCTTGGCAACAAACTGGATACGGTTTCCGGACAGCTGGACGATCTCAGGGCCCAATTCTCCCGGGCCCAATCGGAAAACCAGGCATTGTCCCGGAAAGTGGAGGCATTGCAGGCCGGCAATCTGGATGCCGAGCAGCGTTATCGGGTTGCGCGCGAGGATATCCGGGAACTCGAGGAACTGGTCCGGCGCCGGGAATCCGAAATTGCGGTGCTGGAAGCGGACCAGGAAGCATCCCGGGCGGAGGTGGATGACCTCCATGCCAATGTCCAGGCACTGAACCGGCAGATTGAAGCACTGAGCCGGCAATTGGCGGCACTGGAAATCGAATCCGGGGAACAGATCGCATCGATTTCCGAAGAGAAACGCAGTCTGAGCGAAAACCTGGAGACGGTTTCCGGGCAACTGGACGGCCTCCGGGCACAGTTGGCCCGGCTGCAGGCGGAAAACCAGGCATTGGTCCGGGAAGTGGGAGCATTGCAGGCCGGCCGCACGGATGCCGAGCAGCGGTATACCGTTGCGAGCGAAGGGATCCGGGAACTCAAGGAACTGGTCCGGCGCCAGGAATCCGAAAATGCGGAGCTTGCGGCCCGGTCCGCAAGTTCCCACCGGCAATTCGAGTCCCTGCAGGATGAATACGACCGGCTGACCGAAGAGTATCGCAGGCTCATCCGGGCGGCGCGAAGCCCGGCGGGAAAATATGTGGTCGAAGTCCAGCTGGAAAAATCTCCTGCCGGGTTCGTGTACCGGATACGTGAACCCGGGGACCGCGACCCGGCGGTGGTCACCAAATCCCGGCTGGAGCAGAAGTTGCAGGCGATCAAGGCCCAAAAGGGAGCCTCTTTGTACACCAAGATCGTCATTCCCGGGGACAATCAGCTGACCCACAATGAGGCCTGGCAGTTTACCTGGGAAATCCTGCGGAAGTACGACTACTACTACCAGTAAATGATAAAGAGCATTTTCCCGATTGTGTGAGCCAGTGACGTGATGAAATACCCGGAAAAATTTGAAATTATCGTGATCGGTGGCGGCCACGCCGGCGTGGAGGCCGCCTTGGCGGCTGCACGCATGCAGTGCAAGACGCTGCTGGTGACGCACAACATCGAAACCATTGGACAGATGTCCTGCAATCCGGCGATCGGAGGAATCGGCAAGGGGCACATTGTCCGGGAAATCGATGCAATGGGCGGCGTGATGGCCAAGGCCATTGACCGGGCGGGCATCCACTTCCGGGTGCTGAATTCACGCAAGGGTCCCGCGGTTCAGGCCACCCGGGCCCAGGCCGATCGTGCCTTGTATAAAATGGCGATACGCGCTTGTGTCGAACGACAGCCCAACCTGACCATTTTCCAGCAGGGGGTGGATGACCTGCGGGTGCAGGGGGGCCGGATTGCCGGCGTCAGGACCCAACTGGGGGTGGAATTCGAAGCCCCCGTGGTGGTGCTCACTGCGGGCACGTTTCTGAACGGAAAGATTCACATCGGCATGGACAACGCGCAAGGGGGCCGGGCCGGCGACCCGCCGTCCATTGCGCTGGCCCGCCGGTTGCGCGAACTGCCGCTGAATGTCGAGCGGCTGAAAACCGGTACGCCACCGCGGATTGACGGGAAGACCATCGACTATGGCCACCTGGAAGTCCAGCCCGGCGATGACCCGGTTCCCGTGTTTTCCTTTACCGGTGACCCGTCGGAGCACCCCCGGCAAATCCACTGCCATATCACCCATACCAATGAACAGACCCATGAAATCATCCGCAGCGCCCTGGACCGCTCGCCCATCTACGGGGGCGTGCTGGAAGGCGTGGGTCCGCGGTACTGCCCCTCCATAGAAGACAAGGTGGTCCGGTTCGCCGGGCAGGACAGCCACCAGATCTTCATCGAGCCTGAAGGCTTGAATACCGCTGAAATCTATCCCAACGGAATCTCTACCAGCCTGCCCTTTGATGTCCAGTTTTCCTTTGTCCGGACGATCCGGGGATTTGAAAATGCGCTGATCACGCGGCCGGGTTATGCCATTGAATACGATTTCTTTGACCCGAGGGGATTGAAGGATTCCCTCGAAACAAAATGTATCGACGGGTTGTTTTTTGCCGGGCAGATCAATGGCACCACCGGTTACGAAGAGGCGGCGGGACAGGGCCTGATTGCAGGATTGAATGCGGCATTGAAAATCCGGGATGAAGCTCCGTGGTGTCCTGCACGCAATGAAGCCTATATCGGGGTGATGATTGACGACCTTGTCACCCGGGGGACTGCGGAGCCCTACCGGATGTTTACGTCCCGGGCGGAATACCGGCTGCAACTGCGTGAAGACAATGCGGATTTGAGGTTGACTGAAAAGGCGCACCAGCTGGGACTGGTCAGTGACCGCCGGGCCCGGGTCCTTGAGAACAAGAGAAATGCCATCGAAAAGGAAAAAACCCGGCTGGAAACCACCTGGATACATCCGGATAAAACGGATATGCAGAAGATGCAGGGCATCCTTGGGCAGGGATTGCAGCGGGAAGCCAATTTAATGGATTTGCTCCGAAGACCCGAAATCAGCTATCAGGATGTGGTTGCGCTGGGCAACCTGGAGAACCCCCTTGTCGAGATGCAGAGTATCCGACAGCTGGAAATCCAGGCACGTTACAGCGGCTATATCGAGCGCCAGGTTGCGGAAATCGCACGCCTGAAGAAAAGTGATGGCGTGAAAATTCCGCCCGACCTCAATTACGGCGATGTACGCAGCCTGTCTTCCGAGGTCCACCAGAAACTTTCCGAAACCCGGCCCCAGACCATTGGCCAGGCAGCCAGGATTCCCGGGGTGACCCCGGCCGCCATCTCCCTGTTGCTGGTGCATTTGAAGAAAATCAGGGAGGCGGCCTGAGAACCCGCCGGCCCGGGTTAACCGGAGCGGTCACCGGCGGGAGGTCCCGTTCGCCCGCTTCATTCGGGCGCGCCGTTACAGGAGCCGGTCCAGTGCCAGGGTGATATCCCCGAGCAGGTCGTCCTGATTTTCGATCCCCACCGAAAGCCTCAACAGGTTTTCGGGAACCCTGCTGTGCGGGCCCTCTACGGATGCACGGTGTTCAATCAGGCTTTCCACCCCGCCCAGGGAGGTGGCGGGAACAAATAACGCGGTGCTGCCGGCCACCCGTTTTGCCTCCTCGGCACCGCCTTTCACGAGCAACGAGATCATGCCGCCAAAACCATTCAGCATTTGCCGTTTTGCAATTTCATGGCCGGGATGGCTTTCAAGGCCGGGATACCGCACC
The DNA here is from genome assembly GCA_011523765.1 of Gammaproteobacteria bacterium. Lineage (GTDB taxonomy): Bacteria > Pseudomonadota > Gammaproteobacteria > Arenicellales > Poriferihabitantaceae > WTGA01. The sequence continues at coordinate 4,525 of WTGA01000114.1, forward strand.
GCTTCCAGTGCGGGGTGATTTTCCAGGGCCCTGGCCAGTCCCATGGCATTTTGCGAGGCACGTTCGAACCGCAGGAAAAGGGTACGCATGCCCCGCAGCAACAACCAGGATTCAAACGGGCCGAGCACTCCACCCGACAGGGTGCGTACCAGCTTGATCTCGTCCCAGCGCTCAGTGCGGTCCTTGCTGACGAGTATGCCTGCGATGACATCACTGTGACCATTCAGATATTTCGTGGCGGAATGAAACACCAGGTCCGCGCCGTGGTCCAGTGCACGGGTCGTCACCGGGGGTGCGACCGTGCAGTCCACCGCCAGGACCGCATTCGCGTTGTGTGCCAATTCCGCCGCCGCACGGATGTCGATCACCTCCCAGGTCGGGTTGATGGGGGTTTCGATCCAGACCAGGGCTGTCTGCGTGGACGCAATGGCTTTTTCCAGCATGTCCAGGCTGGCGGCCTCGAAAAAGGTCACCGAAATATTCCGCTTGACCGCGATGCGCCTCAGCCAGTCCTGGGTACCGTGATACATCACCCGGGGAGCGACAATGTGCTCACCCATGTTGAGGGTTTCGAATACAGCATTCACAGCGGCCAGGCCGGAAGAGAAAACCAGGGCTTCTTCCCCGCCATCCAGCACGGCCGCCAGGTGCTCAACCTGTCCGTAGGTGGGGTTGTCCGCCCGGCTGTAGGAATACCCGCCGGGCCGGGCCTGCCCGCCAGGTTGCGCGTAGGTTGTTGACGGGTGAATGGGCGGGACGATGCCTCCCGTGGCCTGGTCAATATAGTGGCACGCCTGGGCCACCAGGGATTCCATGGAAATTGGTTTCTCCGGCATATTCCGGTTGTGCGGGCCTATCGGAGGGTGACCAGTTCTTCCGCCGCTGTGGGATGAATGGCCACGGTGCGGTCGAAATCTTCCTTGGTGGCGCCCATTTTCATGGCGACGGCAAAGCCCTGGATCATTTCATCCGCGGCATGACCGGCCACATGGCATCCCACCACTTTCTCGTTCCGGCCCTGGACAACCAGTTTTACCAGGGTACGCGGCTTGTGTTCACCGATGGCAAACCGCATGTCGACGAACGTGTTTCGGTAAATCCTGATTTCAGATTCGCCGTATCTTTCCAGGGCATCTGCTTCGGAAAGGCCGACCGTTCCGACGGGGGGGTGGGAAAAAATGACCGTTGGAATGTTTTCATAGTCCAGCCTGGAATCCGGCTGGTTGTTGAACAGGCGATCCGACAATCTGCGGCCGGCAGCGATGGCGACCGGGGTCAGTTGGGCGCGGGGCGTGACATCGCCCACGGCATAAATACCCGGGACCGGGGTGTTCTGGAAGTCGTCAACCGGAACAAATCCACGCCGGTCGGTCTCCACCCCGGCTGCGCCCAGGTTGAGACCGGCAAGATTGGGATGCCGTCCGACCGCCCAGATGATGCAGTCATAGCCATCTTTGCCCGCGCCACCCGAATCCCGGTATCCCAGCGTATGGTTTTCATCTGTCAGCGACTGCAGGTCGACATCCGTCAGCAATCCAATCCCGCTTGCCCGCATGTCCTCCATCACCTTCTGGTGGATGTCATGGTCGAATGTTCTCAGGAGCCGGTCTTTGCGAAGCAGCATGGTCACCTTGCTGCCAAGGCCATGCAGCAGCCCCGCAAACTCGGTCGCAATGTACCCGGCACCGATAATCAGGATATTTTCCGGCTGTTTTTCCAGTTCAAAAAAGCCGTCGCTGGTGATTCCGAGCGAAGCACCGGGGATATCCGGCACGCTCGGCCGCCCGCCCACGGCAATCAGGATATGGTCCCCAAGATATTCATCGCCGTTGACACCAATGCGTTTTGCGGAACGGAAACTCGCTTTCCCCCGGACCAGGGTCACGCCGCTATGGTCCAGGTTGCGGCCATAAATTCCGTTCAGCCGTCTCACATAGACATCCCGTGACTGCTTGATCAGGGACCAGTCAAATCCCCTGCGCTCGATGTCAAAACCATAGCTGCCGGCGAGGTCAAGGGTTTCATTGATCTGGGAGGTGGTCCACATCACTTTTTTGGGGACACAACCGACGTTGACGCAGGTGCCGCCCAGGGGTCCGTATTCAGCCAGCAATACCCGTGCACCATATTCCGAGGCCCGTCTTGCCGCCGCAATCCCTCCGCTGCCTCCTCCAATCACGATCAGATCAAATTTCGCCGTCATGTCATGGTGCCCGGAAGAAAACCCGGCAAACCCCGGCAGGGTGACCGGTCATGCGGATCAACGGCAACGGGAAGGCCTGCCCCCGAATATCTGCGGTTGAAAACCTTCTCCAGCACCCGGGCAGGCGGTTTAATGGAATACGACCTGTGCCGACAGGGTAAATGCAGGGATGACGGCATCAAACAGGTCTCCGTTTTCATCCCGCATCTGGTAACTCCCCATCATGGAACCCACCGGGGTCTGCAAAATGGCACCGCTGGTATACTCAAAACTTTCCCCGGGTTTCAAATGCGGGTGTTCACCCACCACACCCGGGCCCCGGACCTCTTCGGTCTTGCCCTCGGAATCGGTAATAATCCAATGGCGGGTCAGCAGCTGGGCAGCGGTATTCCCCTGATTTTCCATATGGACCGTATACGCGAAAATGTACTGATTGTTCTCCGGCTCGGACTGTTCCTGCAGGTAATGGGGGGTCACGGTGATCTTGATTTGCCGATTTGTACTCATGTCCGTGATTAGAAACCAATCAATTGCGGGATGCAACCGGTTTGAACTGGCCGCCGCTGGGGGCGCAAGGAAATGAGCCGCATCCAATGGCGGGAATTTCCGCCATTTTGGGAGGATTGAAAACCGGGATCGCCCCTTTCCCCGGGAAACGCGACCCCGTGCAGTGGAACGGGAACCCAGGCCGGTCACCGGGATTTGTCCGTCAGGGGGTTGCTGCAACGGTTCGCTTTTCTTTCTGGATAAAGCCCTGCTCGCGAGCCGTTCTGGCGATGCCCGGATTCTCTGCTGCAGATTGACTCGGCCGTGATATGGGCCTGGAAGGGAATCAATTACATCATTGAGTATTTTTACTCAATAATACAATATTCATTCATGCCGAGGGTTTTTCGTTGGACAGATTTCTGCGGATTCCCGCCGGATTTCCCGGCACCAGGTCCCCTTCCGGCCTCCCCG
>WTGA01000143.1 GCA_011523765.1 Gammaproteobacteria bacterium
GCGGCTCTCGCGCATTACAACGACTTCGGGCACTCCCTGATCTATGTCACCAAACTCGGTACCCTGGCAAACCGGCTCGGAGATGCCGTACTGGAACCGCTGTTGCTTTCCCTGGTCCGGGAAATGGTTTATGCGACCAGAGAAGAAAAGATTCCCGAATTTCGGGGGTACACCCACGCGCTGGACCGATGGGGGACCGGGAACAATATGAATCCAATGGCCGGGAACTGGCGCCGCAAGGGGGTCCGTTCGGCCCTGGAGGAAGCCGTTGACTGCAGCCGTGCAGACCCTGCCGTCATTTACGAGAAACTGTTGCTGGCCAATGCCGTGAACCTGCTGAGCTTCGATATTTCCCGGCAGGACAAGGTTCAGGTCCCCGTGTCAGACAACGTCGGGTGGCTCAACTTTACCCATGGACTGACCTTTTCCAATGCCGTGCGCAAACAGTGCACCAGGTTCCCTGAACTGTGGCCGCAGGGCCTGTTGCAAATGGCCTGCTTCAGCGGCCGGAACGCCGCCTTCACCACCACCGGGTACGAACTGGACCGCTGGACTTCGGGGGACCCGGAACGGGATATCCGCAACCTGACCGGCCGGATTGTCGACCATGGCCAAAGCGAATATATCGTCTCGGTCCACTTGCTGAAAACCACCCTGGCAGTGGCTGAAGAGGCGGCCAATCTGGCAACCGGGGATGCCCTCCTGCTAACTGCCGCCCTGACGAGATTCTTGCATTCCCCGCTCAAGCGCAAACAAACCCTGCGCACGGCCTACCAGTCCATCAACTTTGTCCGGAAGGACTGACCGGGCCGGCTCTGCCGAATACCGGCTATCCCACCGCAATGACCTGGCCCGTAATGACCCCCTCCAGGCTTTTGCAGTATGCCAGGCCGACCTGTTCGGACGATACGGGAAGGTGGCCGGGGAAAAATCCCTCGTATTTTTTGGCCGAAACCTCCAGTACGGTTGCGCTGACCGCATTGATACGGATATTTCTCGGCATCTCCACGGAAGCACCGAGTACAAACGAATCAATCGCACCATTGGCCGCGGCACCCGCGGCACCTCCCTTTACGGGGTCACGGTTCAGCACTCCGCTGGTCAGGGTAAACGATCCGCCATCCTCCATATGGGCCAGGCCTTCGATCACCAGGTTAATCTGGGGGAGCACTTTGTGGTAGATCCCTTTCATGAACTGTTCCTCCGACATCCCCTGCACCGGCCCGAAGTGGCCATGCCCCACTGCGCTGATGACGCCGCCGATCCGTCCTGCTTGCGCGTACATGGCCCGGATGCTTCCCGGGTCATTGACATCCGCAAGAATATCGCCACTGCTCCTGCCCACCGCAATCACCTCATGACGGTCACCCAGGGCATGGACAGCGGCTCGACCCACCGCACCGGATGCCCCCACCACGATCACTTTCATTTCAGACTCCCTGCACCAGTTTGAACAGAGCGTTCCATTATGCCAGACGCTTCCGCGCATTGAGAACCGAATTCAGTATACTACCCGCAAAAGTCCGGTGACCTGCCATGTTGAAGAAGCCCTATCCCGTTCCCATTCCGCCCAAACACCAGTTTTCGGTGGTATTGGCCGTGATGGTGCTCGCCGGTTCAGTCAGCATCATGTCCACAGACCTGTATGCGCCCAGTCTTCCCCATCTCACGGATGTATTCCAAACCACCCCCGAGCTGGTCAAACTGACCATCAGCCTCAACTTGATTGTCTACGGGGTGGCCCAGTTATTCTATGGCCCGTTGAGCGACCGGTTCGGCCGACGGCCGGTTCTATTGTGGTCGGTCATCCTTTTTTCCCTTGCAAGCGCCGCGGCCGGGTTTGCCAGGAGCATTGACCAATTGATCCTCGCGAGAATATTCCAGGGGATCTTTGCTTCAGCCGAAGTGGTCATTTGCCTCTCCGTATTCAAGGACCTGTTTACCGAACTGCAACAGGTCAAGGCGTTTGCCATTTATGGAATGGCCATTGCACTGGCGCCGTGCATCGCACCGATTGCGGGCGGTTATATCCATGTTCTTTTCGGTTGGGAATACAATTTTCACCTGGTCGCGGCGCTCGGCATGGCGACCGCCGGCCTGATATTCATCCTCATCCACGAGACCGTCCGGCCCGACCCCACCGCTCTTCGTGTCCAATCCATCGCAAGGGGCTACTGGTCCATTTTCTCGAACCCGACCTTCATGGCCCACGGTGCGCTGGCCGGAGTCGCTCTGGGCCTGATCTATGCCTTTATCGTCGGCGCACCCTTTATCCTCATTGACCATTTCGGTATCGCCGTCAATCATTTCGGGTATTACCAGGCAGCCATCGTGATTGCATACTTCCTCGGCAGCATGCTGTCCACCCGGCTGATCGATTTCTGGGCCCCCATGACCCTGTTGAACCTGGGGATGGGGTTTACCCTCTCGGGAGCGTTTCTGGTGGTTGGACTCGTTTTCATGCCGGGGCTGCTGTCCCCCAACTCACTGGTCATGGCGTACATGATCATCGGATTCGGCCTGGGCCCGGTTTTTGCGGTTGTGCCTTCCAAAGCCCTGGCATCCATAGAAAAGTCGGCCGGAAGTGCCGCCGCCGCTTTTGGAGCCATGGAAGTGGGAATATCGGGTTTGATTGCGGCCATGGTCAGCCTGTTCCACGATGACACTCCCGGGCCCTTTGGCCTGATCGTCGGCATAACCGCCGTATTCGGCCTGTTTCTTGGCTATTGTGCCAACCGGCTGGACCGGCCGGCCGGCGGACGGTTACCGGCGAATGACCAGCACCCGTGAATCAATCCCCTCACTGCCGATATAACCCGCCTGCCTGATTTCCGAGACGGAAAACCCATGCCGTCCGGCTTCCGCACGGACTTCCGTCTCGAGGCCCAATTCCTCCCAGGCGGCCCCATTGACCGTGATGATGCAGGTCCCGCCCGGGACCACGCAGCCAATCACATTGTGCATATCCGAGATCTTCGGCGTGGCATAGGAAAACAGGCCGACACAGATCAGCGCATCATAAGCCGGGCTCCGGTCGACGGGCTCCGTGAAGTCCTGTTGCCACAGGGACTGGTAGACCTCTGTTCGGGCTGCGATTTTGAGCATTTCCATGGAGAAATCGACCCCGTGGATATTTTCATATCCGCGGGACCGCAGGGCGGCCCCCGCCAGCCCGGTCCCGCAGGCAACATCCAGTATCCGTGCGGACCGGTCGGTCACCACCTGGGCAAAGATATCACTGGCGTCGATGTGCGCCACATATCCGAGATCCTCGACCAGGTCGGCTTCGTAGGACGAAGCCCATTGATCATAATGCGCTTCCTTGTCCCCCGTCCGGCTGTACACCGCCGCCAGGCGATCATCAAATTTGCTGAGATCAGGGGTCGGTTTACCCATCCTATCGACCCCGGCTCCAGACCGGCAGGACCTGATCCGCCCACCGGGTGCCAGCGTTCCCCGCACCGGACCCGTTCATCATTTTTCTCCGCCCTCCACATCCCGCCCCATCGGCCAGGTATCCGCCACTTTGTATCCGCCCGGCCACGGATCATCCGGGTCCAGGGTATACTGGAACAATCCGGTGATCCATGCACGACCGGCCAATGCCGGCACAATGGCGGGGGTTCCCATCACCGTGGTCTCTTCCAGGATACGGCAATCAAACCGGGAACCGAGAATGGAACGGCCGATCATCCTGTCTCCGGTCTTGAGCAACCCCCTGGCATGCAGGACCGCCAACCGTGCTGAACATCCCGTCCCGCAGGGGGAGCGGTCCAGTTTTCCCGGCTGGACCACCACCGCATTTTCACTGACCGCAACGCCGCCTTCCTCCCATAAGGGCATGGCAAACTGGGTAAAGGAAATGTGCGACCATTCTTCATTTCCCGGATGGACAAAACCCAGCTGCTCGTTTGCGGCCCGTGTGATCTTTCTGCCCGCCTCCACCAGGTCCCTGGCGGCATCCGGCACGATTTCGAGCCCGATATTTTCAGGATTGACCAGGACAAAACTGTCACCGCCATATGCCGTGTCCACCGTCAGGGTTCCCAGGCCCCCGACTTCCAGCACAGCATCGAGCTGACCGACAAAGGACGGTACGTTGGTGATCGTGACCTTGCAGGCCTTGCCCTGCCTGCACTCGACCCTCGCTTTCACCACCCCTGCAGGGGCTTCAATCCGCAAATCCGTGTAGGGTTCCACCATTTCCACCATTCCGGTCTCCACCAGGACCGTGGCGACACACATGGCGTTGGACCCGGACATGGGAGGGGTATCTTCGGGCTCCATGATGATCCATCCGGTATGGGCAGTGGAATCCTTTGCCGGCACCAGCAGGTTGACATGCCCGTATACGCCCCCGCGGGGTTCGTTGAGAACAAAATTTCTCAAGGTGGTGTCCTGCGCGATGAAACGGGATTGCTCCCAGACCGTATCACCCGGGGGAGGGGCGACCCCCCCTACAATGACGTTGCCCACCTCCCCTTCTGCATGGCAGCCCACCACATGCACCACCCTGGTTGACCTCATCCGGCAGCCACCCGGTTCCCCCACTGCATCCGAACGGGCACTTGGCCGCCCGCAAACGACCCTTCAATGCCGGGGTACGGTACCGGGAAAATGTCCACCGGCCGCCTCAGCGGATATTGAAGTGCGTGGACAGGTACTCCACGATCACGGTCCGGTCCGGTCCGGACAACGCTTCCAGTCCCTGTTCCTCCGTCATCCAGTCAATCACTTCCTCCCAGCTTTCCCGGGACAGGCTCTGCTGCTTGACGATGGCCAGAGAGTGGCAGGTATTGCAGGTGTTCCCCGTGAAGTCCCGGCCGGGACCTTCCGGCCAGTCCGGACCAAACGGGCCGGCCGGGACACTGCTGTCATCGTCTTCCCGTTCGCTGGACGATGCGCCCTTGTTTTCCTGCCGGATGACGAGCCATGAAAGCAAATCCGCCCGATGGGCAGGGTCCTCCAATCCCGGAAAGACCATTTTTGTCCCGGGGGCAAATTCCGCAGGAGACCGGATGTACGCATCCAGTCGTCCGGCGGACCATTTTCCCGGCAGCTCCGACAGCGCAGCGGAATAGCTGTAGGAGTCCATCGAAGCGATTTCCCTGTCTACGATGTTCCAGAGGTTGGGGCCGATCCGGTGAGGCTCCCCCTGGCCCACCGTGTGGCAGGCCCGGCATGGGAAAAACACGGATTCCCCGTTGCCCGGGTCCGCCTCCCGCAGCCGTTCATTCAGGGTGGCGTCGTCCGCCCGGCCCGCAACGGACGCAACGGCCAGCCAGGCAACGCACAGAACCGCCCGCATGTCACCGGCTGCAGGACCCGCCTCCGGTTCCGGTCATTCAACCAACGGTCACCGCAATCCGGTGCATGCTGTTGTTCAGGTACCCCTTGGGATTCCAGTTGATGGCAAAAGGCTGCATGGTGAGCGCATCATCCGTGGCCCGTGCCCAGATTTCATAATACCCTTTCCCGGGAAATTCCAGGGCCGCACTCCAGCGCTGCCACGAGTAGGGATTGGGGGGCGCCTGGAGATCCGCCTGGATCCAGCTGGCACCGAAGTCGATGGAGACATGCATTGCGGAAACGGCCCGGTCTCCGGCCCAGGCATGACCTGAAACGGACATCCTGCCGGAATCAATCCTGCCGCCGGATTCCATGGACGTGATCAGGGATTTCACCGGCATGGACTCGATAATCCGGAAATCCTCTTCGGGAACCTTGGTCCCCGGGGCCACATTGTATTTGGGGACGCGATAGGCTTTTCCCGTCATTTTGGGTCCGTCATGGACGACATCGCGCAGTTGGATGCGCTTCAGCCATTTTTGCGAGGTGGAGCCCGGCCAGCCGGGACAGATGGTCCTGACCGGAAAACCATGCATGGCGGGAATGGGCTCACCGTTCATCGCGAAGGCAATCAGGCTGTGCTCTTCCAGCGCCTTGCCGATGGGAACCCCTCTGGAGATGGGCAGCTTGCCGGGGTCCCCGGAGAGGTGCCCGTCCGCACTGTAGTGGGCGGTATAGACCGCACTGTCCCTGACTCCGGCGGCCGCCAGCACATCCCGGTACCGGACCCCGGTCCACTCGGCATTGCCGATCGCTCCCACCGTCCACTGGTTGCCTTTTGCCGGCGGATTGAATGCGGCCCGCCCGTTTCCGCCGCATTCGACCTGCAGTTTCAGGCTGACCGTGTCAAACCTGTTTTTCAGGTCATCCAGCGTCAGGGTGAGGGGAGTATCCACCTCCCCGTCAACCGTCAGGGTCCACCCCGTCGCATCCATGTTGGTCGCCATCTCCGGCACGATGCCGTTGTTGCGGACGAAATGCCGTGAATTCGGCGTCACATCATCATCCAGCAGGTGGGCCGGCGTTTCCGCATTGACAGGCCGGTCATTCAAAACCGACAACCCGTCTTTCCCCTTGATGACGAAATCCGACAGGTCATCGGCAAGGGCGGCGGGAATGAGTCCGGAAGGCATTTTATCTGCATGGGGGATGGTACCGCCGACCAGCGCCCCCATGGTAGCCAGCCCCGCCCCTTTCAGGAATCCACGACGGTTCGTATGGCTGACCCGGCCAAAGACCAGCCGGTCAGCCTTCTGCGGATCGTCCTGATACAATTCACATATTCCCCTTTCAAGCTTGCTTTTTGACATCTTGTTGTCCTCGTGAATGGCCATCAAACGGTCAAATAATACCATAGGTTCAGGCAAAACCATGGTATTGGCCGGCCGCAACCCCCCGCACGGGGCGGGAGCAGGCAATGTCTGCCGCGATGGACGGCCCATCCCGGGACAGTGGTCAACGCTTGATTGCGACCACCAGGTCCATCACGTTGGTTCCCGTCGGACCCGGCGCATACAGACCGCCCGCCTCCCGGAGAAAGGAGCCCGCATCCGCACCGGACAGTGCCTCCTGTGCACCCGCACGGGAGGTGAAGGTTTGCCCGTCGACCATGCCTCCGGCGGCATCGGTCGCCCCGTCGGTTCCATCGGTGCCCGCACACAGTATCACGATATTTCCGCACCCGGATATTTCCCGGGCCAGTAACAGCGCCAGATGCTGGTTGCGTCCACCGATGCCCGGGTTGTCCGGCAAGACCACCGTGGGCTCCCCTCCCCATAGGTAGACCCCCGGTTTCCCTTCACGCAATTCCCGGCCCATCCTTTTTGCCGCGCACCCGATCTCCCGGTTCAGGGCCAGCGCATTCTTCACAACGTGAAAACCGGCCTGCTCCGCAAATTCACGGGCCGCCTTTCTCGCCGTATCATTCGATGCGACAATTTCGCAATGATACCGGTGGGCCGGAACGCGGCACGGCGGGCCCTGGAGGGCGGGTGAGCGGTCAATCCGCGACTGAATGGCCTCCGGAAGCACCGGTCCATCCGACCGCCATGACCGGCGGGCTCCGATTCCCGAACCAATGACCTCGATGTTGTCCGAAGGCACATCCGATATGGCATACACATACACCCGCTCCCCCTTGAAATGCGACAGCAGTTTTCCGCCCTTGATGGTCGATACCCGGGTCCGCACACGGTTGATTTCATCAATGGCATACCCTTCCGAGATCAGAACCGTATTGATTTGCTGCAGTTCCTCAAGACCCATCCGGCCGGGAAGGCATTCCATCAGCGCGGAGGCCCCCCCGGATACCAGCATCACCAGTTCCTCGTTTTCCGGGACAGCGCGCACAAACGATACCGCCCGATCACCGGCCCGCAAACTGTTGCAGTCCGGGATGGGGTGACCCGCTTCGATCATCTCGATCCCGGGATGATCGATTTCAGGGTGGACATGCCCGTACTTGGTCACGAGCAGCCCGTTCGCACGGGAAGACAAGAAGGGGACCGCACCCGCAACCATGGCGCTGGACGCCTTGCCAACGGCAAGCACATTGGACACACCGGAAAGACCGCGGCGGCACAGCGCAGCCGCCGTCACGGAATCGCCCCTCACATGCCTGACGCCGGCCAGCCAAATGTCCACGGCATCCTGTTTTTCCCGGCCCGCCATCACTGTGGCCCCCTCCCTTCCTGCCGCAATATCCGGTCGCTTCCAAGCAAAACGAGAATGACCAGCCCGGCCCCCGTCCACTGCAGGTAGCTGAGACTTTCACCCAGCACCCCCAGTGCAAGCAGGATCGAGACCACCGGTTCGAAATTGAACACGAACGCGGCCTTTGCCGACGGCATCCTGGCCAGTGACTGAAACTGGCAGACGATGGCAATGACATAACACAGGGTCGCCCCGCCCAGCATGGTCAGCGCAAAATGCGAAGACGGCATCGAGAACCGGCCGTAGACCAGCGGCATGATGAGAAGAATCCCCATCAGGTTGACCCAGAATGTCAGCACCAGCGGATTCATCCTGTTCGCGACGGCACCGCCGGCCAGGAAGGTATAGGCCGCACCGCATGCAGCGAGCATGGCAAAGAGGATCCCGGGCAGATTGGGCGTCTGGTCCTTGCTCAACAGCATCAGTGCCAGGCCGGTGAATGCGGTGAAAAACGCGACGGCGGTCCTGGCGGACAGGGCAAGCCGACCCGATGCCACCGAGGCCACGAACACCAGGACGGGATAGGAATACAGGATCAGGACCGCGAGACTGACGGAGATGCTTTCGACCGCCATGAGATAGCAGATCATGGATGCGGACCAGATGATGCCCACCAGGACGGCGGACATCCGGGTTTCCCGGGGGAGGCGGAAGGAACCGCGCTGCAGGATCACGAGCAACCCGATGACGAGCACGGACATGACAAACCGCCAGAACATCAGAGTCAGGGCATTGCCCCCGTCGGCATAGACGAACTTGGCCTGGGTGGTCACAGCACCCAGGCCGCACGCCGCAACCAGTGCGTACACAACGCCGGGATTCATGCGTTCCGGGTCCGGCCCGAAACCGGGCATCCGAATGGACAGGGAGGACGGGACACGATCGGACTAGTCCGGTCTCCTGGCTTTTTCACGCAACTTGAACTTCTGGACTTTTCCGGTGGACGTCTTGGGCAACGCCTCGAAGACCACCGAACGGGGGGCCTTGAAATGGGCCAGATGCTCGCGACAGTGATCGATCACCTCCTGTTCACTCATGGACTCTCCAGGGACCAGCCCGACAAACGCGCACGGTGTTTCCCCCCATTTTTCATCGGGCCGGGCGACCACCGCCGCCTCCAGGATCTTGGGATGTGAATAGAGGCAGTTTTCCACTTCTATGGATGAAATATTCTCTCCACCGGAAATGATAATGTCCTTGGACCGGTCTTTCAGCTGGATATAGTTGTCGTCGTGCACGACACCCAGGTCGCCGGAGTGAAACCAGCCGCCTGCAAAGGCTTCCCGGGTTGCCACCGGGTCATCCAGGTATCCCTTCATCACAATGTTGCCCCGGAACATGGTCTCTCCCAGGTCTTCACCATCCCGGTCCACCGGCACCATGGAATCCGGATGCATGACCTCCAGATCATCCAGAACGTGATAGGGGACCCCCTGCCGGGAGTTTCGGTCGGCCTTGTCACCGATTTCCAGTGCGTCCCATTCCTTTTGCCATGAACAGATCACTGCCGGGCCATACGTTTCGGTCAATCCGTACACATGGGTCACGTCGAATCCCTCGGATTCCATGGTTGCCAGGACCGATGCCGGGGGAGGCGCGGCCGCCGTCATCATCTTTACCGGGTGGCCGAAGCTCCGGCGGTCCCCGGAGGCGGCATTGACAATCATCCCCATAATGATGGGTGCCCCGCAAAAGTGGGTGACCTGGTGGTCCGCAATGGCGTCAAAGATCGTTTTCGAGTTCACCCGGCGCAGGCAGATGCTGGTACCCGCCAGGGCCGCCAGGGTCCACGGGAAACACCAACCGTTACAGTGAAACATGGGCAGGGTCCACAGGTAGACGGGGTGGTGGGCCATCTCCCAGCCCACTGCATTGCTCAATGCATTCAGGTATGCCCCCCGATGGTGGTACACCACGCCCTTCGGATTGCCCGTGGTTCCCGAGGTATAATTCAATGAAATGGCATCCCATTCGTCTCCCGGCCAGTGCACTCCACCCTCTGCGTCGCCGCTTGCGATCAATGCTTCGTAGTCGATGGCATCCGGCACCGGGGAAATCCCCCCGGCTCCAATCTCGATGATCCGCAACCTGCGGTCAACCCGGTCCAGGGCATCTCTCGCCACCTGGGCATACTCTGCATCCACCATCAGCGCGTCGGCCCTGCCGTGTTCCAGGATAAACGCGACCGTCGCGGCATCCAGCCGGGTATTGATGGCATTCAATACCGCGCCGGCCATGGGTACCCCGAAATGCGTTTCATAACTGGCCAGGGAATTGGGAGCCAGGACCGCCACGGTCTGGTTTTTTCCGATGCCGTGGGCCCGCAGTGCCGAAGCCATGCGCCGGCAGCGCTGGTAGATTTCTGACCAGGTCTTCCTGTCCTGGCCGTCGATCACCGCAATGTGGTCCGGATAGACTTTGGCCGTACGCTGCAAAAACGACAGGGGCGTCAATGGAGAATAATTGGCAGGGCATTTTTCCAGCCCTCGCTGATATGGGTTGTCGTAATGCATACTGGCCGAGTGTGAAATGGATCAAAACTGGTCACGCAGACCAAAAAACAGTAGATTAAACCATATTCGCCATTCACTGAAATCAAAAAATGACTGACACCAACAAAATACGGGAAATCCTGCTGAATAGCAAAACCGTTGCCATGGTCGGGCTTTCCGCCAAATGGCATCGCCCGAGCTATTTTGCCGCGAAGTACCTGCTCGACAAGGGCTACCGGGTCATCCCCGTGAACCCCAATTACGACGAGATACTGGGGCAGAGATGTTATCCGGACCTGGCATCCATTCCGGAACCCGTTGATGTGGTCGACCTGTTCCAGCGCGCGGACACGACCCCGGGATATGCCCGCGAGGCCATCGCGGTCCGTGCCCGGGTCCTGTGGTTGCAGCTGGGCATTGTAAACGGCGAAACGGAAAAAATAGCGAAAGAGGCGAAACTGCTCTATGTGCAGGACCGATGCATGAAAATCGAGCATGGCCGGATTTTCGGCGGACTCAATTTCATGGGCGTTGACACGAAAATCATCTCCTCCCGCCGGCTTAAATTCATTTCCAACTGAAGGACAGACCATGAACGACCACCAATTCGAATTTGACACCCTGTGCCTGCATGCCGGAACCCAGCCGGACCCGGCCACGGCATCCCGGGCCACTCCCATCTACCAGACCGCATCCTACATCTTCGACGATACGGACCACGCGGCCAGCCTGTTCAATCTGCAGACCTTCGGCAATGTGTATACGAGACTGATGAACCCGACCACGGCCATGTTCGAAGAACGCATGGCCGCACTCGAAGGCGGCCGCGCTGCCGTCGCAACCAGCACCGGCATGGCGGCACAGATGACGGCCCTGCTCACCATCCTGAAGGAAGGCGACGAACTGGTCTCGGCCAATACGCTCTATGGCGGCACGGTGACACAATTCGCCCTCTCGTTCAGGCGCATGGGAATCAAGACAATATTCGTGGACCCCGATGACCCGCAAAACTTTGCCAGGGCCATCACCGGCAAAACCCGCGCACTGTACGGCGAAACCGTGGGCAACCCCAACAACAATGTGCTGGACATCGAGCCCATCGCAAGCATCGCCCGGTCACACGGCATCCCCCTGGTGGTCGACAATACCTTCCCCTCGCCCTACCTGTGCCGGCCTTTCGAGCACGGCGCGGACCTGGTCTGCCATTCCGCGACAAAATTCATCTGCGGACACGGCACCTCCATGGGCGGCGTCGTCGTGGAGTCCGGGAAATTCGACTGGGGCAACGGAAAATTCCCGGACATGACCAATCCATCCGAGGGGTATCACGGCATCAAATTCTGGGAAACATTCGGCGATTTTGCCTATACCATGAAGGCGCGATGTGAAACCCTGCGGACACTCGGGCCGGCCATCAGCCCGTTCAATGCCTTCATGATGCTGCAGGGACTGGAAACCCTGCCGTTGCGGATGGAACGACATGTGCAAAACGCCGAACAGGTCACCGAATTCCTGAAAGGACACCCACACGTGTCCTGGGTCAAATATGCGGGCGACCCCGATAATCCGTACTATGACCTGGGCCGGAAATACCTCCCCAAAGGGGCGGGTTCGGTCCTGACCTTCGGCATCCGGGGAGGCCAGGCCGCCGGAGCCAGATTTATCGAAAATGTCCAGTTCCTGAGCCATTTGGCCAATGTCGGCGATGCGAAAACCCTGGTCATCCACCCGTCATCAACGACCCACCGGCAGCTCAACGAAGAAGAGCAGGCCAAGGCGGGGGTCCGCCCGGACATGATCCGGATTTCCGTGGGCCTTGAAGCCATCAGGGATATTCTGTGGGATATTGACCAGGCACTGGAGATCTCCCAGCAGTAAACCCTCCCGGCAACGTCGGGGCAGGAGGCGGAAGCCCGGGCCGGGAGTCCCGGGGGACGGGAACACCGTTTTCAGCCAAGCCGTTCCAGCGGAACCGGTTTTCGGTCGTCGTCAATCGAAACGTAGGTATAGCAGGCTTCCGTTACTTTCAGGTTCTCCCTTTGCTGGTGTCTGCGCCGCACCCAGGTCTCAATGTGCACGGAGATGGAGGTGGTGCCGACTTTCCGGGTCTCGCAGTAACAGCTGACCTGGTCCCCGATCAGCACCGGCAGGTGGAAATGAATGCCGTTCACCGCGACGGTGACCAGGCGTCCCTTGACCGTATAGCTGGCATGAATCGCCCCTGCGAGGTCCATCTGGGACATGATCCAGCCCCCGAATATGTCCCCGCTCGGGTTGGCATCTGCCGGCATGGCGATGGTCCGCAACGAAGGCATCCAATCCACCGGGGGACCTTCGGTCACGGTTCAAACCACCGGGTTGAAATAATGCCGCCCGGAAGAAATGCGATGAATTTCATCCAGCAGCAAACGGTAATATTCATCATTGTCCAGAAAACCCAGGTTTTCGGCATTGACCATCAGCAGTGCCGAATCCCGGTAACCCAGGAAGTACCGCATGTAGGATTCCGTCAGTTGTTGCAGGTAATCCCTTTCCATGTTTCGCTCAAACAGCAACCCCCGTTTGCGGATCCGGCTGATCAGTACATCCGTGGGGGCCTGCAAACAAATCACCAGGTCCGGGGTTGCCATGTCGATGACCAGGTGCCGGTAGACCTGGCGGTAAAGATACAGTTCTTCTTCATTCAGGGTGATCTGCGCAAAGATCGGGTCCTTGTCCAGCATGAAATCGGCGACGTGGACGGGCGCGAGCAAATCCTCCTGACGCAGGGCCTTGATCTGCCGGGCACGCTGAAACAGGAAAAACAGCTGGGTCTGGAGAGCGTATTGTTCCGGTGCCTTGTAGAACCGCTCCAGAAACGGGTTGTCGTTGGGTTCCTCGAGGATCAGCGCCGCACCCAAAGACGATGCGATGCGCCGTGCCAGCGTGGTTTTCCCGACCCCGACCGGCCCCTCTACGACAATGTACTTTTTACCAGTGATTTCAAACCTCTTTGTGTACTTGGCGGGACAACCGCGTATACTCTCATGCTTTCCGGTTCAGCCCCAAAGGCCATTATAGTATATCAAGATCAATGAAAATCCTGTTTGATCTGTTTCCGCTGCTGCTTTTTTTCGGCGCGTTTAAATTTTACGATATTTATATCGCCACTGCCGTAGCAATTGCGGCAACTTTTGTACAGGTGACCGTGTTCTGGGCAAGGCACCGGCGCTTCGAGGCCATGCACCTCATGACCCTGGGCATCATTTCCGTCTTCGGCGGCTTGACCATCTATCTCCAGGACGATGCATTCATCAAGTGGAAACCCACGGTGGTGAACTGGCTGTTCGGGTTCGTCATCCTGGCCATGTTGTTCACCAGGAAATCCGCGCTGGAATATGTCATGGGCAGGCAAATCTCCCTGCCGACGCCCGTCTGGAGAAAGCTCAACTGGGCCTGGGCGGCATTTTTTCTTGTCCTGGGTTTGCTGAACCTGTACGTCGCTTTCTACTACAATCCAGGTGCGGACGAGGCGGTCCGTACTCAGACCTGGGTTCATTTCAAGGTATTCGGGATCCTGGGGTTGACCCTGGTTTTTGCCATCGCCCAGATGCTGTTCATCTCCAGGCATATTCTTCCTGATTCCGTGACCAAAGAGGAATGATGATGTATTACACGATTTATGCAAAAGATTACGAAGGAACCCTGGAAAAGCGCCTGGATGCCAGACCCGCCCACGTGGAAAGGCTGAAGGGGCTGGTTGAGGAGGGAAGACTGCTCGTGGCCGGCCCGAACCCTGCCATTGATACCGAAAACCCGGGGCCTGCAGGCTTTACGGGGAGCCTGATTGTCGCCCGGTTTGATTCCCTGGCACAGGCCAAAGCGTGGGCGGATGAGGACCCCTATATCGCCGCAGGGGTGTATCAGAGCGTCGAAGTCAAACCCTATAAAAAGGTGCTGCCCTGAAATAACCGGGTCATTTTCCGGGTGCACAAACCCGCTTGCCAGGCGACAGCGGAACCTATCCGGTGCGGTCCCAGACGACGCGGCCGGACTGTTCACGCAGCAGTTCCAGCCATTTTTCATGCGCTTCGAGTTCCTCGGGGTTCGCCCTGACCACCGTCAATTCCGTATAGTCCGTTCTCTCCAGCATGACGGCACCGGCCGGCCCGGCTACCGTCGCCAGGTCTTCCGGTTCCTCCAGCAGTGTCGTCTGTCCGCCGGTCATCTGCAAATAGACGGCCACCAGGAGTTCGGCATCGACCAACGCCCCGTGCAGGGTACGCATCGATTGGTCCACTCCATAGCGTTTGCACAGTGCATCCAGGCTGTTTTTCTGCCCCGGGTACTTGTGGCGTGCCATGGCCAGGGTGTCGACCACTGTACAGCGCTCCTGGATCAGGTTTTCCCCGTATCCCGCCTGTTGAAACTCGTAATTCAGGAAACCCACATCGAAAGGTGCGTTGTGGATCACCAGTTCCGCACCGGCAAGAAATTCCACCAGCTCCCCGGCCAGGTCCTGGAACAGGGGCCCGTCCTTCAAATCCTGGTTGGTAATGCCGTGGATTTCGATGGCCGCCTCATCAATTTCCCGTTCCGGGTTGATGTAACGGTGAAAATAATGATCGGTTTTGTGGCGATTGACCATCTCCACGGCACCGATTTCGATGATCCGGTGGCCCTGGCTGATTTCAAGCCCGGTGGTTTCGGTATCGAGAAAGATCTGCCGCATTCCCCTACAACCCGTCGATTCCACGATTCGCCAGGAGGTCGGCCCGTTCATTGCCCGGGTTCCCGGAATGGCCTTTCACCCAGTGCCAGTCCACATCATGCCGGCAGACCAATTCATCCAGCACCTTCCACAGGTCCTGGTTCTTGACCGGCTTCCTCTGTGCGGTCTGCCAGTTGTTTTTCTTCCAGTTCCGCAACCAGCCCTGCACTCCATTCTTGACGTAGGTGGAGTCCGTGTACACCGAAACCCTGCTGGCCCGGGTCAGGGCCTTGAGGCTCTCAATGGCTGCGGTCAACTCCATCCGGTTGTTGGTGGTGCTCGATTCACCACCGTACAGTTCCTTGCGGTGATTGCCATGGATCAATACCGCCCCCCAGCCGCCGGGCCCGGGGTTTCCCCTGCACGCGCCATCGGTATAAATGATGACCGGATTTCCCATCGGTGTGACGATCCCGGTTGCCGTCTAGTTCTTGTGCACAAGCCGCAGGCCGGTCCGGGCTGCCCGCTGGGAAGCAGGCTGGGCAATTCCCGGCAACAGGCGGTACCAGGGCTGCACCGTATTCGACCTGGGAGTGACCGCCATGGTCCGCTTCCGGCCGACAATGATATAAATGCCGCCGAAACCCGGCCACCACCGGTTTCCCGCTTTTTCGAAGAAATCCAGTTTCGCCCGCCACCTGGAGGACTGCAACGGGGGCAAATAGGCAAACATGCCGGCCGCCGCAAGATCGAACCCCAGCAGCGACAGCCAGTCCTGTACCCGTCGTACACTGTAATAGTTTCCATTCCAGGGAAGGGTTCGCTGGTGCCGGTTCACCAGCCGCAGCACGCCATAGAAACTCATCGAGTTGAACCCGACCAGGACCAGACAACCCTCGGCGACCAGGATCTGGTTCACCTGGCGCAAGACTTCATGGGGGTTCGGACAAAAATCCAGTGTATGGGGCAAAACGGCCAAATCACAGGATTTTTCCGGAAACGGCAGGGCATGACCCGCAGAAACCACGTAATGGCGTCCCGGTGAATCCTGACTGTTGGCAAGACGGTCCATCCCGCGGCCGGGATAACCCTCCCCCGCGGGACGGGTATCCACAAAAAACCGGCTGGAGATTTCCAAGCCCTGGAAATAGTCGGCCCAGTGGAAACCGACCTGCAAACTGCGCGCGAAATATCCGGAAGGGACCATCGTCGTGCACCGGTCGATTTCCGCCCGGACCACCGAACTGCCCAGGGAGGTCCTGAACCAGTCATCCATCTTTTCCCCCCGGGACCCGCTCCGGCATGCCGGGGAAAGTCGGCTGCGCATGGCCTGAAACATCTTCATTCATGATTTTTTTACAGTAAAATTCCTGCCCACAAAACTATACCACCTTGAGAACGCCGATGTCATATTCCAATACCATCGAACTTGCCCGGGAATTGGTCCGGCGGAATTCCATCACGCCTGATGATGCCGGCTGCCAGGAAATATTGTCCGAAAGACTGGCAGAATCCGGGTTCAGTTGCGAACCGGTCAACTCCCATGATGTCAGCAATCTCTGGGCGACCCGCGGCCGCAACCGGCCCCTGTTCGTTTTCGCCGGCCACACGGATGTGGTGCCCACAGGACCCCTGGACCAGTGGTCGCATCCACCATTCGAAGGCGTCATCGAGGCCGGCATGCTGCATGGGCGGGGAGCGGCAGACATGAAAGGCAGCATTGCCGCGTTTGTCACGGCCTGCGAGCGCCTTGTCCGGAAACACCCGGACCATGACGGCACCATCGGCCTGCTGATTACCAGCGACGAGGAAGGCGAGGCCGACTGGGGAACCACGGTCGTGGTGGATGAACTGCAGGAGCGGGGCATACACATCGACATGTGCCTGGTCGGGGAACCCACCAGCGTACAGACCCTGGGCGATACCGCGAAAATCGGCCGGCGGGGGTCCCTCAACGGAAAATTGACCCTCCGGGGGAAACAGGGGCACATTGCCTACCCCCACCTGGCAGACAATCCCATTCATTCCGGACTGGATGCGTTGCAGGAACTGGTCCAGACCGACTGGGATCATGGGAACCGGGATTTCCAGCCCACCTGTTTCCAGTTCTCGAACATTCACGGGGGCACGGGGGCCGCGAACGTCATCCCCGGCCACATTGACCTGCAGTTCAATTTCCGCTACTCGCCGGCATCCACCCATACGGATTTGATCGGGAGAATGGAAGAGATTCTCAAACGCCACGGAATGGATTTCCGGATCACGGAAGGAAAGCCGGCCTATCCGTACTACACGACCGGTACGGAACTCATCGAAGCCGTTGAAACCGCGGTGCGGGAAGTGACTGGAATCACGGCGGATTTCTCCACGACGGGCGGGACCTCGGATGGGCGGTTCATTGCGCCGACCGGCGCCCAGGTGGTGGAACTCGGACCGGTCAACGCGACGATCCATCAGATTGACGAGCGGGTGTCCACGGAAGACCTGGACAGGCTTTCGCACTGCTATGAGCGGATCCTGGAGAAACTGCTGGTCAGGTAGTTCCGCAGACCGGGCCGTGCGGTATCCGGGACCGGGTCCGGCAACACTGCCCAACATGGACCGGCCTGCCCGGTCGCGACAAATTCATCCGGAACCGGCCTTTTCCAATGCCGAATCACCCGAAATTCGCTATACTCCACGCCCCTTGTTTCCGCCAAATCGAACTGACCGAAATGCCAGCCGCCCGCCCCCGGACCAACTTCATCCGCCAGATCATCGATGCGGACCTGGAAGCGGGCCGGCACAGCGAAATCCGGACACGGTTCCCCCCCGAACCCAACGGCTACCTGCACATCGGACATGCCAAATCCGTCTGGCTGAATTTTGGCATTGCTGGAGACTATGGCGGCCAGTGCACGCTGCGCTACGATGACACCAATCCGACCAGGGAACACGAGGAGTACGTCCGGGCCATTGCCGATGACGTCAGATGGCTGGGATACCAGTGGACGGCCGTGGCCTACGCGTCCGATTATTTCGAACAGTTTTACCGCTATGCGCTGGAGCTGATCGACAAGGGTCTGGCGTACGTGGACAGCGTCGATGCCGACGAAATCCGCGTACTCCGGGGCACGCTGACCGAGCCCGGGAAAAACAGTCCCTACCGCAACCGGAGTGCGGAGGAGAACCACCGCCTGTTTGAACAAATGCGGAACGGGGCATTCCGGGAAGGCGAGCACGTACTGCGCGCAAAGATTGACATGGCATCGCCCAACCTCAATTTGCGGGACCCGGTCATCTACCGGATCCTGCACCATCCCCATCAACGCACCGGCGACCAGTGGTGCATCTACCCGCTGTACGATTTCGCGCACGGCCAGGGAGATGCCATTGAAGGGGTCACCCATTCGCTGTGCACACTGGAATTTGAAGCCCACCGCGCTCTGTACGACTGGTTCCTGGACAATATTTCCACTCCCAGCCGGCCCCGGCAAATTGAATTTTCACGGCTCAACCTGAACTACACCGTGATGAGCAAGCGAATGCTGACGCAACTGGTCGAAGAAGGGGATGTCGATGGCTGGGATGATCCGCGCATGCCAACCCTTTCCGGGCTCAGACGGCGGGGGTTCACGCCGTCATCCATTCGCAGTTTCATTGCCTCCGTCGGCATTACCAAAAAGGACAATATCATTGAAATGGGCCTGCTTGAAAACTGCATTCGCGAAGACCTGGACCCCACGGTTCACCGGGCCATGGCAGTCCTTCGTCCCCTGAAAGTCGTGATCGAAAACTACCCTGCGGGAAAAAGCGAGGAAATCCAGGTGCCCAACCACCCCGGCAATCCGGAACTGGGCACCCGGCCGGTCACGCTGGCCCGGGAAATATACATCGAACGGGATGACTTTATGGAAGACCCGCCGAAAAGATACTTCAGGCTCGGTCCGGACCGCAAAGTGCGTTTGCGTTATGCGTTCGTGATTCAGTGCCGGGAAATCATCCGGGATGATTCCGGCACGGTGAGGGAACTGCGATGCCATTACGACCCGGATACCCGGCATGGACACCCCCCCGAAGGCGGAAAAGTCAAAGGCGTCATCCACTGGGTGGCGGCCGACCATTGCGTGGAAGCGGAAGTCCGTCTCTATGACCGGCTTTTCTCGGAGGCCAACCCGCTGGCCGACAAAAGCAGGCACTTCCGGGACGCACTGAACCGGGATTCTCTCGAAATTCTCACGAACTGCAAGCTCGAATCCGGCCTGGCCGCCTGCACCGATGACACCCGGTACCAGTTTGAGCGGCTGGGCTATTTTTTTCCGGACCGGGACAGTACCCGGGCCAAACTGATCTACAATCGAATCGTCACATTGCGCGACACCTGGACCAAACTGAAATCACGATAACCGGATCGCACCATGCTGGAATATCTTGCTGAATACGGCCTGTTCCTGGCCAAGGCCATCACCATTGTTGCGGCCATTCTTGCCATCGCAGGAAGCCTGGTCTCACTGGCGATGCGACAAAAACAGAACAGCAGCAAACAACTGGAAATCACGCATCTGAACAAACAGTTCAAGGAAATGGAAAAGACGCTTTGTGCCGCGACCCTCTCCGAGGTCGGCATGAAGCAGAAACTCAAAGCCGAGAAGAAACAGGCCAAGCTGGATGCCAAGGCCGAAAAGAAAGCGAACAAGGGGGCAAAGGATGACTCCCCCGGTCAAAAACGATTGTTCGTCCTTGATTTTGAAGGCGACATGAAAGCCTCGAACGTTGAATCCATGCGACAGGAAATCAGTGCGCTGCTGACGATTGCAGGGGAAAGCGACGAGGTCCTGGTCAGGCTGGAAAGCGCGGGCGGAACGGTACACGGATACGGACTGGGGGCTTCCCAGTTGAAACGGATCCGCGACCGGAACATCCCCCTGACCGTCGCCGTGGACAAGGTCGCCGCCAGCGGCGGCTACATGATGGCCTGTGTCGCGAACCAGATTATTGCCGCGCCGTTCGCCATCCTGGGTTCCATCGGGGTCCTGGCGCAGATGCCGAACCTGAATCGCCTGCTGAAAAGACACGATGTCGACTATGAACAGCTCTATGCCGGGGAATACAAGCGTACGCTCACCCTGTTTGGTGAGAACACGGACAAGGGGCGTGCCAAAATGCAGGCGGACCTGGAAGAAACGCACCAGCTGTTCAAGGAATTCGTCAAAAGCCAGCGGCCGGGTCTTGATATCGACAGGGTGGCCACCGGAGAACACTGGCTGGGCACCCGGGCACTGGAACTCGGACTGGTCGATGCCCTGGTCACCAGCGACGACTATCTCATGTCCATGAACCGGGATGCCGAAATCCTCCAGATCGAATATTCAGAAAAGAAAACACTCATGGAAAAGATGTCGAACCTGATGTCATTCCGGTTCCGGCAACAGCAAAAGGAGGTCCGGGACCTCGACAAACCGTTGCTGATGTGAGCGATGGCGGTTCGAAATCCGGGTCACCGTTCACCGGGACAATTGGCGGGGTCCCCTTCCCCCGCACCGGAATGGCCGTTTGACCCGCTTCACCGGATATCCGGAACATGATCTACACCCTCGATGACCGGCCACGACCGGAAATTGCCGGAAGCAGTTTCATCGCGCCCAGTGCTGAACTCATCGGCTGGGTCTGTGTGGGCGAGCAGGCCAGCATCTGGTTCAATACGGTGCTGCGGGGAGACAACGAACTCATTTCCATCGGGGAAAGGTCCAATGTCCAGGACTGCAGTGTCCTGCACACCGACCCGGGCATCCCCCTGACCATCGAAGACAATGTGACCGTGGGACACAGCACCATGCTTCACGGTTGCCGCATCCAATCCGGCAGCCTCATCGGCATCGGCAGCATCATCCTGAACAACGCGGTCATCGGCCGGAACTGCCTGGTCGGTGCCAACGCACTGGTGACCGAAAACCGGGAGTTTCCGGACGGCACGTTAATCCTTGGCTCCCCCGCCAGGGTCATCCGGGATCTCACGGACGGGGAGCGGCAGGAGGTGGAGGCTCTCGCGCAATCCTATGTGAACAAGATTCCAAGATACCGGACACTCCGGCATCTCCCGGCTGTTTGACGGGAAATCCGGGTCAACCCGTCCTCGAAACCGCATCCCGGATTCGCGGCCCGGTGCATGCTGCAGCCGGGACGGGTCTACTTCCTGATCCGGTCCAGCCCCCTTTCCAGGTCACCAATGATGTCCTCCACATGCTCCAGCCCCACCGAAACCCGTACCAGGGAGTCCGTGATTCCCGCCCGGTCCCGCTCCGGCTGGGTAATCCGCAAGTGAGTCGTGGTGGCGGGATGGGTAATCGTCGTCTTCACATCGCCCAGGTTGGCGGTGATGGAAAGAAATTCCGTGTGGTCGATGACCTTCCACGCTTCGGATCTTGATCCCCGGACCTCAAAAGACACGATGCCGCCAAAACCTCGATACTGCTTTTTCGCCAATTCGTGCTGGGGATGGGATGCCAACCCCGGATAGTGCACCCGCTTCACCGCAGGATGCACCTCCAGCCACTTGGCCACCTCCAGCGCATTGGCACAGTGCTGTTCCATCCGTAGCGGCAGGGTTTCCAGGCCCTTGCTGAAGGTCCAGGCATTGAACGGGCTCATGCACGGGCCCGTCGTGCGGAGCATGCCGAAAAGGGCATCGTGGGTTTTTTCATCGTTCGTCACCAGCGCTCCCCCGACGCAACGGCCCTGCCCGTCCAGATACTTGGTTGCACTGTGCACGACGATGTCCGCACCCAGTTTCAGGGGCTGCTGCAGGACCGGGGTGCAGAATGCATTGTCCACCACAAAACGGATTCCGTTTTCCCTGGCGATTTCCCCGATGGCCGGGAGGTCGCCGATCTCGCACAACGGATTGGACGGTGATTCCAGGAAAATCAACCGTGTATTCGGGCGGACCGCCCGCTTCCACTGCTCTATCCCGGTCAGGTCGACAAAAGAGGTGTCGACCCCGAATCGCGCATAATATTTCGTAAACAGGTTGACCGTGGAACCGAACAGCCCGGCCGACGCAATCACATGGTCCCCCGCATTGAGCACCGCCAGCACCAGGCCCGTAATGGCGGCCATTCCCGAAGCCGTTCCGATACAGTACCGCCCTCCTTCCAGCGCGGCCAGCCGGTTCTCGAAACCGGCGACCGTCGGATTGGTGAAACGGGAATAGATATTTCCGGCTTCCTCCCCGGAAAACCGGTCGACCGCCTGCTGCGCGCTGTCGAAAACATAACTGGACGTGGGGAAAATGGGCTCCCCGTGCTCCTGTTCGTCGGTCCGGCGATATCCGTGGCGTATCGCGACCGTCTGGCTGTGATATTTCTGGTCGTGTTTTTGCATCGTGCATTCCCCAACATGTCATGCGGCCACCGTACCGGCTCCGTGCCCCGGCACGGAACCGGCCGCCGACGTGGCCTGAAAGTGTAGGCAAGCCGTTGCGGTTAGGCAAGTGATTCTTGGTGCCAACCGCATGGTATCGGGATATAATCCGTTCAATTCATCGGTTGCCAGCAATATGTCAAAACCAGAATCCTATCGTTCCGGCCCGGATGACCGCGGACATTTCGGAATTTTCGGCGGGCGTTTTGTGGCCGAAACCCTGATGCCGCTCATTCTTGAAGTCGAGACCGCATGGAACCGGTACCGCAACGACCCTGCCTTCAATGCCGAACTGGAGTATTACGCCCGGGATTACGTCGGCCGCCCGAGCCCGTTGTATTTTGCCGAACGCCTGACCGAAGAGCTGGGAGGAGCAAAAATCTATTTCAAGCGTGACGAACTCAATCACACCGGGGCGCACAAGATCAACAACACCCTGGGCCAGATTCTCCTGGCCCGGCGCATGGGCAAGCGCCGGATCATTGCCGAAACCGGTGCGGGACAGCACGGCGTGGCCACGGCCACCGTTTGCGCATTGTTCGACCTGCCCTGTGTGGTCTACATGGGGGAAACCGACATCGAGCGCCAGGCCCCCAATGTCTTCCGGATGAAGCTGCTCGGCGCTGAAATCGTCCCGGTAACCAGCGGTACGGCGACACTGAAAGATGCCATGAATGATGCCCTGCGTGACTGGGTCGCCAACGTGGAAGATACCTTCTACATCATCGGCACGGCAGCCGGGCCCCATCCCTATCCGGAAATGGTGCGGGATTTTCAGAGCGTGATTGGCCGTGAAGCGAAAGCGCAACTCCTGGAAAGAGAAAACCGCCTGCCGGATACCATTCTCGCCTGCATTGGCGGTGGTTCCAACGCGATCGGATTGTTTCACCCCTTCCTGGATGATGAGTCGGTGGAGATCATCGGGGTCGAGGCCGCGGGCCTCGGGATTGGAACCGGCCAGCATGCCGCGTCCCTGAGCGGCGGAAAGCCGGGTGTGCTGCACGGCAACCGGACCTATCTCCTGCAGAATGAAGATGGCCAGATCCATGATGCCCATTCAATTTCCGCGGGCCTTGATTATCCGGGGATTGGACCGGAACATTCCTGGCTGAATGAAATCGGCCGGGTGCAGTATGTCTCGGTCACCGACCAAGAAGCCCTGGATGCCTTCCAGCTGAGCTGCCGGACCGAAGGAATCATTCCGGCCCTGGAACCGGCCCATGCGTTGTCGCATGTTGCGAAAATTGCACCGGGCATGGGAAAAGACCGGATCATTGTCATGAACATGTGCGGACGCGGGGACAAGGATGTATTCTCGGTAGCCCAGGTACTGGGAGAAAAGATATGAGCCGTACAGGCCGGCGAATCAGCGACCGGTTCAACCTGCTGAAATCACAGGAACGCATCGGCCTGGTCGCCTTTGTCACCGCCGGGGACCCGGACCGGGCGACCGGACAGGAAATTCTCAACGGGTTACCCGCTGCCGGGGCAGACCTCATCGAACTGGGCATGCCCTTTTCAGACCCGATGGCCGACGGCCCGGCCATCCAGCTGGCCAATCTGCGTGCACTGGGCAACGGGGCATCCCTGGCGAATACCCTGAAAATGGTTGCCGAATTCAGGACACTGGATGACGAAACCCCCATTGTGCTGATGGGTTACTACAACCCGATCCACTGCTATGGGGTACCGCGGTTTCTGGATGACTGCATCACCGCCGGGGTGGATGGATTGATCATCGTGGATCTCCCTCCCGAGGAAGACGAGGAACTCTGTCACCCCTGCCTGACTGCCGGCATCAACTGGATCCGGTTGACGACACCGACCACGGACCAGGCAAGACTGGGCACGGTGCTGAAGAACAGTTCAGGATTTGTCTACCACGTCTCCATTGCGGGAATTACCGGGACCCGTTCTGCGGATCTGGACGATATCCGGTCCGCTGTGGACCGGATTCGCACCCGGACGGACCTGCCCATCGCGGTGGGTTTTGGTATCCGGTCCAAAGAGCAGGTCAGGGAAATGGCCGGGACCGCGGATGCCGCGGTGGTGGGGTCGGCCCTGGTGGACGTCATCCGGGCAGGCCTGGAAAACGATGCGTCCAAAGACGAGATTGTCCGCAACCTTCACGGACTGGTTCGTGACCTGGCCTCTGGAACGCGATAGCGGAACCCTGGAACCGCCTGGCATCCCGGTATTGCCGGTCCCGGCCTCTCCCGGGCAACGGGGACGGGTGATACACCCTCCCCGGTGTTCGTGCGCAGCAGTCGTGATCCCCCGGAAAGGGATGGCGGCAGGACATCCCGCCGTCCGTCCCCGTTGAACAGACGTCCCTGGACCTGCCCCCTCTCTTCGGCTAGATCTCCCATTTTTCGGCCAGCTTTTCAGCTTTCGCCTTCTGTTTCTTGCTGCCTTCACTGAGGACTTCATGGATATAGTCGCTGGCAATGTCCTTTTCGCCCAGTTGCGCATAGGTTTCGGCCAATTGCAGTGCAATGCCGGCTTTCTGGTGCCGGTCCATTTTGCCGGTGGCCGGTTCGTCGGCTTCTGCAGGCCGGGGATCGTCAGCGGCCGAAGTGCCGGTGCCTTCCGCTTCCGGGTGGTCCGGCGGTTCCGGAATATCCGGGGCACCGTCCGTTTCCGCATACCCTGCATTTTCCGGGTTGATTTCCCTGCCCATTGCGGCCACCCGGCTCCAAACCGGGCCGGGATTTTCCCCCAGCCGTGTACGCAATGCCCCTGCCAGCGCATCGAAGGCGGTCCGATCATTGTGCTGGTGAAAAATTTCCAGAAGCTTCTCGGCCAGATCGTGCCTTTGCGGACTGGCGGCATATGCCTCCTCCAGGACCTGGATGGCCTGTTCATCCCGGTGGTAGGCCAGATAAACCTCTGCTTCCTGCAACGGATCGGCGCCATCCGTATCCGCAACCCCCGTCCCGCCGGCCCAGGACGGGACCCCGCTGCGTCCGCTTTCCAGGCCCCCATGGGATGGCTGCCGTGAATTTCTTCGACGGTAGAAAAACAGTACCGCCATCAGCACCAGCAGGCCGGCGATGATTTTGAGGACATAATCACCAAACTCTCCGAACAGGGCCGAAAGGGACTCCATAATGCTGGATGCAGGCGCCTGCCCGGAAACAATCACGGTTTCTTCTTCGACAGGTTCTTCTTCGACGGGGTCAGCGACTGCATTCGCTGTTTCCGCATCCCCCGGCGAAGCGTCATCCCGGGTGACGGCTTCCGGACCGGCTGCCGGCTCCATGTCCTCGTCCCCGACGGCCTCGCCGGCCGGTTCGCTGTCCGCCGGGGTCCCGGCCGCATCGGCCTCTTCACTTTCCTCTGCCGGCCTTTCCCCGGCACCCTGCGTGTCACCGGCCGGCTGCTCCGCCGTCTCCATGGCCACCAGGCCGTTCTCCGGTTCGTTCCCGGCTGGCTCGACCGGGTCCTGGATGGTTGCCAGGTTGGAACTTTCAATCTCGATCAGCGTGGAGACGCGGTCCTCCCGGGCCTGCATGGCCGTCAGCTCCTCCCTGATTTCCTCGCTTTGTGCCTCGGCACTGAGCAAGGTCTCCTCGGCCTGTGCCGACTGTTTTTCCAATGCCTCAATTTGTCCGGAATCCCCG
Source organism: Gammaproteobacteria bacterium (assembly GCA_011523765.1). Lineage (GTDB taxonomy): Bacteria > Pseudomonadota > Gammaproteobacteria > Arenicellales > Poriferihabitantaceae > WTGA01. Next base: position 26,265 of record WTGA01000143.1, read on the forward strand.
TGCCCTCCCTCCAGTGCAGTGCTCAATGCTTCATCGCTGACCTCCTGGCCAATACTCAACCGGGCCTGTTCATCCAACCCGGTGCCGGGTTGGGCATCCGCTTCACCGGATCCGGCTTCCTCCTGCCCGAAATAACCGATATCCGTCAAATACTGGTGATACTGTCCAGACTGCGTCAAAAACTGCTGGAGCGCGGCTTCAGGGTTGATCCGGGAGATCACCTCGGGGGAAGGGATGTTCAGCACCGCCCCCGCCAGCAGACGATTCATGTTTCCCTTGATGAATGCATCGGGATTCGCTTCCAGGACGGCGGTATATCCCTGAAACCGGGTAAGCGAAGCCGGCAGGTCCAGGCTGTGCACAATCCCGGAGAGCGTGTCCCCGCGCTGAACGTGAACGGTTGGAGGCAACACGATGCCGGCAGCCTCCTCAGGCAGGCCACTGTCCGTCCCCGGCCCGCTCCCGTCACCGGTGGATGGAATTTCGACCGGCGCGTCGGGTTCACCGGAAAACAGCGGGGGTGCCAGCCATACCGTATATTCCCGCACCACCTTTCCCCTGGACCAGGTTGCCGACAGGAGGAACTGGACCAGTTTTTCGCGCACCGGAACCGACGTGGTCACGGTGACAAAATGAGTGCCGCCGGCCCCTTCGAGAATCCGGAATTCCAGGGATTCCGCGTATTTTGGGTACGCGATGCCTGCCCGGGAAAATTCCGAACGGCTGGCCAGGCCGATAGACAGGGTTCCAAGTTCTGCCGGAGCCAACGACATCAAACCCACTTCAAGATCCAGTTCCTCGTCCCACTCGGAATGCACCTCCAGTTCGCCAAACTCGACCGCCGGGGAAAGGGAAGGCACCCAGAGCAGGACCGCGGTGACCCGGCACAAGACAGAAAGGGAAAGGAGAGGCTTACGCATGCATTTTCGAATGAGCCAAAGGTGCCGTACCGTCCTTCAGCCAGGGACTCCGATCAGTCCCCTTGGCTGAACAACCACGGTGCGACCGCTTTGCGGTGCTGTTCATACCGGACAATCAGTTCTGATTTTTCAAGTGTCAGTCCGATATCATCCAGGCCGTTGATCAATGCATGCTTGCGGTAGGGGTCGACTTCAAATTCGATCCGGGTATGGTCCGGCAGTGCCAGGACCTGGCCGGCAAGGTCCACCCTCATGGCAAACCCCGGTTCATTGTCAACCCTGGAAAACAGGTCTTCCACAATACGGTTGCTCACGACCACGGGCAAGATGCCATTCTTGAAGCAATTGTTGAAAAAAATCTCGGCGAAACTTGGCGCAATGACACAACGGAAACCGTAGTCCAGCAAGGCCCATGGCGCATGCTCCCGGGAGGACCCGCAGCCAAAATTGTCCCTGGCAAGCAAAATCCTGGCATTCCGGTATCGGGGCTGGTTCAAGACAAACTCGGGATTAAGGGGCCGAGTACTGTTGTCCATCCCGGGCTCACCGTGATCCAGGTAACGCCATTCGTCAAACAAATTCGGCCCGAAACCGGTTCTCTTTATCGATTTCAGGAACTGTTTGGGAATGATCGCATCCGTATCGACATTGGCCCGGTCAAGCGGTGCCACAATGCCTTCCAGCACGGTAAACTTCTCCATTACGGCAACCTTCCCGGATCCGTGAAGTGCCCGGCAATGGCAGCCGCCGCGGCCATGGCCGGAGAGACCAGATGGGTGCGTCCTCCCTGGCCCTGGCGTCCCTCGAAATTCCGGTTTGACGTCGATGCGCAACGCTCACCCGGCCGCAAACGGTCCGCGTTCATGGCCAGGCACATGGAACAGCCCGGGTTTCGCCATTCAAATCCGGCATCGGTAAAAATCCGGTGCAGGCCCTCCGTTTCCGCCTGGCGTTTCACCAGGCCGGACCCTGGCACCACCAACGCCTGCTGGATATTTCCGGCGACCTGCCGGCCCTGGACGACGGCCGCAGCCTCCCGCAAGTCCTCGATGCGACCGTTGGTACAGGAACCAATGAAAACCAGGTCCAGATGAATTTCATTCACCGGTGTGCCCGGTTGAAGATCCATGTAGGCCAGTGCGTTGACCATTCCTTCCCGTTTGACCGGGTCGGATTCCTCCTCGGGGTCGGGCACCACATCGTTGATGTTGACCACCATCTCGGGAGAGGTCCCCCAGGTCACCTGGTGAGGAATGGAACCGGCATCCATGCTCACTTCCAGGTCAAAGGCGGCCCCCTCATCACTGTGCAAGTCCTCCCAGGCCTTCACCGCCCGGTCCCACAGCTCGCCTTTCGGTGAATAGGGCCGGTTCTCAAGATAATCGATCGTGGTCTGGTCCACGGCAATCATGCCTGAACGGGCACCCGCTTCAATGGCCATGTTGCACACGGTCATTCGACCTTCCATGGACAGGGCCTGAATGGCCGGCCCGGCGAATTCAATCGTATAGCCGGTGCCCCCGGCCGTCCCGATTTCACCAATCACTGCGAGCACGAGATCCTTGGCCGTGATCCCGGATGGCAACTTCCCGTCCAGCCAGATCCGCATATTTTTTGACTTGCGGGTAATCAGGCACTGGGTGGCCATGACATGCTCCACCTCGGAAGTGCCGATTCCAAACGCCATCGCACCAAAAGCACCATGGGTGGAGGTATGCGAATCCCCGCAGACGATGGTCATTCCCGGCAGGGTGATGCCCTGCTCCGGGCCAATAATGTGCACAATCCCCTGGCGTGGATCCGACATCCTGAACTCGGTAATGCCAAAGTGGTTGCAGTTCTGGTCCAGGGTGGTCACCTGCAACCTGGAAACCGGATCATCGATTTCCGCACTGTCCACGGTGGTGGGCACATTGTGGTCCGGCACGGCAATCATCGAGTTTTTCCGCCATGGCTTTCGGCCTGCCATGTGCAACCCTTCAAAGGCCTGGGGGGAGGTCACCTCATGCACCAGATGCCGGTCAACATAAATCCATGCTGTCCCGTCATCGCCGACATGAACAACATGCTGCTGCCATAGTTTGTCGTACAAGGTTTGTGGAGTCATACTGCCAATCCTGTCAGGTCAATGGGCGGATAATACCATATCGCCCGGACCGGGGTTCCGTCAGGGCAAATTTGTTTCCCCCGCCGGCAAAACATCTATCCCGGGTTCTGGGCCCGGTCCCTGAGGGCATGGTCCACCAGGACAAGTGCCAGCATCGCTTCGGCAATGGGGACTGCACGGATCCCGACGCAGGGGTCATGGCGTCCCGTGGTGACCAGTCCAACGGGCTCATTGTCCAGGTTAACCGTATCGCCCGGCACCTGAATGCTGGATGTCGGTTTGAACGCCACCTTGACCCGGATATCCTGCCCGCTGGAAATCCCCCCCAGCGTCCCCCCGGAATGATTGGACTTGAACCCCTGCGGGGTGATCTCATCACGATGCTCGGAACCATTCATCGAAATGGCGGCAAACCCGTCGCCAATTTCCACGCCTTTCGAGGCATTGATGGACAGCATCGCTTTGGCAATATCGGCATCCAGCCGGTCGAAAACGGGTTCGCCCCATCCCGCCGACATTCCCCGTGCCTCCACCAATACTCCGGCACCGATCGAATCACCCGCCCTTCGTGTGTCGACAATCAGTTGTTCAAGATCCGGCACCACGGACGCATCGCCGGCAAAAAACGGGTTTTTTTCCACTTCGCTCCAGTCCCGGATTCCAATCTCGACCGGACCGATCCGGTAAACACATCCGCGAATCTCCACGCCATAGTGTGTGCGCAGGTATTTTTTTGCAATCGCCCCGGCCGCAACACGCATTGCGGTTTCCCGGGCCGACGACCGCCCGCCTCCCCGGTAGTCACGGAAACCGTATTTCCTGGTGTAGGTATAGTCCGCGTGACCGGGCCTGAAACGATCCTTGATCCGGTCATAATCCCGGGAACGGTGGTCCTCGTTCCGGATCAGCAGCCCGATTGGCGTTCCCGTGGTCCGGCCATCGAACACCCCGGAAAGAATTTCCACCCGGTCGCTTTCCATTCGCTGGGTCGTGTACTTTGATTTCCCCGGTTTCCGGCGGTCCAGGTCCTTTTGCATGTCCTGTTCGCAGAGCGTCATTCCAGGCGGGCAGCCATCGACCACACCACCAAGGCCCGGTCCATGGCTCTCCCCGAACGTGGTGAGGGTAAAAAGCTTTCCGAATGTATTGCCTGACACGGGACGATTCTGCTGGAACTAAAGGGGCAATTGTACCCGATCCGGGTCATGGCCGCTGAAAACCAATGACCGGATGAGGGGCGGCCGGGGCGGTCAGCCGAGAATCGGGATCAATGCCTCATGGATGAATTCGGAGATTTTCCGCTGGCCTTGCCGGTTGGCAATCAGGTCCTGCCTGATTTCCAGCAATGCAAATTCCACGCCCGGTTGATGGCCGTAAACCGTCTGGGCATACCCCTCGGGGTCGGTAGCCGGGTACGGTTCGTTCTCTCCGATCCGGAACCCCGTCACCTTCGACAGGCGTTCAATGATTCGTTTTGCAAATCCTTCATTCCGGTCCCACAGGACCCCCATTTCCCACGGCCGGTCAAACCCGTTCATGGTCGGCGTAAAACTGTGTACCGACAGAATGACCGGGTGCCGGCACCGGGCAAACAGGGTCCCGGCCATCTTCCGGTACTGTTCATGATAGGAATGAAAGAAGGTCTCTTTGCGCTGGCTGATCATCTCATCCGTGAGATTCCGGTTGCCCGGAATCGGAATCCCGTCTGATTCCTCCAGGATGAGCGTCGGGTCATCGAGATGGCGGTTCAGGTCAATCACCAAACGGGAATATCCCGACAACAGCAGTGGAGCATCAAACCGTTTCGACAGCAACAGCGATACTTGCTTCGCACCAATGTCATAGGCGATATGCCTGCGCAGATGCGCGGCAGACAGGCCGAGACCGTCCAGGGAGTTCGGGACCGCGTTTTCCGCATGGTCACAGGCAATGAGCAGGGGGGCCGGACCCTGTTCATTGACTATCCTGTACGGCGGTGGTTCCTGGCGGTCAAGCACGGCTGTTCCGGGAATTGGCAAAACCTGGCACACTCATCGGGGTCCGGAATCATAATACAGGCCATGGATTTTGGCCATGACCGGCTCCGGCTCGGAGGATTTCGTCGAAGCAACCGGAAAAATAACGGTCCGGCGGCCCCGGCATCGATTGCCAGCGGAAAGTATCACATCCCTCCATCAACCGCCACCGGGCCGGGGCATCCTCCCGCCCCTTTCAACACAGGGCTGACCGGCGGTCCCCTGCAGACCGGACGGGCATGATTTCTGCTTCAGCGGCCGGGTTCAAATGAGTTGGAAATCTCCACCAATTGGGCAAGTTTTTCCAGTGCACGGCCATCGGACAGGATTTCCCGGGCCCTGGCAACGCCTGCTTCAATGGAGTCGGCCAGGTCGCCCGCATAAATCGTTGCGCCGGCATTCAGTGCAATCATGTCCGCCGCGGGTCCCGGCCTGCCCCCCAGTGCCCCCCGGATCATTTTCAGGCTTTGTGCGGGGTCGGAAACCGTGATCGCGCCCAAATCGGACCTTTCGATGCCGAACTGCTCCGGAGTGATCTCGTATTCGGAAAACACCCCGTCCCGGTATTCGACGACCCGGGTCGGGGCGGCAATGGAAATTTCGTCCAGACCATCCTCCGAACTGACCACCAGGGTATGCAGGCTCCCCAGTTCCGCATAGACTTCCGCCATGGGACGGACCCACTGCCGGCTGAACACCCCCGCAAGCTGAAACTTCGCATCCGCAGGATTGGTCAAGGGGCCGAGCAAATTGAAGATGGAGCGCACGCCAATTTCCTTTCTGGGTCCGATGGCAAAACGCATGGCCGAATGATGGGCCGGCGCAAACATGAACCCCACCCCGCACCGGTCGATACACTGCCCGACCTGTTCCGGGGTGATTGCGATATTCACGCCGGACGCTTCGAGAACATCCGCGCTGCCCGAATTGCCGGTGGCTGCACGGTTGCCATGCTTGGCCATGCAGGCCCCGGCGGCGGCGGCGACCAGGGTACTGGCCGTAGAGACATTGAAAAGTTTCGCTCCATCCCCGCCGGTCCCGACACTGTCGACGATTTTTGCCGCCTTCGCGGGCACCTTGGCCGACAGCTGGCGCATGATCATCGCCGCGCCGGTCAGTTCGTCCACCGATTCCCCCTTGATCATCAGGGCGGTGAGAAACGCACCGATCTGCGCATCCGTTGCCTTTCCGGACATGATCTGCATCATCACCGATTTCATGTCCTCGCGGCCCAGGTCTTTCCCGGCGGCAAGCCGGCGGTTCGCGGAAGGGATCTCCATGTACGGGTCCTGGTCAGTCTGAGTCAATGCAGGATCGATATGATCGCTGGCACAGCGGCCTTCCAGTGTACACCAGCGGCATCACAATGCAACCCTCCGGATTCATGGTCCGGGGACACCGCGGCATCTTCATGCCCGGGCGCAGGGAACCGGGCCCCCGGCACGGACGGTCCCCGTATCCGGAAACTGCCGGTACAACGCAACAACCGCTTCGGCCCTCTCAGTTCAGATATTTCAACGGATCAACGGGTACGCTGTCTTTGCGTATTTCAAAATGCAGCATGGTGGACGGCGCACCGGTATTTCCCATGCGCGCGATCTGCTCTCCGGACTTCACCCTTTGTCCTTCGCTGACCACGATCTCCTTGTTGTGTGCATAGGCGCTCAGAAACTGCTCGGAATGCTTGACAATCACCAGCTTCCCGTAACCGCGGATCCCTTCACCGATATAAACCACCTCCCCGTCAGCACTGGCTTTCACAGCGCTGCCTTCCGAGCCGGATATCTGGATGCCGTTACGGCCTTTCGACGGGATGAATTTCCCGGTCAACCGGCCTTCAGCCGGCCAGTTCCATTTTCCCGGCACACTGGAAAACCCGACCTTCGGGGCGGTCGTGGAAGGGGGGGCCGCCGGTTCCGGCTGGACCGGCTGCTTTTGCGGCAGGGCCGTGGCAATTTTCGATTGCTCAATCTCCGGGTCCAGCGCGACGGTTTTGGCTGTCGGTTCCTGAAGCCGGACAATCTGGCCGGGAGCAACCCGGTAAGGGCGCTTGAGCCGGTTCCACTTGATCAGGTCAAGATGATCCACACCGAAGGCCCACGCGATATTGTAGATGGAGTCGCCGGTCCTGACTTCATAGGCTTCAGGGATCACGCGGTCCGGGGACTTGTTGATTACCGGGGTATTGAGCGGTCCCGAACACGCTCCCGCTGCCATGGACAGCAGGAAAATTATGGCAACTTTCTTCATATTCATCGAAGGGATATATATCCGACCACAGCCAGTATCAGCACCCCCCATCCGATCCGCTCCATATGCTGGTACAGCAGGGGCTCCGCCTTTTCACCCCCCCATTTGACCAGCACGGCGATCAGGAAAAACTGGGATGAACGGCCGACCAGGGAGGCCAGGATGAATGGTACCAGACCCAGGCTCATTGCGCCGGATGTGATCGTAAACAATTTGTAGGGGATGGGTGTCAGCCCGGCAAGAAACACGACCCAGATTCCATACGTGTCGAACCACCCCTGCATGGCTACAAATTGATCCTGCAGCTGGTAGAAATCCAAAATATGCCGGCCGGCTTGGTCAAACAGGAAAAAGCCGATGAAATAGCCGAACACTCCGCCCAGAACCGAGGTAATGGTGGTATAACCGGCCAACCACCACGCCCGGTCCCTTCTTGCCATCACCATGGGTACCAGGAGAACAGCCGTTGGGACCGGGAAAAATGATGATTCGATGAAACTGACTCCCCCGAGGTATTTGACAGCCTGGCGGTGCCGCGACCACGAGATGGCCCGGTCATACAGCGAGGTAAAGATTTTCATGGCACCTTCCCGGTTCAGATTCTTCCGTTCAACATCGGAACGAAGCGTACCGCTTCTCTTTGTTCCTCGTCATATCCCCAATGGGTCCTGGTAACGACTCTCAGTCGCTGGCCCTTGCTGCCCCCGACCGGCACCACCAGCCTGCCCCCTACAGAAAGCTGGTTCACCAGTGTTTCGGGTACGGTTTCCGGGGCCGCGGTGACCACGATGCCATCGAAGGGCTGGTTGCTCTCCCAACCGGCAAAACCGTCTCCATTCAGGTAACTGACGTTTCGGTATCCAAGGCCCGGCAACCTGTTCTTGGTTGCCTGCTGCAGGGCCGATATCCGTTCAATCGTGAACACCCAGTTCACGAGAAGGGACAGGACCGCCGTCTGGTAGCCGCAACCCGTTCCGATTTCCAGCACCTTCTTGACGGGCATCCGGTTCTCCATCACCATCTGCGTCATCAACGCCACAATAAACGGCTGGGAAATCGTCTGGTTGTGGCCGATGGGCAATGCCGTGTCCTCGTATGCCTTGTGGGCCAGCGCTTCATCAATGAAGAGGTGGCGGGGGGTTTCCAGCATGGCACCCAGAACCTTCTCGCTGGTGATGCCCTGGTCCCGTAAACGGTTGATCAACCGCCGACGGGTGCGCAGGGAAGTCATGCCGATGCCCCGGCGGTCCCGATTCCCGTTGACTGCCATCTAGCCCGTCCGTCCCGCAACCCGGCAACCTCCGCCCGGCGATGCTCCAAAAAACACTCTCATCAGTTCAAAAATTCCAAGGTTACATTCCTTCCATGCTTTCAGTTTCCTGAGTATATTGTATACGCCCTGCCACAAAAACGGGGGCAATGATCATCCCGGTCCGGGTGCCGTGCGGGGGTTCCGGCCGGGCAGGCGGTCCGTTGTCCCTGCCGGCCCATTTCGATGGCCATGGGCCGCATTGAAATCCTTCCCCGGTTGCCGACAATGGTGGCACGGCACCCCCCCCGTTTAAACCACCACAACGGCTTCGGTTTCCATTATCATAGCTGCGTCATCAACCTGACTGACTGTCCATAGCATTGATCGGCACGATTTTTACCTGGTTCGAACAATACCGGGACCCCTTTCCGGCATCCCTGCCAGGCAAGCCCCCGGACAGCCTGGGCGCGTTCATTGTCCACTACGCCAGACCGTTCGGCCCATTGATTGTCGCCTGTGCCGTACTGTCTTCAACCATTGCGCTCATTGAAGTGTACCTGTTTTCATTTGTCGGCAATCTGGTTGACTGGGTCAGTCATTCGGAACGCGAGTCGTTCTGGCAGGCGCATCACGGCCAGCTCATGGCTGCCGGCTTCCTGGTCCTGGTGGTCCTGCCGGGACTGAAGTTCAGCTATGAAACCATTTTGCACCAGGGGATCCTTGGCAACTTCGCCATGCGCACACGCTGGCAAACCCACCGCTACCTGCTGAGACAGAGCATCAAATTCTTCCAGGATGATTTTGCCGGCCGGGTGGCGGCAAAAATGATGCAGACCTCGCTGGGAGTACGGGATACGGTCATCAAGATCACAGAAGTGGTGATCTACGTGGTGATTTATTTTACGGGCGCAGTCATCCTGTTTGCCGCCAGTGATCTTCGCATGACCTTTCCGATGGCCGGGTGGCTGGCCTGCTATCTCGCTGTGCTGTATTACTACGTGCCCAGGCTCAGGAATGTTTCCATGGAACAGGCCGAAGCCAGGTCCATGGTGACTGGCCGGGCCGTGGACAGTTATACCAACATCACAACGGTGAAGATGTTCACCCACGCACACCATGAAGACCGGTATGCACAACAGGGAATGGAAATTTTTCTGGACTCGGTATACCGCCAGATGCGGCTGTCGACCAAACTGTCGGTGTTTCTCACCCTCATCAACTCAGCGCTGTTGTTCAGCGTGGCCGCCAGCGCCGTCTGGCTGTGGCACCTGGATGCAGTCACCGCCGGGGCCATGGCCTTCGCCCTGGGCCTGGTCATACGGCTCCAGGGAATGTCCCAATGGGTGGTCTGGGAAATCTGGAATCTGTTCGAAAACATGGGGGTGGTCGAAGACGGCATCGAAACCATTTCCCGGAACATTTCCATCGCCGACCGTCCCGGTGCAGGCACCCTGGTGGTTCGCGATGGCTTGATCGAATATGAAAATGTCCGTTTCAATTATGGGCAGGACCAGGGTGGCGACGCCATCATCGAAAACCTGCGGCTTCGCATCAACGGTGGAGAAAAAATCGGCATTGTCGGACGGTCCGGTGCCGGAAAATCCACGCTGGTCAACCTGCTGCTTCGGTTCTATGACCTTGAGCACGGCAGGATTGCGATTGACGGGCAGGATATCCGGGAGGTCCGGCAGGACAGCCTGAGGGCCCGGATAGCCATGGTGAACCAGGATACCTCCTTGCTTCACCGGTCTGTCTTTGACAATATCCGTTACGGCAATGAGCAGGCCACCATGGAGTCGGTCGTGGCGGTCGCCAAACAGGCCAAGGCCGATGAATTCATCCGGGAACTCATCGACCCGGAAGGCAATCGCGGGTATGAAGCCCATGTGGGGGAACGCGGGGTAAAACTTTCCGGCGGCCAGCGGCAGCGGATCGCCATCGCCCGTGTACTGCTGAAGAATGCTCCCATACTGATCCTGGATGAAGCGACCAGCGCACTGGATTCCGAGGTGGAAGCCGCCATCCAGGATAACCTGTACAGCCTGATGGAGGGAAAGACCGTGATCGCCATTGCTCACCGGTTGTCCACGATCGCTTCGCTGGACCGGCTGGTCATTATGGATGCCGGGAAAATTGTCGAGCAGGGCAGCCATGAGGAACTGCTCAAACTCGGCGGTCTTTACAGCCAGCTCTGGGCCCGGCAGTCGGGGGGATTCCTGGCCCACGATGTGGCGGGCCAACCGGAGAAAGTGAACTGAGGGGGTATGATGCTGAACCAGAAAGACATTGATGTATTCAACCGGGATGGTGTCGTCCATCTGAAACAAAAATTTTCACGCCGTTGGATTGACGTGCTGGACGACGCGATCAACGAGTCTTTCGATCTGCCGAGCCCCACCCTGCATAACCACAGCCTGGACCCGTCCAAGCCGGCCTATTATGAGGATTTCTGGAGCTGGAGCCGGTTCCGGGGATTCCAGGACTTTATTTTCCACTCTCCCGCGGCCCCCCTGGCAGCGGAACTGATGGCCGCAGAGCGGATCAACCTGGTCATGGACAACTGGTTCCTGCGCGAAGCCGGGTCCACTTCCATGGCGCCGTTCCATCACGATATTTCCTATTTTGATTTCACCGGCACAATGTGCGTATTGTGGCTGCCCCTGGAACCGGTGAAAAAGGAAAACAGCCTGTGCTGGGTACGGGGGTCTCACTTGTGGGACAAGCTGTTCATGCGGGTCTTCTTCAACGATGGCCATGCCCTGGGCGCGGGGCCTTGTGTCGTGAATGGCGAACAATACGAACCTCCCCCGGATATCAACGGGAATCCGGACCGCTACGATCTCCTGCGCTTTGATTTTGAACCGGGCGATTGTGCCTTTTTCGACATGCGAACCCTGCATGGCAGCCTGAAAAGCGTCACCACCACCGCCTCAAGCCGGCGTTATACGCTGAGAATGTCCGCGCAAGACGGAGCCATCCGGTATCGCGGTGACTGGGCAAAAGCGGAGCGGGCAACGATGGAGGCGGCAGGCTACCGGGATGGCGACACCCTGGAGGGGTCCTTTTTCCCCCGGCTGTGGCCCCGTGGGCAAGACGGGACTCCCGCTTAAATCATTCTTTCCAGGTCGCCGAGACGGGTAATGCCGTGATGGGTATATTCCGGCCAGGGAAATACCCCCCGGCAATCGAAATGGACGGTCCGGATGCCTGCTGCAGATCCCGCCTGGATGTCATAGAGATAGTCCCCGACAATGACGGTTTCCTCTTTGGCCGCGTTCCACCGTTTCAACAGGCGGTGCACCCCGTCCGGGCTGGGTTTGGGCAGGCAGGTGTCCCGGCAGATGACTGACTCCCGGTCAAAATACTGTTCAAGTCCGATTGTTTTCAGGGTGGCCCGGGTAATTTCCCGGCCATTTCGGGTCAGGATTCCCAAATCCCTGCCCCGGCCGGCAAGCGCCTCCAATACCTTCCGGGCTCCCGGCTGTGGCTGTGCCCGGTAGGCCAGCTCCATTTCCAGTTCATGGAGGTGGCGGGTAACCCGGGTCGCTTCGGCCCGGGGCATTTGTTCAATGGCTTCAAGAATCGGCCTCCCCGAAGGGATGCCGATTTGCTTTCGGATCTCTTCAAAGTCATGGACAGGCAGGGTCAGGGTCCCATCCATGTCGAAGATCCAGTGCCGGCAGTTTTTCAGCGACATCCCCGGGCAGCCATCAATCCGGCGGGCATCGCCATGCGGGAGCCTTCAGCCCGGTCAACGCGCGCATTCCCGGGGCGCGGGACCGGGGGCCGTTGCCGGCAGCCGGAAGGCATCCGGTGCCGAAACCGGTGGCGGACACGGTTTCCATGTCGTCTGGATCAGGAGGCAACCGGACGCAGCGCGCCGTTTTCGATCCGCACGATCCGCTCCATCTTTTCGGCAAGACCGATATTGTGGGTTGCAACAATCAGGCTGGTCCGGTTTTCCCGGTTCAGGGCTACCAGCAACTCGTGAATGGCCTCGGCGGAACCGGAATCGAGGTTGCCGGTCGGTTCATCGGCAATCAGACATTTTGGCCGGGATACCAGTGCCCGGGCGATGGCCACACGCTGGCGCTCTCCGCCGGACAGTTCCGCCGGCTTATGGGTCAGGCGATGGACCAGCCCCACCCTGTCCAGCAGGTCCCGGGCGGCAGACAACGCGGTCCGGCCATCGGTCCTGCGAATCCACAACGGCATGGCCACATTTTCAAGGGCGGAAAATTCCGGCAGCAGGTGATGGAACTGGTACACAAATCCCAGGGACCGGTTGCGCAGGACCCCTCGTTGTTTCTGGGACAACCGGCTGATATCCCGGTTGTCCACCAGCACTTCGCCGGTGGTCGGTTCCGCCAGTCCGCCAAGAATATGCAGCAGCGTGCTCTTTCCCGACCCCGAGGCTCCGACAATGGCCATTTGGTCCCCCCTGTCGACCCGGAGGTTGACATCACGCAACACTTCCACGCTCAGTCCGCCTTCGGTGAACGTCTTGGAGACCTCCCGGCAGAGCACGACGGATTCCGGGTCGGAAACGGACACTACTCGAACCTCAATGCGTCGGCAGGCTGTACCCGGGAGGCCCGCCATGCCGGATAGAGGGTCGCCAGGAAACTCATGGCCAGCGCAATGCCGACAATCCGCGAGACATCCGTCCAGCGCATTTCTGCGGGAAAGTCACTGATCAGGTAAATGTCGGCAGGAAACAGCTCGGTATTGAAGAAAGATTCAATGGCCGGAACCAGCGTTTCCACATTCAGTGCCGTAATCACGCCCAGAATCCCGCCAAGAACAATGCCCACCACCCCGATGACGGTTCCCTGGACCATGAATATTTTCATGACGCTGCCGGGGCTCATTCCCAGGGTTCTCAGGATCGCCACGTCGGAATGCTTGTCGGTCACGATCATGACCAGCGTTGAGACGATGTTGAATGCGGCCACGGCAACAATCAGCAGCAGCACGATGAACACCACCCGTTTTTCGATTTCCAGTGCCCGGAAAAAATTGGCGTGCTCCATCGTCCAGTCACGAATCCTGACCCGGCCCCCGATCTCGGCGGCCAGTTCCCGGTGGATACGGCGGGCATGGTCCACATTGTCCAGTTTCAACCGTACTCCGCTGACCTTCTCTCCCAGGCCGAGCAGCCTGGCCGCATCCCGGATATGGACCAGGGCAATCCCGCTGTCATACTCATACATGTTGATCTCAAACAGGCCGACCACGGTGAAACGCTTCATCCTGGGCAACAGTCCTGCCGGACTGACCTTGCCCTTGGGGGCCACGACAGTGACTTTTTCGCCCACCGACACCCCCAGCGACCTGGCAAGCCCCCGCCCCAGAACAATCCCGAATGCACCGGGTTGCAACGCTTCGGGGCTGCCCTGGACGATATGGTCCAGCACCTGTGAAACCTCCCGTTCCTTTTCGGGGTCGATGCCCCGTATCAGCGCCCCCTTGACCTGGGACCGTTTTGTCAGCATGCCCTGACCGAGAATGAAAGGGGCCCGGGCCTCCACCCCGGGATGGTCCGCCAGCTGGTCCGATACGTCCGCCCAGTTTTCCAGTGCCCCCTCGAAACTGCTGATGGTGATATGGGAAACGACAAACAGGATCCGGTCCCTCAGGTCCTTGTGAAACCCGTTCATGATGGACATGACGGTGATCAGCGCCCACACCCCGAGAACAATCCCGGCCATGGAGGTCAAGGAAATGAACGAAATGAAGTGATTGCGCCGTTTGGCGCGGGTGTAGCGCAACCCGATCATCAATTCGAGCGGCCGGATCACGGGGAGACTGGCTCCGGACTTGCCCGCCCTGGGCCGGGGTTACCCGGCATCGTCCTTGGCCGCCTTCGGCGTCCCCGTTCCGTCCCGCAGGTGCGGGAACAGGACAACATCACGGATCGATACGCTGTCGGTGAGAATCATGACCAGCCGGTCTATTCCAATGCCTTCCCCCGCGGTCGGCGGCATGCCGTATTCCAGGGCCAGGATGTAATCGGAATCGTAATGCATGGCCTCGGGGTCGCCGGCTTCCTTTTCCGCCACCTGTGCGCGAAATCTTGCATCTTGGTCTTCGGGATCATTGAGTTCTGAAAAGCCGTTGGCGATTTCATAGCCTGCCACAAAAAACTCGAACCGGTCGCAGGTTTCCGGCTGTCCGTCGTTCCGCCTGGACAGGGGGGAAACCTCCACCGGGTATCCGGTAATGAAGGTGGGATCCACAATCCGGTTCTCGACGGTCTTTTCGAAAATCTCCATCTGCAGCTTGCCGATGCCGTTCCCCGGTTTCACCTCGATTCCCAGCTCCCGGGCCAGCATTGAGATGTCCTCAAGCCCGGTCAGCCGGGACGGGTCAATTTCCGGATTGAAGTGACTGATGGACTCCAGCAGCGTCAGGCGGGCAAAGGGCCGGGAGAAATCCAGCTTCTGTCCCTGGTATTCCAGGTATTGCCGGCCGGCAATGGTTTCGCACAAACCGCGCATCATCTTCTCGGTGAGGTCCATCAGGTCTTCATAATCCGCATACGCCCAGTAGAACTCAAGCATGGTGAATTCAGGGTTGTGCCGGGTGCTGATCCCCTCATTGCGGAAATTGCGGTTGATCTCAAATACCCGCTCGAACCCCCCCACTACCAGGCGCTTCAGGTAGAGCTCCGGCGCAATCCGGAGAAACAACTCCCTGTTCAACGTGTTGTGGTGGGTTTTGAACGGGCGTGCCACGGCACCGCCTGGTATCGGATGCATCATCGGTGTCTCCACTTCCAGAAACAACCGGCGAGTCATGAAATCACGGATATACTGGACAATTCTTGAACGGTCCGCAAACAGGGAACGGGTCCGTTCATTCACGATCAAATCGACATAGCGCTGCCGGTACCGCAACTCCACATCCGTCAGCCCGTGAAACTTTTCCGGCAATGGGCGCAATGATTTGGTGAGCAACCGGATCCGGTCCACCTGGACACTCAGTTCCCCGGTCCGGGTGTGGAAAAGCTCCCCCTGTGCCCCGACGATATCGCCGATATCATATTTCCTGAACTCTTCGTTGTAGACATTTTCCGGCAGGCGGTCGCGCTGCAGGAAAAGCTGTATCCGTCCGGACATGTCCTGCAGGTGGGCAAAACTGGCCCTGCCCAGGATTCTCCGGCTCACCAGCCGGCCGCATACCTTCACGCGAATCCCGGCGGCTTTCACGCCATCGTGGTCCTCCGCATATTTTTCCTGCAATTCTCCCGCCAGCGCATCTCTCCTGAAATCGTTGGGAAAGGCAATTCCCTGTTCACGCAGAGACCGCAATTTCTCACGCCGGTGCCGGACCTGGTCACTTTCTTCGCTCATTTTCGAATTTTTCATTGACCTGTTTTCAGGTTCGCCTGTATCCACTGGTCTACAGCCCTGCCTTCAGGCTCGCTTCTATGAACTGGTTGATGGATCCGTCCAGGACCGCCTGGGTATTCCCGGTCTCCACCCCTGTCCGCAAATCCTTGATCCTGGACTGGTCGAGGACATAGGACCGGATCTGGCTTCCCCAGCCAATGTCGGATTTCCCTTCCTCCTCGATTTGCCGCTCTTCCCGCCGTTTCTGCATTTCCGCTTCATACAGCCTGGCCTTGAGCATGGACATCGCTTCATCCCGGTTCCTGTGCTGGGAACGGTCATTCTGGCACTGTACCACGATTCCGCTTGGATGATGGGTGATCCGCACCGCAGAATCGGTTTTGTTGACATGTTGCCCGCCGGCACCACTCGCCCGATAGGTGTCGATACGAAGGTCTGCGGAGTGGACGGTGATTTCGAAACTGTCATCAATTTCAGGATAGGCAAATACCGAGGCAAACGAAGTATGCCGGCGGTTCCCGGAGTCAAAAGGGCTTTTTCTGACCAGCCGATGGACTCCTGTCTCGGTTCGCAAGAACCCGTATGCATACTCTCCGGACACTTTCAGCGTCGCACTCTTGATCCCGGCCACATCGCCCGGAGACCGGTCTATCAGGTCGAACCGGTAGGCCTGATCTTCCGCCCACCGTGTGTACATCCTCAACAACATCTCAGCCCAGTCCTGGGCTTCCGTCCCGCCCGAACCGGACTGGATATCAATGAAGGCATTGTTGATATCCGCTTCCCCCCGGAACATTCTTCTGAATTCCATTTGATCCAGTCTGCCCTCGATGGATACAACCTCCCGGGCCATCTCTTCCAGTGTATCGGCATCGTCTTCCATCCACGCCAGTTCCAGCAGCTCACCCGCTTCGGTAGCCTGCTCCCCCAGCCGGTCCAGTCCTGCGACCGTCTTCTCCAGGTCCGCCCGTTCCCGGCCCAGTTGCTGTGCCTGCTCCGGGTTGTTCCAGATGGCCGGGTTTTCCAGTATTAAATCAACTTCTTCCAGGCGTTCCTTCTTGCCTGTGTAGTCAAAGATACCCCCTTAGTGCCTCGATACGCACGACTGATCTGGACAGTGATTCTCTTAATTCGTTGGGGTTTGGCATTTTCGGTTCGATACTTTTTTTGACCCGGCGAGAATACCCCATCTGTGCCTGGATTGACATAGGCCATACGCCATCCGGCCGGAATAATGTTCCCGGCACAACCGGCCCGGTTGCCGCTTGCCATGGGATATTCCCGGTGCCGTCCGGCTTGAAATCCATGCGGCATTCCCCGGCACGCGCCTGGCGCAAAACCCTCCAAAACAATTGACATGGCGCCCTGCAATCGGTACATTGCCCCCCTTTGCCGAGGTGGCGGAATTGGTAGACGCGCTAGCTTCAGGTGCTAGTGGGCGAAAGCCCGTGAAGGTTCAAGTCCTTTCCTCGGTACCACTGTCACCTCCGGCTCATGATCCCGGGGTGCGGTCCGGGCGGACCTTTCGCGGGCTTCCCGGGTTTGCGGCGTGCACAACATCCTTCCCCCTCCCGCTAGTCCACGGATGAAACCCTCTTTCCCCATGATTCCAGGGCATCCAGAATACGCTGGTCCCCGGCATGCCCTGCGCGCTCGGTACGCAACCGGGCAATCTGCCCGTAGTACTCGGCCAGGGTAATGCTGCCGCCGCCGTCGGCCTCCCGGAGCCGATGGTCCCGGAACACCTCCCACCGTTGCCGGTCCTTTGCGGACAGGGTCTCCGGCCAGTGCCGGGCACGATAACGGAACAGCAGTTCGGGCAACCGCTGGTCGCGAAAATTGAAAGACGCCTCCCTGAGATCCTGCCCGGATGCATTGCGTACCCGGGCCTGCAACGAACGGTCCGCATCGCTCGGGAACCCCTCATACAGCATCAGTTCCACATCCGTGGCGGGACTGAACTCCTTCCTCGAGTAGGCCCGGGCCACCCGTTGGCTGAATTCCCGGTTCATCCTCAATTGCTCCCAGTGACGGTCACAGGCATCCAGGTCGATTCCGATCCGCTCAATGGCCGATTCATCGAGCGTGTTTCGGGGCGCAAGGGCCGGGCACTTGTTGATCTTCACGGACCGGACCGGCAGCCGCTCCGCGTCTTCGGGCAGGTCCCCTTTCCGGGCAAACAGGCGACCATGCAGGCTCTCTTCGTCCAGGTCCAGGAAAGGACGCGGATCCTGGCGCAGGTCGTAAACCAGCACACCGTTGCCATTGCCCGGCTCCGCAAGCAGCGGCATCACCAGGGTAGTGCAGCCGGTCTCCGGCCGGTACGCCCGTGCAGTATGCAGCACCGGCCTCTGCGTGACCAGGTCCAGCTGCCCAGCCGCCCTTTTCTTGTTGCGGAGCCGAAACAGCCACTCGTACAGGCGCGGCTGCCGATCGCGAACCAGGCGCGCCAACTCAATGGTGGCCCGGACATCGGACAGGGCATCGTGGGCGGATTCATGGGCCAGGCCATTGGCCATGGCCAGATCCTGGAGCCGGAAACTGGGCCGGCCGTCATCGTGCCTGGGCCAGGTGATTCCTTCCGGCCGCAGGGCACCGGCCATGCGCAGGAGATCGATGATATCCCAGCGGGAATTGCCCCGTCTCCATTCCCGGGCGTAGGGGTCGTGGAAATTCCGGTAGAGGGTATGGCGAGTCACCTCATCGTCAAATTGCAGGGTGTTGTACCCGACACCGCAGGTTCCCGGGTGCGCCATTTCAGCGTGGATGCGGGCGATGAATTCCGGTTCCGGCACCCCCTGCCGGTCCGCCTGCTGCGGGGTAATCCCGGTAAGCAGGCAGGCTTCCGGATCGGGGAGCATGTCCAGCGTCGGCCGGCAGTACAGCACCAGCGGTTCTGCGGTTTCATTGAGTGCCTCATCCGTGCGCAGCCCGGCAAACTGCACGGGACGGTCACGCCGGGGGTCGAGACCCGAAGTCTCGTAGTCGTGCCAGAATAAAGTGGTGGGCATCGGTTTCTATACGGGTTTGCCCGGGATATAGGGCCATTCCCGCCATCCCTGCAGAAGGGGGAAATACAGGCCCAGGCGAATGGGTCTTGCGTCCATTTTGCTCATTATACCGGCATAACGGTCCAGGTCCGGCCGGTAGCGGTCCTGCTCCTGGTCCAGGAACCTCTCCACACCCCCCCCGGTGTGGGACCCGGTCTTGTAGTCGATGATCCAGCGCGTTCCCTGTCCGTCCACGAATGTCCGGTCAATAATCCTGTGTTCCACGCGGCCGTCCCGGTTCCAGCTCAAGGCCAGCTCACACCTCGCTTCCGCATGCTGGCTGCTCAGGATCCACTGGCCGCGTTCATCGCCCAATGCCCTCTCCAGGGCGGTGGAGATGGTTTCAATCGCCGTCTCGAGACGGTTCTGCGGAACTCCCAGACGGGCCAGCATTTTACGGCCCACCTGCCCGTAGCGGAACAAATCGCCGGGCGTTATCCGCTCCCCGCCGACCGCCCCCATGTGCTGAAGGAGCCGGTGCACCACCGTTCCGACGAGCCGGGCGGTTTCTCCGGCCCATTCAAATTTTATCGGCTCTTCCTCGGATTCCTGCACGCTCGATTCCGCAACCTGAACGGACTGCGGAGGAGCCGGGAGTTCCCAGTCCGGTACCAGGCGGGTCCGTGCCACCGTACGGGTCTCGGGCTCAACCGCGGTTTCCGGCAACGGGATTTCAGCCAGGCTGGCCGCAAAGTGATCCTTCAGTACCGGCCACAAACGGGACAGGAGCGCCCCGGCACGGGGCTCTTTCAGTTCATGTCCCTGGTCCGCTTTCCTTACTTCGACATGTCCCAGGAGTTCCAGGCGCTGCCTGGCCCGGGTAGCGGCGACATACAGCAGCCGGCTGTCTTCGAAAAGGCCTTTCTCCTGTTCCAGGCGACGCAGGTAAGCCGCGATCCGGTTCGGGTTCTCACCCTCCCGGCGGATGGGAGCCAGAAGAAGGTCACGACGGTTCACCGCCCCGCCCCGTTCCAGCCACTGCAGCAACTTCTCCTCATTGTGCCGCGTTTCGCGGCCCAGTCCGGGGACAATCACGGTATCGAACTCCAGCCCTTTTGCCCGGTGCACCGTCATCAGCTGGAGGGAAGCGTCCGCCGCCAGGTCCGGCAGGGCGAACAGCTGCTCCACCTGGTGATTGAGATCGTGGATATCCGGGACCTCCCCGGCACTGCCGAGTCGTTCGAGCAACTGGAAGTAGACCTCTGCGTCTTCGAGGCCGGTTTCGTCCGTTACACAGGCGGGGCCCCCGAGCACCATCCACACCCCTTCCACGAGGGAGCGCAGGGACCCCCGAGACTGCTCCGACAGTGCCCGGTCCAGCACGGGCAACACCCGGTCCAGGCGGCTCCGGCCATCCTGGCCCAGCCGTTCCATGCGCACCGGCTGATGGAGCAAATCGATCACCGGGGTGCTGGAATCCTCTCCTGCAAGGACATGCAGGTCTTCGAGCGTCAACCCGCAATACGGAGCACGGAGAACGGCCAGCCATGCGATGCGGTCCCCGAGATGGCTCAACGCCCGGGTCAGTGCCAGCAGGTCCTGGACAACCGGCCGATGCGCCAGGGAATCGATTTCCACCGCCTGGAAACGGAGTCCGGCCTTCTGGAGCTGCTCCACGGTCCGCACCAGATGGCTCCGGCTCCGGACCAGGATCGCCGTGGTCCCCTGCGGATGCGCTGCTTTGGCCTGCCGGACGATGGCCACCACCTGGTGCGCTTCCGCGAGGTCATCACGCTTTGCAGGCGGACAGACGAACGAGGGATGGACCACTACGGCCTCCCCCTCCAGTTTGGGATGGACGGCCGTTGACGGGGCATAGGACACGGCACCCCTGGAGATGTTGTCCTGTGCGGGAAGGATGTCCCGGAAGTGCTGATTGATCCAGTCAACGATTCCCTGCTGGGAGCGGAAATTGACCTCCAGGCAGAGAAATTCAAGGGGCAGATGGCCGATCCCGTGCTCTCTTGCAACGAGAAACAGTCCCACTTCCGCTTCCCGGAAACGGTAAATGGACTGCATGGGATCTCCAACCAGGAACAGGGTATGCCCATCCCCCGCCTGCCAGCCGGCCGTCAGTCCCTTGAGCAGTTCGTACTGGCTGAACGAGGTATCCTGGAATTCGTCAATCAGCAAATGCCGGATCCGGTAATCCAGCGCCAGTGCAAGGTCCGTGGGCTCTTCTGGGTCCCCCAAAGCCCGGATGGCGGCCCGGGTCAGGGCCGGGAAATCCGCCTGCCCCGTTTCGCTGAACACGAGATCCAGGTGCGCGGCGGCAACCCGCAACGTCTCCACCAGAGCCTCCAGGGTCTTCCATTCCTCCTCCGTGTACCGATGCGGCGGCAACCTGCATGCGTCATGCAGCTGCTGACGAAATTCCTCTTCCTCTTTCAGGGATTCCAGCAGGGCCAGCATTCTATCCTTCATCTGGGTGCGGAGGCCTTTTCCGGCCGGAAACCCGATATTCCTGGTCAGGCTTTTCCGCCAGTTCCCTTCGTTGGTCAGCATCAGCACGGCAAGCCCTTTCCACTGGCAAAAATCCGACCGCTGCCTGCCGGGAAGCCCGGTCAGGTCCCACAAGGCGGCAATCGGCGAGCCCCGGTCTTCCACGTTTCCCCCCGCGTACCGGGCCAGCTCAATCAATTCCGGCTTGCAGCCTTCCGGCACCTGTTCTTTCAATGGACCCAGTGCTTCGGCAATCACCCGGCCCAGGGCCTCTTCCAGGCGGGCCCGTTGCGGCCCGGCCTGGTCCGGACCGATGATGTGCCGCAACCACTGCTCGCGCCGGGCAAGCATGTCCACGACCAGGCCCTGCAGCCTGTCCAGCCGATTGTCCAGGTGCTCGACCAGATAGGCGATGGAATCCGACCATGCGGCCCCCGATTCCAGTTCGGCGATCGTATTGCGGGCCGCCTCGCGATAAACGGGTCCGGCGTCTTCGGCAATGGCGGGGACCGAGCCACACCGGGAGAGGACGGGCATCTGCCGCACCAATGCCGTACACAGGGAATCGATCGTCTGGATGCGCAGACGCGACGGGTTGTCAAGCAGCTGCCATCCCAGGGCCCCGTCGCGCTCCAATGCGTCCCGGGCGAGTTCCCGGGTCCGCTTCTCATGGTCCGTTTCCGGCAGCGGACCCTCCCTTGCGCCGACCAGGGCGTCCAGGATCCGCTGGCGCATCTCACCGGCCGCCTTGCGGGTAAAGGTCACTGCAACGATCTCCTCCGGGGTCCTGGCCCCGGCCAGAAGCACCAGGAAACGCTGGATCAGCAACCCCGTCTTTCCCGACCCTGCGGGCGCCTGCACAATGAACGATTCCGAGGGGTCCAGCGCCCGCGAACGGGCGGCCCGGTCGGATATGCTGTCCGGCCCATTCATGGCGGGTCCTGCACTCCGGCAGACTGGCCGGCCAATGCATTCGATTCGTTGATCCGGCACAATGGCGTGAGATGGCAATGGGTGCAGGTCGCGGGGTATTTCTTCGGGTCCACCGCCGCATCCCCCTTGCGGAACGCCTTGCCCAGCTCCTCGATTGCGGATTTCCATTGGTCCAGCAACCCCGGCCACGTGGTGGCCGGGTACGGTAGTTTCAGGCTGGCATACGACCTCACGCCCGGCACCAGTTTGTCTTCTTCCGTCACCCCCCTGAACTTCATGTCGCCGGTCTTCACGTGCGCAAACAATACCCCGCAAAGCTCCGCCCCGGCCGCCATGCTGTACAGCGGCAGCTGCGGGTCGTCCGGCCGCTCACCGAACCACCGCGCAGGGCTCACCTCCCTGCCGGTCTTGTAGTCAATCAAGATCTGGCGGCCATCTTCCAGCTGGTCAATACGGTCGATATACAGCTGAACACGGATTCCCCCTGCCATCGCTTCATGCTTTTCCTCCTTCTGTGCAACCCGGAACGGAACAAGACGACGCTTTTCCAACTGCAGCCATTCCAGCACGAGCCCGCACAATCGCCTGGCCTCCAGTTTCCGAAAGCCCGCGGAAAATGTCAGCGGATACCTGGCGGAAACGGAATCAATCACCTCGTCCACCCGGGTGGACACCATGGTTTCCATCTCCGCGGCCTCCATGTCCCGCAACGCCTGGCGTGATTTGAGCACATGCCACACTTTCTCCAGGACGCGATGGACCAGTGTCCCCCGGGCCAAGGCATCCAACCCGATGTCGGCGTGCCCAAGCGCCCGGGCACCCAGCCGGAGTTCCGCAAAGGCACGAAAGGGACAGGCCGCCTGCAATTTGAAAACACGGCTGCCGCCCCGGACTTCCTCCTGCTCCAAAGGAGGGGCCGGGTCTTCCTCCAGTGCCGTCAGCCCGGCACTGTCGCGGATCGCTTCCTGCCAGGTTGAAGCGGGCCATAAATGCAGTGCTTCCGGGTCCACGGCACCAAGATCCGAAATGAGAGGGCTGGGACGCAGTTCTTCGTCGCCCTGGCGCTGCGGCGAACTGGCAATCACTTCGGGCGCACTGGCCAGCAGCCGGCGGGTCATGGTGCGCGATACCTGCAACTCCCGCTCCTCGCTGGAATGGGGCAATCCGGCCTTGCGCTGCAAAGGCAGCGGGATAAAGGGGTTCGGTCTCGGGGGGACCGGCCAGGCACCATCATGCAGCCCCATGATCCACAGGCAGTCAAACTGAAGACAGGCCGCCTCGAGCATGCCCAGCACCTGCACGGGGACCCGCCCGGTTTTCGGCTGGAACATCCGGTTTTCCGCCAGCTGCCGCAGCTGGCCCACTGCAGTGCGTGCATTCATCGGTTCCGACACCAGCCCCAGTGAAGCAAACGTGCCCAGCAGTTCCTGCCAGGCCTCCGTGGCCTGGTATTCCGCGCTTGACAGGGCCCGCCCGCGGGCCCATCCAACTGTCTTCAGCAATCCGGAAAACCGTTCCGACCACTGCCCCGGAGTATCCGTCCGCGGGATGTCCCGGACAGCCGTTCTCCAGGCATCCAGACTGGCTGCCAATTGCGGGCAGTAATACGGTTTGCCGCGTTGCGATGCGTGATAGTGCAGTGTCCTCAACGACACCTGCAGTTCGCCGGCTTCCCGCAACCGCCCATCCAGCAATGCCCGGGCACCGGATTCCCGCTCCCATCCATCCATGAAAGGGGAGCGGACCAGCCTGCCCACTTCTTCCAGGGAGACCGTTGGTGCCAGCAGGCCGAGCAGCTTCAGCGCGGTCCCGATCACCGGACAGGCGCTCAACGGGGGGCCCAGGGAAAGATTGTAGGGGCGCGCCGCCGACTGCTGTCCCGGCTGCATGGCGTGCGGAACCAGAACCGCATCCAGTGCATGGATGACCAGGTCCCGTTTCGATGCCAGTTCCGGAACCACGACACCAATCACTGCCGCCGGATTTCTTTCAAGGTGCTGCCGGGCCCATCGCGCCATGACGGTGGCTTCCTGCCGCGCATCCGCACAGCTGGTCCGGGATTTCCGGCCCTCCCGGCCGGCAAGCTGCAACCATCGCACCGTGCAGCCCCGTCCAGCCAGCCCCTGCAGCAGGGCCTGCTGCTGCGGCACCAGTTCATCAAAGCCGATCAGCACCAGTTCACCGGGACCGGTCCATTCCCCCGCCTGGAGGCTGAGCAGGATTTCATCGGCAAGACGGGCGGCCGGCAACCAGCCCTGGTCCGTACACCTGGACTCGAACCGGTCTTTCCATCTCCAGAACGCAGCACTGTCCTGGTTGTACCGGAATGCCATCCCGTCCGACGGCAATCGCCACGATTGCATCAGCTGCCAGGCCTCCTGCGCCCGGTGGACCGACCCGGACACCTGTTCCCAGGGCTCCCCGACCGCCTCCGAGGTAATGATGTCTTCCCATACCCGCCGTTCCTGCGGGGACGAGAGCAGAAGATGGGGAGTCGGGGTGGACCCGGAAACCATCGCCTCTTCCCAGGTCCTTTGCATCCAGGCCGACCAGGGCAGCACATCCGGGGTTGGCCAGACTTCCTCTCCCCGGTCAACCGCCTGCTGCTCAAACATCCCGCGAATGACCCCGGCCAAACGGATATTTCCGGTCACCACGGTCGCTCCCTGGTCCAGCGCCCCGAAAACCTCCGCATAGGAAGCTTTTTCCGGGTTCATTGCAAACGGTTCCATCAGCCCGGTGACCTCCCTGTCTTCAGACGCACGGGCCACCTTCCACTGCCCCGGCCCCGGTGATTCCCGGCCTGGCGGCCGCAGACCCGGAACCGAACCCCTCCAACCCGGGATGACCGGCATGATCCGCCCTTCATGCCTGCAGCAGGCCTATTTCCTTTTCGGAAATGATTTTCAGCACATGTTTTGCCCTGGAGCACGCCACATAAAAATCTGACCGGGTGAAGTTCATCTTCGAATCCGGTACAACCAGGTCGACAAGGATCACGATGTCCGATTCCAGCCCCTTGAACGACCGTATGGTTGAAAACAGCACCCCGGCACCGCCCCGCCACTGGACGGGGTCGTGAACCAGGTCCGTGCCGCCCAGTGACTCCACGCCCTGCAGGCAGGACCGGTCAAACCGGGACCTGGACAGGACAACGATCTGGCCGGGCAGGATTTTGTCTGCCAGAGTCCATTTCCGTATCCAGGCATCCAGCAGTCCGGGTACCCGATGGTCCGGTTCGATGACCACTTCTGTTTCCAGGCCGGCGGGGGCATGCGGGTGCACCCGGATTTTCGAATCCAGTATGGTTGAGCAGGTACCGGCAATCGATTTGGTATTTCTGCAATTGGTTGGCAGATGGAAGGGGTCGCCAAGAACCGGGAACGGGTTCCCCTCCCTATGGTACAGATTCTGGGCCGGATCATAAAACACGTACAGGACCCCCTGGTCCTCTTCGGCGTTCAGCATCTCCAGGGGCACCCACCAGTCCGGACAGAAATCCTGGGCCTCATCCACCACAATGCACTCGTATCGCTCCGGAAGCACCTCAATGGCTTCGCACAGCAGGTTGGCCGCCTCTTCATCCCAGAAGGCCTGGCGGTTGACCGGCGATGGCGAAAACCTGATTCCGGCCCTTACGCACCAGTCATGGCACAACCCGTGAAAATGGGACACATGGACCAGGTCGGACAGTTCCTGCGGGATGCCCTGTTTCAGCCAATCGGCCAGCCGCCGGTTGTAACACAGGAAAAGGGATTTCTTCCCCCCGGCGGCAAATTTCTCCACCTGCCTCTTGGCCAGCATCGTCTTGCCGGAACCCGCGACCCCCTCAATCGCAACCCGTTTGTTGTTTCCCAGAAAGACCAGCAACCGCAATTGCTCCTCCGTCATCCTGACCAGCAGTTCTTCCTGTTCCTCGATGGCGCGAAACAGCACCGGCAACAGGTTGAATGCCGGCAGGATGGCTCTCATCACCCTGGCGGCTTCGCCCTTTCCCAGCACAGGGGGAGAACCCGTCCTGGACCATCGCTTCAATGCCTTCGCAATCCGGTCCGGCACATGGCCGAGGTCGGTGGCGGACAGGGTGATGGCGGCTTCCGCTCCCGGCGGCATGGCACCGTGGTAGACACAGTCAGGAAAAAAGACGGCATAGCCATAAGAAAACGGCGGGGGACCCCCCCCGTACACCTGGCGCCGGATCAGATTGATGATGTGATAGGAATTTCTCCTGGCCTGTTCAAATGGATCCCTGATCTCCCGGGTTTGGTCGCGCACGACCCGGTTCCAGCGGCGGGAATCCGCGTCGTACTCAATGATTCCCCCCTTGACTTCGATTACGAGCAGTCCGCGGTCTGGCCAGAATACCAGGAAATCCGCCTCCCCTTCCTGCAGGGTCACTTTTGCGGGTTGATCGTTGCGCTGTGCCCGCAACCATGGATAACTGTGCAGGATGGTGACATGGTCGGGCAGCTGTTCGGTCAGCGCCCTGGCAACATCCCGCTCAGGCTTGAGCGCAATGTCCGGGATCTCAATCCGTGGAATCAGCCGAGCCAATGCGTCCTTCCACAGTGGTTCCGCACGGTAGCGCCGAAGACCACGGTCATGTCCACCCGTTCCACAATGGCGTACCCGGTCTCCGGGCATCGTCCCGGATTGTACCGCAAGGAGAATTTACCATTTGGGAATTATATACTTCACTACGCACAACCAGTTCCATATACATTTTGACGGCTCATCGGGGTAGCCAACATCGCTAACGCCCCTCCTCGTCCAGATGCCCCAATCCC
>WTGA01000153.1 GCA_011523765.1 Gammaproteobacteria bacterium
GTGCCAAATGCATCAATTGACTTGCAGACTTTCTGATGGTAGGTTTCTCTGACCGTAAATCAACACAGGTGCGTATTGCAAGGCAAACAGGCCGGCTCTGCCACCGCATCACAGGAGGAAAGATGTCAAAGAAGTTTACAGTTTCAGCGTTGATTGCAGCGGCCATGCTTGCGATAAGCGGAACCACGGTATCGGCCGATGTGCCGGAATCCAGCGACCCGATCAAAGTGATCCTGAACGACTGGACGGGGCAGCTCTTCTCCGCCAAGGTTGCGGGCGGACTCCTTGAAAAAATGGGTTACAACATCGAATACGTAAGCGCCGGGGCATTGCCCCAGCATGCCGGTCTGGCGCAGGGAAACCTGCATTTCCAGACGGAAGTCTGGAGCAACAACGTTGGCGACCTTTATCCCAAAGCGGTGGAATCCGGTGACATTGTTGTCGTGGGCAACCTTGGGCTTGAACCGAAGGAAGGTTGGATCTACCCCCCTTACATGGAAGAAAAATGCCCGGGTTTGCCCGATTACAAAGCGCTCTACGAGTGTGCACAGGCATTTGCCGCCGCCGACACTTTCCCTGAAGGCCGACTGATCACCTACCCCGCGGATTGGGGTACCCGTTCGCGGGATGTGGTTGCCGCCATCGGCCTGCCGTTCAAGGCGATTCCCGGTGGCAGTGAAGGTGCCATGGTTGCCGAACTGACCTCTGCACAGGCAGCGGAAGCCCCGATCCTCATGATGATGTGGCAACCGCATTGGATATTTGCCGCCCATGACTTCAACTGGGTGGAATGGAACGCAACCGAGGGAGAATGCGTGGAGGAAACCCAGGAAAAAGACACCGCATGCGGTTTTGCCCAGGCGACGGTCAACAAAGTGGCCTGGAGCGGCCTCGAAGAAAAGTGGCCCGCAGCATTCAAGATGCTGACCTTGATGTCCCTGACCAACTCGGACGAGAATGCGGCCATTCTCCAGGTCGACAACGAAAGCCGGGATGTGGACGACGTTGCGGCGGAGTGGATTGCCAACAATGAGGCCCGGTGGAAGCCCTGGATTGACGCGGCAATGATGTAAAATACGTTCCTGGACAAACGGGCAGCGCCCTTCAAGGGCGCTGCCTGGATATCCATAAGAACGGGGGGCATGACACACAATTCCGCATGGTTGACCCCCCCCTTGACCCACAGGCGGAATTCCCAGGAGACCGAGATCAACACCAACGTCGCAGAAGACCGGACGGTCAAGTTGTCTTGCCGCAATGTCTGGAAAATCTACGGTCCCGGCCCTGACCAGTTCTTTGATGGAGGCAACGGCAATGTCGAAGATGCCGATGCCCATGCCGGCACGGTCCGCAGCAGCGGTCACATCGTGGCCAACGCGAACGTCAGCTTTGATGTCCATGTCGGGGAAACCTTCATCATCATGGGACTGTCCGGATCCGGCAAGTCGACGACTGTCCGCTGCCTGTCCCGCCTGGTCGAGCCCACAGCGGGAGAAATCCTGCTCGATGGCGAAGACCTCCTGAAAAAATCCGATCAGGAACTGTGTGAAATCCGTCGTCACAAGATGGGGATGGTGTTCCAGAATTTCGGCCTGATGCCGCATCTGAACGTGATCGACAACATTGCCTTTCCCCTGAAACTGCAGGGCATCAGCGAAAGCGAACGCTACGCCCAGGCCGAACGCGTGATCGAACTCGTGGACCTCCAGGGTCGCGAGAACAATTTTCCGAACGAGTTGTCAGGCGGGCAACAGCAGCGGGTCGGCATTGCGCGGTCCCTGGCTGTCGAACCGGATGTCTGGTTTCTGGATGAGCCGTTTTCGGCTCTTGATCCCCTGATCCGGAAACAGATGCAGGACGAATTCTTGCGCATTCAATCGGTCCTGCACAAATCCATCGTCTTTATCACACATGACTTCCAAGAAGCGTTGCGCCTCGCGGACCGGATGGCAATCATGCGCGACGGAGCCATTGTGCAGATTGGCAGCCCGGTTGATCTGATCCTGAATCCGGTTGATGACTATGTCCGCGAATTTACCCATGATGTTCCGTGGGAAAGCATCCTCCGTGCCGCAGATATCGTCGAAGAACCCTCGGGACCGACCGAAGGAATGGGCAGGATATCCGGGGATACACTGGTCTCCCAACTGTTGCGCTACGTTTCCGATCACGAAGAAGGGGTGCTGGTGGAGGCAAAGGACGGGTCGGTCCTAGGCATTGCGACGGCACGTGGTGTTGTTTCCGCGCTCGCGTCCGGCAGCGGCGACGAGCCTGCCCCAGTGAGGGTGTAAGCTTGTATGCGATCGAATATTGACCGAAAGTTCCTCCACTGGCTGGGGGTGGTCGCCATCACGCTGGTTTGCATTGCGGTCCAGGCAAAGAGCGAATGGCTGTTGAAGTACCCGGACACTCTGGTGGTTCCCCTGGCCGACTGGCTGAACACGATCATGGACTGGATCGTCCGGAATTTCAACTGGTTCTTCCAGGGGATTTCCTGGGTGCTCCAGTGGCCGATCTGGGCGGCACAACAGGTGCTAAATGGCGTGCCCTGGTCAGTCAGCGTGTTTCTGTTTTGTGTGGTGGCGTATGCGGCATCGGGATGGCGGTTGGCGCTGTTCACCCTGGCTTCAACGCTTTACATGGTCGTGATCGGCTATTGGGAGGAAAGCATGAACTCCCTGGCGCTGGTTACGATCTCCGTCCCGCTGGCGATTCTGGTGGGATTTGCATTTGGGGTCTGGGGCTTTTATTCCGACCGCGCGGAGCGGGCGATCATGCCGACACTCGATGTTCTCCAGACAGTCCCCGCCTTTGCCTATTTGCTGCCCATTCTCATGCTGTTCGGATTCGGTACGGTCGTCGGGTTAATTGCCAGCGTGCTGTATGCCTTTCCGCCCATGGTGCGCAACACGATTGTCGGGCTTCGCGGTGTCCCGCCTTCGGTCATCGAATCTGGCCTGATGTCCGGTGCAACACCGCGCCAGCTGTTCTGGCAGGTGCGTGTACCATCCTCGCACAAACAAATTCTCTTGGGCGTCAACCAGACCACCATGGCATCCCTGAGCATGGTGATCATTGCTTCGATCATTGGAGGAACGTCTGACATTGGCTGGGCAGTTCTCTCGACAATCCGCAAAGCCCAATTCGGGGAGAGCCTGCTCGTCGGCATGGTCATTGCCTTGATGGCCATGGTCATTGATCGCGTGACGGCGGGGTTGGCACAACGGTCCGGTGTCTATGAACCGGATGAAAAAAGCACTCTCGAGCGTTATCGAATCCTGATCATCGCCGTAATGGGAGCCACCCTGTTCTTTACGCTTTCAAAGGTTTTCATCCTGTTTTCCGATTGGCCACGTGAGCTGGTCTGGAGCCCGGCGCAGACCATGAACGACGCATTGACCTATCTCATCGTCAATTTCCGGGCCCAGATCGAAACCATCAAGACCTCCTCCTTCTTCTTCGTGATGCTGCCCACCAAAATCGGCCTGCAAGGCGCCGTCAGTCCGTTTACCTGGGGATTTGAATTGACCATGGCGCATAAGGTGGTCTATGCGGCGGGGATGGCAGCGTTGAGCCTGTGGTGTGCGATGCGTGGCCGGACCACGGCCGGGATTGTCGTGCTGCTGTCTGCCGTATTCCTGTACTATGGGCTGTCCAACATACCCTGGCCTGCCGTGATTTTGGTCTTCGGTGTTGCAGGCTGGAAAATCGGTGGACCGACCTTGTGTCTTGGCACCGTCCTTGGCCTGGGTTTTCTGGTTGTCACCGGAAACTGGGCCGAAGCCATGTTGTCGGTTTACCTGTGCGGAATTGCGGCCACCCTCTCCTTTCTCTTTGGCACAACCGTCGGTATTTGGGCCGCACACAATGACAGGGTTTCGGCTTTCGTGCGCCCGATCAATGACACGATGCAGACGATGCCGCTTTTCGTTATCCTGATCCCTTTTGTGATGGTTTTCAAAATTGGAGAGTTCACCGGCCTCCTGGCCATCATGGCCTACGCTTTTGTTCCGGCGATTCGCTATGCCGAACACGGACTGCGCAACCTGCCTGCCAATGTGATCGAGGCCGGCAACATGATGGGCGCGACCAAGCGGCAATTGTTGTGGCAGGTCAAAATTCCGCTGGCGCTCCCGGTAATGCTGTTGGGCCTGAACCAAACGATCATGTACGCTATTGCAATGCTGGTCATTGCCGCTTTGGTCGGGACCAACGGACTGGAACAGATCGTGTATATCGGCCTCAGTGATGGAGATTTCGGGGTCGGCATCATCGCCGGGCTCGGCATGGCGATCATCGCCATCATCGCCGACCGCATGACCCAGGGGTGGAGCAAGAAACGGCAGGCCGAACTGGGACTGGGCACGCAGTGACCGAACGGGTGCAAGGATGGACGTAGTACCCGCAGAAGAAGACCTGCCGTTGACCAGTTCACACTGGGGAACGTACCGTGCCCGGGTCAGCAATGGCCGGGTACAGGAGCTTCTGGGGTTCGAACATGATCCGGACCCCTCGCCCATTGGTGCCGGGATTCTGGATGTGCAGCACGGCCCCAGCCGGATTGACGCACCGATGGTGCGCAAGAGCTGGCTCGCGGGGGGTCCCGGTACGCGCAATGACCTGCGCGGGGTGGATTCATTTGTCGAAGTCAGCTGGGAGCGAGCCGAACGCCTGGTTGCGGATGAACTGGACCGGGTCCGCAGAAACTTCGGCAATTCAGCCATTTTTGGCGGGTCCTATGGCTGGGCAAGTGCGGGACGATTCCATCACGCCCAAAGCCAACTGCACCGGTTTCTCAATTGCATCGGCGGGTATACACGATCCAAATTCACCTACAGCTTCGCTGCTGCAGAAGCCGTTGTGCCGCACATCCTCGGCAGCTATCGCGCCTATCTTGATACCTGCACCAGCTGGGAATCCATCCGCGAAAACACGGAGTTGCTGGTTTGCTTTGGCGGGATCCCCCTGAAAAACGGGCAGATTTGCCAAGGCGGGACGGGGCATCACTACCAACGTGAAAACCTGTTTGCAACCGCGGCGGCCGGCATTCAGTTCGTGAATATCAGCCCCCTCAGATCAGACCTGTGTGACGAGGTCAAAAGTGAATGGCTTGCGCCGCGCCCCAACACCGACACCGCCATTTTGCTGGGGATCGCCCATACACTTCATGTGGAAGGATTGAGCGACCAGGCCTTTCTGGACCGCTATACGGAAGGTTTCGAACAATTCCTGCCTTACCTGCTGGGCAAAACCGATGGCCTGGCCAAGTCCGCCGACTGGGCGGCACAGATCAGCGAAATACCGGCCGATGCGATCCGTTCCCTTGCCAGGCGGATGGCAACCCGGCGCACGATGATTTCTGTCAGTTGGTCCCTGACCCGGCAGGACCATGGGGAACAACCCTTTTGGGCGGCAATCACGGTGGCATGCATGCTGGGCAAGGTTGGTCTGCCAGGTACCGGGTTCGGCTTCGGGTACAGTGCCACCAACCATGTCGGCGGCCAGTTCACGATCCTGAACGGTGCGGCGTTTCCGCAAGGCGACAATCCCGTTGACGATTTCATTCCTGTCGCACGGATCAGTGACCTGCTTCTTCATCCGGGCGGGACCTTTGACTTCGATGGGGCGACGTACGAATACCCTGACACCAGGCTGGTCTATTGGGCAGGCGGCAACCCGTTTCACCACCACCAGGACCTCAACCGGCTGATGCGCGCCTGGGCGAAGCCGGACACCGTGATTACCCATGAATGGTGCTGGAATTCGCTTGCCAAGCGATCGGATATCGTCCTGCCCTGTACGACCCCCCTGGAACGCAGCGATATTGCAATGACCCCTCGCGACCCCTATATCGTGTCGATGTCGAAACTGACCAGGCCATACCGGCAAAGCCGCAATGACTTCGAGATCTTCGCAGGCATTGCACGCGCCATGGGCATTGAACAGGATTTCACTGAAGGGCGCGGCCAGGAAGACTGGCAACGCTGGATTTACGAGCAAACCCGTGCACACACGGCTGAAGCCGGAATCCATATCCCGGGCTATGAACAGTTTCGCAAAGACGGCTGGTTTAAAGCCGATGCCCCATCGGCCCCGACTGTGATGCTGCGTGATTTCCGTGCCGACCCCGAAAAGAACGCGCTGGCCACTCCAAGCGGTAAGATCGAGATCTTTTCCCAGACCGTGGCGGGATTTGGCTATGATGACTGCCCGGGTTACCCGGCCTGGCTGGAGCCTTGCGAATGGCTGGGGGCCAAAAACCCCTCCTATCCCCTGCACCTGGTATCGAATCAGCCCGGGAACAAGCTACATTCACAGATTGACCACGGCAGCCACAGCCGGTCTGCCAAAATCCGGGGACGCGAGCCGGTGCGAATGAATGCGGCGGATGCGCAGGCACGGGGATTGAAAAATGGCGACATCGTGCGCGTATTCAATCATCGGGGAGCCTGCCTGGCCGGCGTGCAAATCAACCGCGGTATTCGTCCGGGCGTGGTCCAGTTGAGTACGGGGGCCTGGCTTGATCCCATGGACCCGACCGAGCCCGGCAGCCTGTGCAAACACGGCAATCCCAACGTCCTGACGCCGGACAAAGGAACATCCCGGCTCGGGCAGGGGCCGATTGCCCATTCCTGCCTGGTGGAAGTCGAGTGCTACAACGCACCGCCGCCAGCCGTCACGGCACATGAACCCCCGCACATTTTACGCCCCCGGAAATCTCAGGGCGATGCATCAAACCGGAAGCCATCACCATGAAGAACCTGCAAGAATCCTCGGACCTGGAAAACACGGTGCGGGTCAGCGCCCGGCGTTTTGAGGAGTCGCCCTTTATTGCCCGCACGGATAGCCCCGACATGATACGCGGAGTCTATGCCGGCCGTTATTTGGCAATCTATATGGGCGAAGACCCGGTTCAAAAATACTGGGTCCTGCGACGCAAGGCCTTGATCTTTGATGTCCCTGAAAAACCGGTGGAGGTCAGCGGTCCCGATGCGGTTCCGTTCCTGGACCGGGTCTTCGCACGCAACATCGCACCGATGCACGAAGGACGCGGCTATTATACGATTGCCTGTACCCCGCAAGGAGGAATCATGATGGATGGCGTGCTGTTCAAGCTCGGGCCGGACCGGTTTTGGTATGTGCAGGCAGACGGTCCCTTTGAAACCTGGCTGATTGCGCACAGCGGCGGATTTGACGTGACCATTTCGGACCCCCGTTCACGCGTGATCCAGATCCAGGGACCGGCCTCCATCGATATCATGCATGCGGCATCGGACGGAACCATCTCCTGGGATTTCCCCTATTTCCGATCGGGCTTTTTTGTTCTCGGCGGGCAGAGGCTTTATGTTTCGCGTACCGGCTTCACGGGCGAACTGGGGTTCGAGATCTATTGCGACGGCGCCACGACGGACCATCTGGCACTGTGGGACCACCTGGTCGCCGCCGGGGAACCCTATGGCATGGAGTTCTCATCCACCCGGGCGATGACCATTCGCCGGATCGAGTCGGGTATTCTTGACAACATGACCGACATGGAAATGACCATGACACCATTTGAAGCCGGTCTGGGACGTTTCATCAATCTGGATAAA
>WTGA01000047.1 GCA_011523765.1 Gammaproteobacteria bacterium
TCATGTGCCAGAGCACATGCAGGCTGAGCATGCACAAAAAGACATGGGCCCGGACCCGGGTGGGGTTATAGACGTAGACCGGGCGCACTTCGAGGTGTCCGGTTTTCAGGTTGCGGAAAGCCCGTTCCACCCGTGCCAGACGCTTGTATGCCCACACCGCCTCCTCGGCCGGCAGGGCCTCGTCATCGAGACTGGTGCGCACGACATAGACGCCGTCGAGCCGGGCCTCGGCCTCGATCTTCGCCTGGTTGCGGGTAAACGTCAGGTCGTCCCCGGTGATGACGATATCGAAGTGCTTCTCCACCTTGCGGCGGTTGGCGTCGCGTCCCACCCGGCGACCAATGGCCGCGGCCCCGCGCAGTTTGGACCCCTTGCGCCGGACGGTGGCCTGGATATCCGCCAGAATCTTCTCGGTGGCCTCAAGCAACGCCTCGCGCTTGCGCCGGCGTTCCTCTTGCAGGCGCGGGTTGAGGCAGACCAATAACCGTTCTCCGGGAAAGTCCGGATGGACAATCTGGGCCACCGCGTCCGGCACCAGCTGCTCCGGGTCCAGGGGCGGTTCCCCGGAATCGGAGGTCTTCAGCAGCTTGCGCAGGTCCACGGTCTTCAGTGCCGAGACCCAGTCCAGTCCGACCGGCTTCAGGTCGTCGCGGATCCGCGCCGTGGTCAACCTGCCCCGGTCCCCCACCAGGGCTACCCGGTCCATGCCGAAACGCTGCCGAATCTTCTCCACCTGGGCCCCCACCGTGGTCGGGTCCCCGGTGTTGCCGTCAAACACCTCGATGGCCACCGGACAGCCCTCGGCACTGCACAGCAGGCCGTAGACAATCTGCCGCTTGCCCCGCTTGCCGTCCCGGTTGTAGCCGAAGGCGGCCAGCGGGCAGCACGATCCTTCCAGATAGCTGGATGAGACATCGTAGAGAATCCCGGTTCCCTCCCGCAGATGCCGCCGGGCCAGGCCCTGCTCGATCCAGCGCTGTCGTTTGGCCAGCCAGTCGAGCATGTCCAGCATCTCGTTGCCCTGCACCGGTCCGGTGCCGAGCAGGGTGCCGAGGGAGTGTCCCGCGGTTTCCGGAGAGAGCTGGCGGGCACAGGCCAGTTTGGACCCGGGGGAGAGGATGCGCGAGACGATGGCAGCCAGCGCCAGGTCACGATGCCGGGAGGATGAACGGTGAAGCCGTCTCGGCAATCCGATCTTGCGGCAGGTGCCCAGGACCGCGGCGACATGGCCGTGGGGCAGGGCACGCCGGAGCCGGAACAGGGTGTTCAGGTTCGGATGGAGGACGGCCCCCTTGAGCACGGCGCGCAGGGCGTCGACGAACTCCGGGGGCATGCGGGAGAGATTGGCGAGGGTCTTGCGTCGGATGCGCTTGCCTTCCCGCCAGGCCTTGCGGAAGAGGATGGCGGGTTTGTTGGTTTGGTTGGGGACGATATCGACGTGGTAGGACATGGGATTATGTTATGGCAACATATTGTTGCGGCATTATAGAAACATATCCGGACAATTACAAGGATAATACAAAAATACAGTGGGATATATTATGGCAACAAATATCCACCCAAAAATCCTGTCTTGACCAGGAATCCCTGTTTTATTTCAAGTGGTTACGGGTGGAGTGGGGTCGGAACAGGGGATGAAGTTCCGATTAGGACACATAAGAGACACTTTCAAGCATTCAGTAAGAGACACTACAGCAATTCTCATATCTGCTCGCCCCGCGGGCCGCCATGTTGAATCGGTTCCCGTGCTCATCCATGCTGTACGTGCGCGTGGATGCATCCATCTCCTTGCCCGAGTGTTGGACGACAAACTACTGGCCCGGCGCGGGATGATACCCTTTCACCGTCGGCCACCAGACCCCGACCATCCCCCCCTGCGTTCCCAGGAAAGTTTGTGGCCTCGTGATCGCCTGTGTGCACTCTTCACCCCGAGAACCAGTGCTCTTTTTGGACAGCATTTCTGCCGTGCCTGAAACTACCGGGAACCGGAAAATCGTCCAGCCTGCCGTTGACGACTTTACCCGCCCGGCCCGGACTTCCCGCCAGTCAGGACGCATCCGCTGGGACAGGACCCCCTTGACCCAGGTTCGCCAAAATTCCGGAAAGAGAGAAAACCCGAACTGCGAGGTCGAAATCCCAATCCCTCAGGGCGAGAGAATGTCAAAACTGGCCACCGAAAGCCTTTCAGTCCCAGCGGTCATCCCGGACTTTAATGATCCCGTTCTCCACTTCCACCGGAAAAACATCGACCGGTTCATACGCCGGCGGGGCTGTTACCTCGCCGGTCTTGACATTAAAGCGCGCGCCATGTCGCGGACACTCGATACTGTCGCCGACCAAGCAGCCGCTGGCGATTTCGCTACCGTCATGGGTGCACACATCTTCCATGGCGTAATAGCTGCCATCAAGATTGAAGATGGCAATCATTACATCGTCCACTTCGACCACCCACCGCTCCCCGGGGCCAAGGTCTTCAGCCTTGCCTGCGATGAACCACTCGCTCATATCAGCCCGAGTTCGAGCCGGGCGGCTTCACTGATCAATTCCGGTGTCCAGGGAGGGTCCCACACCAGTTCGACGGCTGCGCCCTCCACGCCGGACACCAGGGCCACCGAACGTTCCACCATCCCGGGAAACGTGTGGGCGACCGGACAGCCGGGTGCAGTGAGGGTCATGTCAATGTCCACAAACCGGTTCTGGATATCCACTTTATAGATCAAGCCCAGATCGTAGATATTCACCGGTATTTCCGGGTCGTACACCGTCTTCAATGCCTCGATCACGCGCTCGCGAAGCCCCTCTTCATTCACCGGCTCCCCCGCGTGCGCATCGGGACCGGCCTCTTTTGAGCCTTCCAGCTGTTCCGGTCCATTGTTGCTGTGAAACTGTTCCATGATCTCGGTCTTCTTCTTTTCCAGGTCCGGATCAAAATTGACTCTTTTCATGGTCTACTCCCGCCCTGGATGCTCATCTTCGTGAATCAGCTGTTCACCCAGCACTTTCTCCAGGTACCGGCGCAGGGAATCAATTTCGATCTGGCCCAGCACATCGCTCACGAAGGCATAGGTCAGCAGTGATTCGGCTTCCTGGCGGTCGATTCCCCTGGAACGCAAGTAGAACAAGGCCTGCCCATCCATCTGGCCGATGGTCGCACCGTGGGAACACTTGACATCGTCTGCGTAGATTTCAAGCTGGGGCTTGGTGTCGATTTCGGCATCCCTGGATAGAATCAGCGTGTTGTTGGCCTGCTGCGCATCGGTCTTTTGCGCATCCGGCTCGACTTTGATCCTTCCGCGAAAAACCCCCCTGGAACGCTGGTCGAGTACACCCTTGTACAATTCGTTGCTGGTGCAGTTCCGGGCTGCGTGAATCATCGTCGTATGGTTGTCGACATGTTGCCTGCCCGAAAGACTGTACGCGCCGTACATGTCACAATGCGCATCCGCTCCCCCGAGTTCAGCACACAAATTGTTCCGGACCAGGGCACCGCCCAGGGTGACCGTGCGACAGCTGAACCGGCTGGCCGCCGCCTGCCGCACCCAGACCCCGCACACCTGGTACGCGGCTTTGGCCTGGGTCTGGATGATATAGTAGTCGGCTTCCGCGCCTTCATCCAGAACGATCTCGGTGGCACTGTTTGTCAGGGTGGGATGCGGGCCTGCGGACACGTATCGCTCGACAACCTGCATTTTGCTTCCCCGTTCCACCACAATCCGGTTCCTGGGTTGTGCCATGGCCAGTTTTCTTCCGCTGATGAAGATCAACTCAATCGGTTTATCCACTACCGCTCCGGCTTGCAGGGTCATCACGACCCCGCCGTTAAACAACGCGCTGTTCAGTGCCGTGAATCCATGTTCCTCCGCCCCGATGATTTCGCCGAATCCGGATTTCCGGGCTTCCGGACCGTCATCCAGAAAGGAGGAAACCGGCTGGACCTCGATGTGGCCCCCCCCCAGTTGGTCCAAATCGGAGGGGTTCGGGTCCAGCACCCCATCCCTGAAAATGACCCGATAGCTGTCCAGGTCGGGAATTCCGAATTTCCCGGCGTCGGCGGCAACCGGGTCGTCCGTCACCAGGTCAAAGGATTTTCCGGTAATGGGCCGCAAAGGGGTATACCGCCAGTCTTCGTCTTTCTGGGTGGGAAACCCGATTTTTCCGAAACGGGCCAGACTCGTTTTTCGCTGGTCCCGGGACCATTGATCCCGGTTTCCGGGCAGGCAATGATTCAGTTGGCCAAACTGCTCGATATAATGCCCGGTCCCCGGGGCCAGCAGGTGGTCAGGCAGCGCTTGCATGTTTCCCAATCCAGCTGTACCCCTTCTGCTCCAGTTCCAGGGCCAGAGATTTGTCACCGGAACGGATGATTTTTCCATCGGCCAGAACATGGATGTAATCCGGCACGATATAGTCCAGCAATCTCTGGTAATGCGTGACAATCAGGATGGAACGATCGGGGCTTCGCAGGGAATTCACTCCGTGGGCCACGATTTTCATGGCATCAATGTCCAGGCCAGAGTCTGTTTCATCCATGATGCACAGGGGAGGTTCCAGCAACGCCATCTGCAGGATTTCATTGCGTTTTTTTTCACCCCCGGAAAAACCTTCGTTCACCGACCGGTACAGGAATTCCTGTTTCATTTCCACCAGTGCCGCCTTCTCCTTGATCAGCTTGAGAAACGAGACGGCATCCAGTTCCTCTTCTCCCCGGTGCTTTCGGACCGCATTGATTGCGGCCTTGAGCAGATAGACATTGGTGACACCGGGGATCTCCACAGGATACTGGAATGCCAGGAATACGCCTTCCCTGGCCCGGATTTCAGGCTCCAGTGTCAGGAGATCCTGGCCCCTGTACTGTATACTCCCGGCCGTTACTTCGTAATTTTCCCTGCCGGCCAGTACATTGGCGAGAGTGCTTTTGCCCGCGCCATTGGGTCCCATGATGGCATGGATCTCTCCGGCACCCACTTCCAGGTCAATGCCCTTGAGAATTTCCTTCCCCTGTACAACCGCTTTCAAGCCTTGAATGGATAACATCGTGATCACCCTGACTGCATGTTTTGTGATTTCATTATATGGGTTTAGCCGACCGCCCCTTCAAGACTGATGCCCAGCAATTTTTGTGCTTCCACGGCAAATTCCATGGGCAGTTCCTTGAAAACCTCCTTGCAAAATCCGTTGACAATCATGGAAACGGCATCTTCTTCGGACAGGCCTCTTTGCCGGCAGTAGAAAAGCTGGTCCTCGCCGATCCGTGAGGTCGTCGCTTCGTGCTCGACCACGGCACTCGGGTTCTTGACTTCCATGTACGGGAATGTGTGGGCTCCACACCGGTCCCCCATCAACAGGGAATCGCACTGGGAATAATTCCGGGCCTTTTCTGCCCCTTTGAGCACTTTCACCAGTCCGCGGTACGAGTTCTGTCCGCGACCGGCTGAAATCCCCTTGGATATGATGGTACTTTTCGTATTCTGGCCAATATGAATCATCTTGGTCCCGGTATCCGCCTGCTGACAGTTGTTGGTCAGGGCCACCGAATAGAATTCGCCAATGGAATGATCGCCCTGCAGGATGACACTGGGGTATTTCCAGGTAATGGCCGACCCGGTTTCCACCTGGGTCCAGGAAATTTTCGAGCCTTTGCCCTGGCAGGCGCCGCGCTTGGTGACAAAGTTGTAGATGCCTCCTCTTCCCTCTTCGTCGCCGGGGTACCAGTTCTGTACTGTGGAATACTTGATTTCCGCACCTTCCAGTGCGACCAGTTCCACTACGGCGGCATGCAGCTGGTTCTCGTCCCTTTGGGGTGCGGTGCAGCCTTCCAGGTAGCTGACATAACTGTCCTGGTCCGCAATGATCAGGGTCCGTTCGAACTGGCCGGTATTCATGGCATTGATGCGAAAATAGGTCGACAGTTCCATTGGACAGCGGACGCCCGGCGGGATGTACACGAAGGACCCCTCGCTGAATACCGCAGAATTCAGTGCCGCATAGAAATTGTCTCCGGCGGGGACCACCGATCCCAGGTATTTCCGGACCAGGCCCGGATGATCTTTCAGTGCCTCCGACAGCGGACAGAAAATGACTCCGGCCTCGGAAAGGGTCTTCTTGAAGGTCGTGGCAACCGATACGCTGTCAAAAACGGCATCGACCGCGACCTTGACACCGGCCAGCGCCTTTTGCTCGTCAATCGGGATACCGAGCTTCGTATAGGTTTCCAGCAGCTTCGGGTCCACCTCATCCAGGCTATCCAGCAACTTCTTCTGCTTGGGCGCAGAGTAATAGCTGATATTCTGGAAATCCACCGGCGGGTAACGGAGATGCGGCCATTGCGGTGCATCCATCTCCAACCATCTGCGATAGGCTTCCAGTCGCCATTGGAGGAGAAACTCCGGCTCCTCCTTTTTCGCTGAAATCGTGCGGATCACCGCCTCATTCAGGCCCGGCGGCAACGTATCCGCATCAATATCCGTTACGAACCCTTCCTTGTATTCACGCTGGACCAGTGAGGTCAGGTCTTTTTCAGTGGTCGTCATGAGTCTAATTTGTCAATTTATCGGCTTGTGGGTGGATACGGGGCACGTCAACCCGGTGCGTGCCCATGGAAACCATGGCACCGGTTTCACCGATGCCGCTTTCGCGCATCAATTCACCCAGCCGGATTCCGGCCAGAAAGTTATACAACTGGTCGCTCAGTTCACTCCATAAACCATGGGTCAAACACCGTTTTCCATCGTGGCAATTCTGTTTGCCTTCGCATTCCGTGATATCCAGGGGTTCGTCGACTGCAACCACGATATCTGCAATGCTGATCAGGTCGACATCCCGGGCAAGCCGGTAACCACCGCCCGGGCCACGGGTCCCGGTGACCAGGTTTGATTTTTTCATTTTCGAAAACAACTGCTCCAGATAGGACAGCGATATTCCCTGGCTATCCGAGATGCTCTTGAGCGTTACCGGACCCTTCAACTGGTTGATCGACAGTTCAATCATTGCCGTGACCGCATAACGGCCTTTGGTGGTCAATCGCATGGTGAAACCCGGCAGGGATGAAGGATCGAATGGATATACAACAATGGAATGAGTGCAAAAACAGTCATAATCTATTACTCTCCAGATTCATCCATTGAGCCCGTACCGCAATCATTCCAAGGTATAAAACAGTAACCTTTCCAGAATGGTTCATGGGTCCTTTGGAGAGCTAGTCAATAAACCAACTATTTTACTGGGTATTTAAGATCAGCGCAATATGGGGAAAAAATTCTGTCACGAGCAAATGATCTGTCCTAATAATTAACACGTGACCTGTCCGGATT
>WTGA01000068.1 GCA_011523765.1 Gammaproteobacteria bacterium
CCCACCGTGCGCTCAAAGCCCTCGGCACCTTTCGTGCGCACCCGGTCCAGGCCACTGTGCTCCAGATTGCTGAACCCGGTTTCGCACGGTTGACAAACCGGGCGGGATTGCATACAACGACTCCCTGAACCGACCAACCGCTTCCCGCAGGTATCTCCATGTTTGAACAGTTCGAAGCTACTGCGCCTGATCCCATTCTCAAGTTGATCGACCTGTACCGGGATGACCCGAGAAGCGGCAAAATTGATGTCGGCATCGGGGTTTTCCGGGATGCGAACGGGGATACCCCCGTCATGCAAGCGGTCCGGATTGCCGAAGAGAAACTGCATCGCCGACAGACCACGAAAACCTATGTCGGGCTGGCGGGCGATGAAATCTTCAACGACTGCATTGCCGACCTTGTCTTTTCCCACTCTCCCCAGCGCGAACGGGTCCGGGCGGTACAGACCCCCGGGGGGTGCGGCGCCCTGAGGCTGCTCTCCGAAATGCTTTACCGCATTGCGGACGACAAGACCATCTGGCTAAGCGACCCGACATGGGGAAACCACCTCCCCATCTTCCGGCAGACCGGATTTGGCATCCGGTTCTACCCCTACCTGGACCGGCAATCCAAAACGGTGGATGTCGACGCGTTGATCTCAAAGCTGAAGACGCTGGGAAAAAACGACATCGTGGTGTTTCATGGCTGCTGCCACAACCCCAGCGGTGCGGAACTCCAACCGGGGGACTGGGACGAAATTGCCGCACTTTGCGCCAAAAACGGGTTCCTCCCGTACGTGGACCTCGCTTACCAGGGCTTCGCGGACTCCCTGGACCAGGATGCCTATGGCGTTCGGGCCCTCGCATCGGCCGCCGATTCCATGGTGGTCGCGAGTTCCTGTTCCAAGAATTTTGCCCTCTACCGGGACCGGGTGGGCTGTGCGATGGTCC
This sequence comes from Gammaproteobacteria bacterium, assembly GCA_011523765.1. Classification (GTDB taxonomy): domain Bacteria; phylum Pseudomonadota; class Gammaproteobacteria; order Arenicellales; family Poriferihabitantaceae; genus WTGA01. The sequence goes on from WTGA01000068.1 coordinate 931, forward strand.
TGGGAAAGACCCATGAAATTTCGGACATCACCCGGGGACACGTGTTAAGCGCCGCCCGCAGCTCCTATTCCATGCCCCCCGATCATGGCGGTGCCCTGGTGGCCTTGATCCTGTCCGACCCGAACCTGCGGGAGGTCTGGGAGGAGGAACTGACCGGCATGCGGGAAAGGATGCTCTTTCTGAGAAAAACGCTCCGGGACATTCTGCGCCGCAAAACCCGTTCGGACCGGTGGGACTTCATTGCCAAACACCGGGGCATGTTTTCTCTCCTGGTCCTGGATGAGGCCCAGGTGGAGGCCCTCCGAACCGATCATGCCGTCTATGCCGTGGCCGGCGGACGGGTCAATATCGCGGGCCTGAAAGACGAGGCCCAGGTCGAACAGTTTGCGGATGCCCTGGTTTCCGTAACCTCCTGAAGAAAACCCGGCGCTCACCAGGGGACGGCAAAGCCCATTGCCCGGCGAAACGGGTCAACCTTTTGGCTTCACCGGGTTCCGGGACGGAACCCGGTTGGCGGGTTTCTGCCGCCACGGGCCGGGCCGTGCAACCCGCAAGGACCCGACGGCACGGCATTGCCGTCCCGGTTTTTCCAGGGAGTGCTCCGCTCCCCGTACCCTCAGGCCGGTTCCGGCCAGGTCAGCAGGCCGGGAGGTCTCCCCGGCTTGCCGCCTTCTTCGCCAAACCATGTAAAATGGTCATCTGATTCTATTTTCGGAAACCGGATGACTGCACACCCCGCCCCGCTTTTGCTCAGCATTGACCAGGGCACCACCAGCTCACGGGCCATCCTGTTCGACCATAAATGGCAGGTGGTCGGCTGTGCACAGGAAGAATTCACGCAACACTATCCTGGGGACGGCTGGGTGGAGCATGATCCCGAGAACATCTGGAACACGACCCTGCGCACCTGCGCGAAAGTGATTGCCGGCACGTCGTCCCCCGGCCGGATAGCCGGCCTCGGAATCGCCAACCAGCGCGAGACCACCATCCTCTGGGAACGGAAAAGCGGCCAGCCCGTTTGCAACGCCATCGTCTGGCAGGACCGCCGAACCGCAAAATGGTGTGCACAGTTGAAGCGGCAGGGACTGGAACCGACCATCCGGGCGAAAACCGGATTGCTGCTGGACCCCTATTTTTCGGCAACCAAAATCCAGTGGATGCTCGAGAATGTCCCGGGAGCCCGTGCAAAGGCCGACCGGGGCCAGCTTGCGTTCGGGACCGTGGACAGCTTTCTCATCTGGAGACTGACCGACGGCCGGCAACACCTTACGGATGCCACCAATGCCAGCAGAACAATGCTGTTCAACATTCATGACGGGGACTGGGATGAGGAATTGCTGCACCTGTTTGGCATCCCGCGCTCACTGCTGCCCGAAGTGAAAAACTGTGCCGATGAATATGGAATCGCCCGACAGGCGGTGCCCGGTCTGCAGATTCCCATTGCCGGCGTTGCCGGGGACCAGCAGGCCGCGCTGTTCGGCCAGGCCTGCCTTGCACCCGGCAGGGTCAAGAGCACCTGCGGGACCGGCTGCTTCCTCGTCATGAACACGGGGAAACGGCCTATCCGGTCTGAGAACCGGCTGCTCACCACAATTGGTTACCGGCTGGAAAATGAGACCACCTATGCGCTGGAAGGCTCGATCTTCAACGCCGGAACCGCCATACAATGGTTGCGTGACCTCGGTGTGATTCGGGACAACCGTGACATTGACCGTCATGTTTCCACGACCCGTTCAAATGGCGGGGTCTACCTGGTGCCGGCATTCACCGGCCTGGGTGCCCCTCACTGGTCACCGGATGCCCGGGGAATCCTGTCGGGGATTACCCGGGATACCGACGCTTCCGCCCTGGTCAGGGCCGCCCTGGAATCCGTTGGCTACCAGACCCATGATCTGATCCAGGCCATGCAGGCGGACAGCGGGCTGGTCATCGACGAAATCAGGGTGGATGGCGGGATGGCTGTCAATGCATGGCTGCTGCAATTCCTGGCGGACATCACCCGGACCCCGGTCTGTAAACCGGTGACCACAGAGATCACCGCACAGGGGGTGGCGTACCTGGCCGCCCTGCAACTGGGAATCATCGAATCCAGGCAGGCTATCCACGACCACTGGAAACCGGGGATGTCCTTCGATGGTACCATGGATGAACTCACGCGGGAGCGGAACCTGCTGGGTTGGCAAAATGCGGTAAACCGCTGTCTGGAGTGAATTTCCGGCCACAATACCGGTCGAAAAACCCGGGCCGGCGGGAACAACGGACCACCAGCGGTTATAATTCCCCCAGGAGCAGGACAACATGACCCCCAAAACACTGATTTCGAATCTTTCCCGTCCTCGCCGGCTTTCTTCCCGACCGGTCCGCCTGCCGCCCTGGAGCCGGGTGAATCGCCGGGCCCTGGTGGCTTGGATTCTGGGGGTATCGACGGCACTCTGCCTCCTCGGATTCCCTCCCAGAGAGGACTCCACCGCCCATGCATTTTCCATTGTCGCCCGGCCAGCTCCGGAATTTACCCAGACCTCCCCGGATGCCTGGCTGGGGTCCGCTCCCCTTACCCTGGCCAGCCTGCGCGGCAAGGTGGTCATGCTGGATTTCTGGACATTCGGCTGCTGGAACTGTTACCGGTCCTTTCCGTGGCTGAACGCGCTCGAGGAAAAATACCGGGATTCCGGCTTCCAGGTGGTCGGAATCCATACCCCTGAATTCGAGCACGAAAAGGTCCGGCGCAACGTTGAGGAGAAAATCCGGGAATTCGGTCTCAAACACCCGTCCATGATGGACAATGACTTTGCATTCTGGAAAAGCATGGGCAATCGCTACTGGCCCACTTTTTACCTGATTGACAAACGGGGCTACATCCGGCACGTTTTCATCGGAGAGACCCATCAGGGGGATGCGCGGGCGCGGGATGTGGAAGCTGCACTGAAACGCCTGCTCGCGGAAAAGGGGTAGACCTATCGCCGGACCTGCGTGCCGGGGACTTGGTTGGGAAAGTAGTCTTCGCAATCCCCCTGCCGATAGACATCGGCGGTCGCGCAATGGATCCCCCCTCCGAATGGATAAGCATCCCGAAATTCAACCGGAATCACTTCCATCCCCAGTTGGTCCATTTGCTCCATCTGGTGCACCTCACTGGCCTCCACGATCACGGTGTGGTGGTCCAGCACCAGGCAGTTCATGGACAGCCATACACTTGAATAGCACAATGGCGGGGGGGCCTCATGGTATGGCCGGGCCGCATCCACGATTTCCCAGTCATTGGCCTCGAAGATCTTTCTCTGGTTTTCCGGCAGCCTTCGGTTCGGATTGTTGATGATGAGCCCCGGCCGGAGTGGCACAAATGTGGCATCGATGTGGATCGGATACGGGTCCCCCGGAAAATTGACTGCATGGACCCTGTGATCCGGGAAGTGCCGCTGGAGCCACTCCATCGCCCTGCGGTTCGTGGTCAGGCCGTGTTGGCAAAACAGGTCCTTCCCCAGCCGGCAGACATCCGCCGCATCAAACAACGGTTCATGTTCGTTGGTCACGAAATCCAGGGTGGCCGTACGCTCGAGCCGTTGCTCAATGGTGATCTCGTCAAAATAACCCGGTTTGTACGAATGCTCACTCAATCTGGGCCGGGGGGCCTGCTCCCAGCGGAAGGCCGGGTCCTCGTCAAAATAGCGCTGCATCAACTCATGATAGGCCAGGTATTCGAAATACCGACAGCGAAATGACATGGCAGCCGTCAGGATTTCCTTGCCCACAGTCAACAGCACATCACGGGGGGGCATGCACCCGAACTGGGAGGCGGTCGTGAAATCCGGTGTCTGGACAGCCTGGTTCCATTGGATCGGGGTCGGCCGGTCAACGCGGACCCCCCGGCTTTCAAGCACCTTGACCAGGTTGTCCAATTGAAAATTGGCTTTTTCCACAGTATCCAGCGGGCGGGGGCCCCACATTCCATGCATATCGCTGTCTTCGGGAATTTTGGCTTCCGTAGCCGGTTCATTGGGTGGAATGCAGGTATGATCGGCACGGCCGACAATGACATGCCTGAGCGGATCAAATTCATTCCAGGAATTTACAATTGCCTTCGCCATCTTGATTGTCCGGGTGATTTCGGTGATCGTCAAAAAAGACGGGTTAATATAATCGAGAATGCGGGGAATGAGAACCGGAACCTGAAATCTCAGGAATCCCCGCTCTGCCCAAGAAGCGGCGAATCCAGGTTCCGGCAGACCATGGAAGGCTTCTTCATGGGCTTTTGGCATGAACCGGCCTGCTCGGGCCTGTTGCCCTCCCGGGACATCAGGCAGGACGGCCCAGAGTGCCGGAGTATCCCGTTCTACGCGGTTGCAGAGCCTGCGCAGGGACCGGATGGATACTCCCCAATTTGGAGGGGTGATTGATGATTCGAACCGACTTGCAGCCGGAAAGTTGAACAGGCTGATAACCATCCCAGTATGGCCGCCTGCTCCCCCGGCCCAAGGCCGCCCGGAACGGGCCTTCGGGAGGGACCCGTCTGCATTCGAACCAGGGGCCGTACTGTGCGGTCCATGTATCGTCGGTTGCTGAAGACCCATGGGCTGGTCGGCAACACGGCATCGGGGAACCGCCGGGGCAACCACGCGGCCGGGAGGTTTTTGCCGGGCCAAAGAAGGAGCGGACCGATGGCACAAGCGATCCGACGCGCTCACCGGCCCGGCGAACTGCCGCAGCAGGAGAACCTTCAGACTGGACATCGCCAGCCCCGACATCCACCCATCGCCCGGCACCACACCGCCGGGTTGCCATCCGGTCCGCCGGAGACCGCTTCCGGAAAGAAAGAGACGGCACCGTTTCCCCAGCCCTGCCGTCCCGGGAGACCGCCCATTCCCGGAACCTCGCGGCAATGGCTGGTGCCGGCACACTGCCGCAACAACCCGTTCCATTTTGCGGACCGGGTTCAGGTCCGGATATCGAAACGGGTGAACCGCTGAGCATCCATGGGTTCCACCGTCACGCAGTGCACCCCCGCCTGCCGCGGGCCGCGCCCGAGCCAGCGGACAAACTGTTCGACCCGGGGTTCGCTCGCCTGGGCCACTCCTTCCACATCACCGTCTCTCCGGTTCCTGACCCAGCCTGCGACCCCCAGATTGTCGGCCGCTTCCCGGGTTGCATAACGGAAACCCACCCCCTGTACGCGACCCGACACGGTGAATTTGACCGTTTTCAACGAAGTGACCTGCAACTGTTATACAATAGGACCCTCACACTGCGCTGTTTCCACATCCAGCCATGAACCCGAACGCGATCATTGCCCTCATTACCGATTGGTTGAATACCTATGCCGGGAATGCCGGAACCCGGGGATTCGTGGTGGGCGTATCCGGCGGCATTGATTCGGCAGTCACTTCCAGCCTGGCCGCCCGGACCGGCCGCCCGACACTGTGCCTGGCCATGCCCATCCACCAAGAAAAATCCCAGGACATGCGGGCCGAAAGCCATATGGCACGGCTTGGGCGGCAATTTGGCAACCTCACTTCGATTAGAACGGATTTGACCCCGGTATTCAATGCCTTTGTCCAGGCCATGCCCGCGGGGGAAAACGGAGAATACCGGCAACTCAGCCTGGCCAACACCCGGTCCCGGATACGCATGTCCACCCTGCATTATTTCGCGGGATTGCATCGCTATCTCGTGGTCGGCACCGGCAACAAGGTCGAGGATTTCGGGGTCGGGTTCTTTACCAAATACGGGGATGGCGGCGTTGACCTGAGCCCCATCGCCGATCTTACCAAGACCGAAGTCTATGCACTGGGAAAGGCTCTGGATGTCCACGAAGAGATCATGACGGCCAAACCCACTGACGGGCTCTGGGCCGATGACCGCAGCGATGAAGACCAGCTTGGGGCCAGCTACCGGGAGCTGGAATGGGCGATGGCGTATGAAGCGGACCGCACCGCCGGTTCCGGAAACCTGACACGCCGGCAAACGGAAGTCCTGGAGATTTACCGGCGCTTCCATGCCTCCAACCGGCACAAAATGGTGCCCGTTCCCGTCTGTCGGGTCCCCGCGGAATACAAACAGGACCTCCGCACCCGGAATTGCTGAAACCATCGCGCCCACCCGTGCATAGCTCAACCCTCCTCCCCGGATTTCATGGCAGCGCCCGGGCTCCGCTCCGGTTGTCGCCCCCGGACAACAAGCCGCTTCCGTCCAGGGTTTCCACGCCGGATTGAATCGGCCCCGGCCTGCACCCGCCAACGTTGTTCCAATGCCGCCCACTCCCCCCC
>WTGA01000017.1 GCA_011523765.1 Gammaproteobacteria bacterium
GGACAGGTCACGTGTTAATTATTAGGACAGATCATTTGCTCGTGACACTTTTCCGGGTGTTACGAGTGTCACGAGTGTCACGAGTCGGGAATTTCCCTGCCGGGTGTACGCCATGGATCCGGATGTCCGGGAGGTTGTGCCGATTACCGGCAGGGCTCCCGGCGAAAGCCTTCCCGTATCCGGGTGATGGTTTCCGGGTCGAAATAGTCTGAAAAACGCGCCCGGAGTGCTTCCATGAAGGCAGGATTGCGCAGGGCCGGGGACCAGACGGTCCCCGCACGTGCCTCCACCTGCCATTTGGCGCACCAGGTGGTTGTCCGCAGCCAAGTCAATCGGCGCATTGGCTTGCACCAGGGTCGAATCCGGTCTCCCAGTGCTTGTGGAACGGCATCGAAATAAGCATCGTGAAACCTCGATACCTGTGCGCGGGTCAGCGCTGTGCGGATGTCCGCATCCCACATTGTGGACGTGTAGACGGAAGCATGTGCCAGATCGATCACGGGCGAGCCGTAGACCAATTTCTCGAGGTCGACAAACACGGCACGGCCGTCCTTGCGTACCATGAAATTTCCCGGATGGGTATCCGAGCCTGCCAGTGTGACCGGATGTGCGGGAAACCCGGGCGGTGCCGCAAAGGAACGCGCCCAGGCAATTTCCTCGTGGAGCTGGCGCAATGCCTCTTGACCAATGCCGGCACGTTCCAGGTAGGCCGATTGGGCGACAATCACCTCGACGGTTACCCGTACGGGATCACGGTGATGCGGCAACGGGGGCAATCGCTTTTTATCGGGAAGGGCCAGCAGGTGGAGGGCGGCCAGTGAACGTGCGATCCGGGGCAGGTGATCCGGCAGGACAGGAGGGGTGCCGGCCACTTTCTGCACGATGAGGGCGCCCCAGGGAATGCCTTCCCCCGGAGCGATCCGGCCCAGCAGGAGTGGCGTCGCCCCGCTTGGGGCCGCCCGGTCAAAACAGGCTGCCTGGTAGGCAAGATTCTGCATGGGCCCGAAACCGTGCACACTCAGGCGCGGGATACGAAGCACGGCCCCCGTGCCGCGAATCTCGGCATGGGCATGCGTCAGCCCCTTTCCCCGCATCGGGACCAGCGCATCGGGACGGATGTCGCCAAACCTTTCCAGCCGAAGCAGTTCGCGATGCAGGGACGCAAGGTCGGCACCGCCGGCAGTCCCCCGGGCGGAGTATTCATCCGCCGCCGCTTGACGGAAGGAATCGCCAGAAACCGGTTTGCCTACCATGTCGCATTCTCTATCCGAAAGTCGGTGATGGGTCGTGCACTGAAAATTTACCAGAAAACGGGTCCTGGCGTCCCACATTCCAGCGTGGAAATCTTCCCCTGTTCTCGGACGACCTCCTAGAAGCCAAACAGCATTTCCGGCAACCAGGTCACGGTCCGTGGAAAACAGGCGACCATGGCGAGAGTCAACAGCTGGGCGCCAATATACGGTGTGACCCCCCGGTACATGTCGCGGTACGTGATTTCCCGCGGTGCGATGGACCGGAGATAGAAGATCGACGGCGCCATGGGAGGGGTCAGGTAGGAGGTCTGGAGAATGATGCATACCATCACCCCGAACCAGAGCGGATTGATTCCTGCGCTTTGAATGATCGGGTCCGCAATGGGCAGGACAATGATGAGCACCGAGATCCAGTCCAGCACAAAACCCAGCAGGAAAACCGCCAGCATAAAAGCGAGAATGATTTCCGATTGGCTGAAACCGTGATCATGGATGATTCCGGAAACCAGGTCGTCGCCGCCCTGCACGATGAAGATGCTGGCGAACAGAACGCCTCCCAGCACGATCAGCATGATCATGGAGGTCACCCGGATGGTTTGTGAGAGCGTCTGGAACAGGACGGCAAACGAGAATCGGCGGTAGGCAAGGCTCAGCAGGACCGAGCCAAGGGCCCCCACTGCGGCGGCCTCGGTCGGAGTCGCGATGCCGGCAAAGATGCTGCCGAGCACCGCGAGAATGAGCAGGGTGGCCGGCAACAGGGAGGTCAATGCCAGCCAGCATTTTTCACTCAGGGTATACCCGTTCCCGGCCACATGGAAGCCGGGGCCCGCATCCGGCTGCAATGCGCACCGGATGAGGACATAGAGCAGGAACAGGGAGACCATGACGGCCGCCGGAATCAGGATGCCGGCAAACAAGTCCCCCACCGAGGTTTCCGTCATGGAGGCATAGACGATGATGACGATGGAGGGAGGGATGGTGGTCCCGAGCGAGCCGCCGGCGCACACCGTGCCTGCGGCAAGGTCCCGGCGATACCCGGTGCCGAGCATGGCCGGCAGCGCCATGACTCCGACGACGATCTCCACGGCACCGACGACGCCCGACGATGCCGCGAAGATCCCGCACAGCACGATCGTGGTCATGGCCAGTCCGCCGCGGAAAGGGCCGAACCAGATCTTGATCGCCTCGAACAGCCGGGCTGCAATGCCGGCCTTCTCCAGCATGGCGCCCATGAAAATGAACAGGGGAATGGCCACCAGTATGAAGTTGGACTGGACATCAAACAGGCGGCTGTGAAACTGCGCCGGAAGAGTGATGCCGAAGGCCATGACGCCGAACAGGAAGGCGGTTGCGATCAGGCTGAACGCGACCGGAATGCCTGCAAACACCAGGACAAGCAGGAACGGGAACATGTAGGCGGCCAGTGAGAGTTCAGTCATGCCCGGTGTTCTCATCGGCGACCCGGAGAGGAGAGGAACCGAAGCCCAGGAGGCTGCGTGCATGGCGGACACACTCCGCCAGCATTTGCAGGAACAGGCTCGAAAATCCGACCAGGACACCCAGAAACAACGGCCAAAGGAGCGGTTTCCATGAACTGGCGGGATCAAGTTCATCGTTCAGGTAGGCTTCCAGGCATTCGTCCCACGCCCCGATCAGCAAAAAGCACATCGCGGGAAACAGCAGGAAGAGGTAGACAATGATGTGGACCCCGTCCTGTACGGCCGGAGAGAGCCGGCTTGAAAAGCAGTCGATCCGGATATGGCCGTTGTGGCGCAGGGTGTATCCGGCAGCCAGCAGGAAACCAAGGCCATTCAGCATGTAGGCGATATCGTAGGCCCACAGGGTCGGGGCGGAAAACAGCCGACGTGCGACCACCTCGTACACCATGGTGCCCACCAGAATGACGAACATTGCCATGGCGAACCGGGCCAGCAGCCTGGAAATACGGTCGACCAGGGACAGGAAGCGGGGCATCAGGAGCGCGGGTCCGCCGGGAAAGAGGCCTCGACGGGGTCCGGTCTGACCGGGCGCAGGATGGATTTTGATCCGTGGCCGGTCGAATTCATCGGGAGGTCAGTTGTGCCGGTACGTCCCGAATTTCTTCCAGCGGTCGTAAAACCCCCAGTAGGAATCGGAAACCCGGGCCATCCAGGGGTTGCCCTTGGCAGATTGCTCCTCCGCCTTTTCCACGGACCAGGCACGCCCCAGTTCCTCAATTTTTTTCTGGGTATCGGCATCCAGCACAGTCCATTCATTCGGGCCTGCTCTCATGGTTTCAACCGCCTCAAGATCGGCCACTCCAAGCTGCAGGGCCGACTGCAGGCCCGCATACGCGCCCGCTGCGGTGATCTGTTTCTGCAATGTTTCGGGCAGGGACTCCCAGTCTTCCAGACGGAATACGGCTTCGTTCATGTGGGCGGGGGAATGGATTCCCGGAACGACGATGTATTTGGCGATCTTGTGCAGACCGAGCTTGATATTGGTCGCGGGGGTGACAAACTCGGTGCCGTCAATCAGACCCTGTTCCAGTGCCGTGTAGATATCTTTCGGTGAAATGACCGTCGCCGAGGCACCCAGGTCAGCGAGAATCTCTGCCCAGGCCCCGGCGGTGCGGATTTTCATCCCCTGGAGGTCCGACAACGTTTCCACCCTGCGGTGCGAATGCAGGAAAATCTCCGTGGACCCCATGCCGGTCACGACCGAATGGAGCCCCTGCGTCCTGCGGAAATCTGCCAACAGCGCGCCTCCCTCGCCGGCGATCAACCAGTGCATGAACTCTTCCAGCGGCATGCCCCCGGCCATGCCCGCGAAAATCCCGTTGGCGGGGTCGGCATTGACCGCGAATCCGGGATAACAGAAGCAGATATCGGCATTGCCCTTGCGTACGGCATCCCATCCGTCGAAAGGTCCCGAGAGTACGCCGACGCTGAAACCCTTGATCTGTACCCGGCCATCCGTGAACAGATGAACGGCATCAATGAACCGTTGCATATAATTGTTCCAGGTGCCGGATTCCTTGGACACATATGAGGTCATGGTCCAGTTGTATTCCTGGGCAGCCGCCGGCCCGGTTGCGAGCCCGGCGGTGAGGAGGACGGCGAAGATGGCGGAGCCGGTTTTTCTGGTAAATCGCATGGATATTTTCTTCCTTCAGATAGAATTCAAAATACAAAGTCAGGATGCAGGTCCGCCAACAGGGTTGTGGCAATCCCCGATGCGGCGCACACTCCCCCGCCATTGCGGATTGCCGGGGGGAACCGGGTCACGAATCGACATTCCCGCCTTCCTCGGCCTCCGGGGGCCATACGCCCAAAATCACTCCGAAATCCGGGTGGTCAAGATAGTGTATTTCCCTGAATTTCAGCCTGCGCTTCTCCGAGATAAAATATTGCGGTAACGGGCGGTCCGTTTCCGTGACCCCGGCATCGGGCGACTCGTTTTGTGCCGGTGACGGGTCATCTTCGGCCAGCGGGACAAAAGCGGACGGCGTCATCTGGATATCCACGTCGGCATGGATCACGGAGGTCTTGTAAATGCGGATGTAGGCATGGGGCAACGTCGTCTCCGGCAGGCCCAGTGAAACCAGTGGTGCGTGCTGGTACACGGTTCCGGGCTGGGTCCACCGTGCGGTTTGCAGTATCGGGTAGCCCGCAAGCTGCAGATTCACGGCGACCGGCTCGAGGTGGACCAGGACCGGTTCGGTTTCATATTCCACGGCATCCAATGCCAGGCTTTCCATTCTGGCACGATGGCCGTCAATGCCCCGCCCCGACATGGGGGGAGGAGCTTCTTCCGGAGGTTGGGCGTGGTTCTCGGCCCGCTCAAAAATCAGGACTTCCACATCATAATCACGTGCCATGACCGCAGGGGTCCCGATGAAAAACAACAGGACAGCAGTCAGACAGTACACTCTGGAGGACATCATCTCGCCTTATTTGAAATACCCGCCTATTGTAGCAAGGTTCCCGCGTGATCATTCGGCAATGACTGGAAATTTGCTGCCAAATGGCCGGGGTCGGAATGGATCAATGCGTCCAAAAGATCATCGATTTCCTCAATGCGCGCAACCGGGTCTTCGAGGTCGCCGGTAATATCAAAGGCACTGGGTCCCGACAACCGGTATTTCCCCGGGGCCCCCCGAATCATGGAAAAAAGGACATTCGGATCGATAACCGGTTTTTCGCCGAATTCAATCCGGCCTCCACCGGGGCCGATATCGAGTTTCTGGATTCCGACCTGGTCGGCTTTCAATTGCAGGGCGGCCAGATGGAACAGGTTTCTTCCCGGTTCCGGCAGGAGCCCAAAGCGATCAATGACTTCAACCTGGAGTTCTCCGAGATCTTCCAGGGTCTGTGCGCTGGAAATCCGTTTGTAGAGGGTCAGCCGGATATGCGGATTGGGCAGGTAGTCCGCGGGGAACAGGGCAGGGAGGTGCAGGTCAAGACTGATCGCTTTCTCCAGGTCGAACGCTTGCTCCGTTTCGGGAGGACGGCCCTGCTTGATGCCTTTGACCGCAAGCGCGAGATACTCGCTGTAGAGGAAAAACCCGACATCATCAATCAGGCCGCTCTGTGTCTCTCCCAGCAATTCACCGGCCCCCCGAATCTCCAGGTCATGGGATGCCAGGGCAAACCCCGCGCCCAGGTCGCGCATGGATTCAATGGCATCCAGTCTCTTTCGGGCATTGGACGTGATGGTTTTCCGGTCCGGGATGAGGAGATAGGCAAACGCCTGGTGATGGGAACGGCCGACCCGCCCCCGTATCTGGTGCAGTTGTGCCAGCCCGAACCGGTCTGCACGATTGACAATGATGGTGTTGGCCGAAGGGATGTCGATTCCACTTTCGATGATCGTGGTGCACAGCAGCACGTTGAACCGCTGGTGATAGAAATCCCGCATGACGCGTTCCAGTTGCATTTCACCCATTTGCCCGTGACCGGTATGGATTTGTGCCTCGGGAACCAGTTCGGCAAGGTCCCGGGCCATCCGCTCAATCGACCGGACATCGTTGTGCAGGAAAAAGACCTGGCCTCCGCGCCGGATTTCCCGCAGACAGGCTTCCCGGACCAGGCCGGTGTCCCACTCCCGGACAAAGGTCCTGATGGACAGTCGGTTGACCGGCGGGCTGCCGATAATCGAGATGGAACGCAATCCCGCCAGGGTGATGTTCAGCGTCCTGGGAATGGGGGTTGCCGTCAGTGTCAGGATATCCACCTGGCTTCGGATGCGTTTTATCGTCTCCTTTTGCCGGACACCAAAACGATGCTCTTCATCAATGATGAGCAGGCCCAGATCTCGGAATGTGATGTCTTTCTGCAGTAGCCGGTGGGTGCCGATGACCATGTCTAGGGCACCGCTCTCCAGTTGTGCCAGGGCCTCCCCGGCCTGCTTGCGGGTATTGAACCGGGAAAGCATGGCGATGGTGACCGGCCAGTCGGCGAACCGGTCGGTGAATGTCTGGTAATGTTGCTGTGCGAGCAAGGTCGTGGGGGTGAGTATGCCCACCTGCTTGCCGTTCATGGCCACGACAAAGGCGGCTCTTAACGCAACTTCGGTTTTTCCGAATCCCACATCCCCGCAAACCAGCCTGTCCATGGGATCGGCTGAACACAGGTCCGCAAGCACCTCTTCAATGGCCTGTTGCTGGTCGGGGGTTTCCTCAAAGGGGAACTGGCTGCAGAAACGGTCAAACGCCTCCCGGTCAAGCCCAAACGGGTGTCCCTTGCGGGCATTGCGCAGTGCTTCCACTTCCAGCAGTTCGGCGGCCACATCGTAGGCTTTCTCTATGGCCCGTTTTTTTGATTTTTCCCATTGCTCCCCGCCGAGCCGGTGCAGGGGGGCCTGGTCCGGAGAACCCCCTACAAACCGGCTGATCCGGTCCAGGGACAGCACCGGGATGTACAGCTTGTCGTCGTGCAGGTACTCAATGGCCAGGAATTCTGACTTTTCGCCGCGGATGGTCAACATCTGGAGGCCGAGAAACCTCCCGATACCGTGTTCGATGTGGACGACCGGGTCGCCGACATTCAGTTCGGCCAGGGACCGGATAATGGCATCCGGGTTTCTTGACTGTGGACTCCGCTGCCTTTTCTGATACACCCGGTCTCCGTACAACTGGGATTCACAGATCATTTCCAGGCCCGCATCCGGCAATACCAGGCCGCGTTCCAGCGGCGCAACGGTCAACCCCAAGGAGAGGCCGGAATCCCGGAATTCCTGAAAATCCGGGACCGGAGAACTCCGCAGCCCGTTTTGCATCAGGACCCCATCCAGTGCTTCCCGTCTCCCCGGGGTTCCGGCGACCATCAGGGTCCGGTTTCCGGATTCTTTCAGATGGCTGACGAGAGCCTGGTAAGGGGCTTCCTTTCTGGGATTGACCGGATAGGACAGGCCGGGTTCCACGGCGGCTTGCCAGGCGGCTCCGGCAGGGCGGCCGCCCTGCACCAGGATCCGGGAATATTGCCGGATGGCTTTCTGCACTTCCTCCGGGTGCAAATACAGTTCTTCGGGGTCCAGGACTTTTCGGGTCACGTCAGCACTGGCGGTCGTGTGCCGGTCCTTGATTTCCGCCCAATGGGTGAACTGGAAATCGGTCTGGTCCGTGGTCCGGATGAAAACCGTTTTTTCATGAAGATAGTCGAAAATCGTGGAGATGGAATCAAAAAACAGGGGAAAAAAGAACTCCGAACCCGGCGGGGTGATACCCATGGAGATTTCCCGGTAGATCCGCTGCTGGCTGGGGTCGCCTTCAAACCTTCTGCGAAAAGATGACCGGAATTGCCGGATTCCTTCTTCCGTAACCGGGAATTCCCGGGCGGGCAACAGTTCGATGGAGTTCATTTTTTCACGGGAACGCTGGGTTTCCGGGTCAAACAGCCGGATGGATTCAATCTCCCGGTCAAACAGGTCCAGCCTGAACGGGGTATCCGAACCCATGGGAAAGATATCCATGAGCCCTCCGCGTACCGCGAATTCACCGGGAGACATGACCTGGCTGACGGAAACATAGTTGGACTGGACCAGGCGTGATTTGAGCCCTTGCAGGTCGACCTCCTGGTTTCGGTGCAGTGAAAAGGTATGACTGAGCGTGTAATCGGTGGGCGGGAGCCGCTGCATCAGGTCCGCGCAGTGGATGAGTACAATGCCGGATTGCATCTCCGGCAGCCGGCTGAGCAAACGAAGCCGTTCCGATATGATATCCTGATAGGGAGAAAAATTATCGTAGGGGAGGCACTCCCAGCCCGGGAAGTGGTGTACCATGCCGCAATCCGAGGGTCCGAGGAAATAGCGAATCTCGGTTTCGAGTATCTCAAGCTGATGCGGGTCTTCGAGTACAACCAGCAATGGCCGGTTGGAGGCCCGGGCAGCTTCAGCGATGGCAAGCCCCATGGCCGCGCCATGCAATCCTGACCAGGAAACCTGGTTTCCCTCCTGGGGGAGATGGGGATTGAGCAGCGGTTTCAACTCGGGCAATGCTGGGAGAACGGACTGGATTCTGGGTTGCGGATTTTACCTTCGTTGTCGCGGTCGAGCATAGAGTGAACAATGAAAAAAGAGGGTCAGGATAAAGTCTGGGCGGTGATTCCGGCGGGAGGGATCGGGGCCAGGATGTGCTCGGAGATCCCCAAGCAGTACATCCGGATCGAAGGCCAGCCTGTACTGTACCACACGCTGAACCGGATATGCGGATGCGACCGGGTGGACGGGGTGGTGGCCGGCATCCGCAAAGAGGACCCCTGGTGGCGGGAAAGCCCGTTCAGCCATGACAGATTCCTGGGCACGTTCGAGGCCGGGGCCCAGCGGGTCCATACCGTTTTCAATGGCTTGAACTGTTTGCGGGAGCAGTTTGATGCCAGGAATTCCGATTGGGCACTGGTACACGATGCAGTTCGGCCCTGCCTGCGGCAGGGCGACCTCCTGGCGCTGATCGAGCGCGTCAAAACCAACCGGGTGGGGGCGGTACTCGGTACGCCGCTGGTGGATACCCTGAAATTGGCGGGTCCCCGCAACCGGGTCAAGCGGACCATCGACCGGACCGGCCTGTGGCACGCACAGACTCCGCAGGTATTTCGTCTGGGTGAACTGTTCAAGGGAATTGAACTGGCACTGGGGTCGGGCCATTCCATCACGGACGAATCCATGGCGATGGAGCATTTCGGCGTCTTTCCGGAAATCATTGAAGGCCATCCAGGCAATGTCAAACTGACCGTCCCGGGTGATTTGCCGGCCCTGGAATTGTTTTTGCGGGGGTCCCGGCCGTGAGAATCGGCAATGGATATGATGTGCATGCCCTGGTAGCCGGCAGGCGCCTGGTGATTGGCGGAGTCTCCATTGAATGGCATTTCGGCCTGGCAGGACACTCGGATGCCGATGTGCTGCTCCATTCGATTTGTGATGCGTGCCTGGGGGCCGCTGCACTGGGGGATCTCGGGCTTCACTTTCCTGCGGACGAGTCAAGATTCCAGGGCATGGACAGCCGGGTCTTGCTGAGAGAGGTGGTTCTTATGCTGGAGTCCGCAGGCTGGGCAGTGGTGAACCTGGATTCGACCATCATTGCGGAACAGCCGAAAATGGCTCCGTACATTCCCCGGATGAGGGAAAACATTGCCGCCGACCTGAAACTTTCCGTCGATTGTGTCAGTGTCAAGGCCACCACCACCGAACACCTGGGCTTTGCCGGCCGTGGAGAGGGCATCGCTGCCCAGTCGGTTGTACTGGTGGAGGAAATCTCCTCCTCCGGATAGCCGCCCATCGTGTCGGGCTGTCAGCGGGCCGCGATGCGGTTGATGCAGGAATGGTTCGTCGGAAAATCGCAAGACCGGGCCGAACCGCGCCTTTCACGGCAGTTCGGGCATTGGTTTCCCCTTCATCCCCTGGAAATCATTCGACCCAGTGGCCGGCCTCCCAGCAGATGCATATGCAGGTGGTACACTTCCTGCCCCCCGTGCGGTCCGCAGTTGATCAGCAACCGGTAACCGTTGTCGGCAATGCCTTCCTGCCGGGCCAATTGCCTTGCGACGGTAAACAGGTACCCCAGCAGGGCTTCATCTTCTGCGGACACGTCATTGACCGATGGGATCGGCTTGTTGGGGATGATCAGGATATGGCTGGGAGCCTGGGGATGAATATCCCGGAATGCCGTCGCCCGGTCATCCTGGAACAGGATATCGGCCGGTATTTCCCTGTTAACGATTTTTGTAAACAGTGTTTCTGTCATGGTCACAATTTGTCGGTTGGTTGAATAGGTTCGGTTTCGAGTTGCGCGGCCACTTTCTGCAAGGGAGTATCGCGGAGTCCAATCCGGCCGAGAGATTCGACGGTGTTCAGGATGTAATCCGTATTTGAGCCTGTCCCCCCGGTTGCCTGGCGAACGATTCTTGTAATTTCCTGGCGGCTCAGGCCGCAGGCATATTGTGGATGATTTTTGTCGGAAACAAAAGTCAGGGCTTTTACCCGGCGGCCATCCTCCAGATGAACCGGGACTGTTCGCGGCTGGTACGCACGGGTGACCATTTCCCTTTGATACAGGTAGTCCAGGGTAGGCTCGGTTTTTCCGTCACGCACACGATAGACGATTCCGCGGCAGGAACCGCCCGGCGCCAGGCCCAGTACCAGTCCCGGTTTTTCCTCGGTACCCCGATACAGGACAGACCAGATGCAAAGGGCCCGGTGGTACCCGTAAAGCCTGCCGGTCCGGGACTCCGCAAACGGGAATCCGGGATCCCACATCAATGAGCCGTATGCGAATACCCAGAAGCCGGATTCCGCAACAGGCAGGACGGGTGCCGGATGGCCATGGGTCATGTCACTGATGGAGTCCGGGCCATTCATGCCGGGTCAAACCGCAATGACAGCTGGAAAGAAACCGGACGTATCCCAGCCGTTCTCGCCGGAACGGGATACGACCGGTTTTGCCGGCATCCCACCTCTTGCCCTTTGGGGGTGCTGTCCTTCTCATGCAATGTTCTTTGTTCATCATTCCGAGTGCGGTATTTTCCGCTATCTTTGCACAAGCTGCCAGACGCAACATTGGCGTTTTCCACTGTTGGCACATCCCTCCCCGGTGTCTTCGTCCTGGATGCCCGGGAGTTCTCGCCGCGGTGCCCGCTGCGCGGATGCGCAGGGGGCCCGGGAAGGGATTGCCCGGTTCCCGTATGCCGCATGAAACCGGGAAACCTTCCTCTGAAAACCCGGTGCCATGGTTGGTTCCCTGCCGGTTTGGCCCGGACCGTGATCGACGTTTTAGCACTGGCGGCGCGGCCTTGGGTCGCGGTCCCGTATAGCAAGGGTGAGGGTTCCACCGCAGTCTGCCTGGTGCGACCGTCAGACCATATTGGAGGATTTTGGAATGGGCAGCCAGAAAACGAAGCGGTGGGAAGTCGTACACCCGGATTGTACGGGGGTCGACGCAGGCAAGCGCAGGCATTACGTTTCGGTGGACGCCTCGCGATTCGAGCAGCCGATGCGGCATTTCGGGGCGTGCACGACCGTTCTGCAGGCGATGGCCGAATGGCTGTCCTCCTGCGGGGTTCGAGGCGCACCGGGTGAATCCGCGGGCGACCAAACCGGTGAGCGGCCCATCAATCCAGGTCACCCGGTCCGGTGACCGGCTGGATTTCGGTCAACAGCTTGTTCAGCCGGTAGGCCTGTCCGAACCCTTTTACAAAGCGTCCGCTGTATGGCGTGAGCCGGAACATCCTGAAGTCACTGAGATCAAGGAGGGTGTC
The DNA here is from genome assembly GCA_011523765.1 of Gammaproteobacteria bacterium. GTDB lineage: Bacteria > Pseudomonadota > Gammaproteobacteria > Arenicellales > Poriferihabitantaceae > WTGA01. The sequence goes on from WTGA01000017.1 coordinate 11,981, forward strand.
AATGATCGCTCCGTGCCGCCCGCGAAGCCCGTTGACCGAGCGCCGGAATTCCCCGGTTTCCCCCGCAATTTCATGACTGCTGCACTGGAACTGCAACCGGACCCGTGCATAGATCTGTGAACACGCCTGTTCATCTTCGATAATCAGGATGCCCGCATCCCCTCTTTCAAGGTTCATGGTGTGCGGGGTGAGGGTGCTGACAAGGATATAGAAATCCCCGGTTTCAGGGCGGTAATAGGGGGCATAACTCGACCGGGGCATTCCCCGGGCATCCACGGTGGCCAGGTTCAGGGCCCGTTGAGCCGACAGGACCTGCCTGGCTTCATTCCGGATTGCGGAGAACTCAGTCCTGTCCACCGGTGATTTCAGTTCCGACAGGAGGAGGCGGAGGTGGGCCCCCAAGCGGCGGGCAGCCGGCCCGCGCCCGGGGAACCGGCAGGATCGCCGAGCTTCTGGTCAGGCCCGGGATGCACGCGGGCCGGGGGTTCCGGTTGGCCAGTTGGCCGCATGGTACGGGCCTCAACGGATGCGCCGGGTCACTTGAAGCGATTCAACTCGCTCACGGAAACGGACAGCATGACAAAATCGGCATGGGGTTCCTCTCTCAAGCGGTCGATCATCGACGAATATTTCCGGATCGCCTGCTGGTTGTCCTCCGCCCATCGGTCCAGGCGCTGCCGGCTGGTCTGTTCCGGTCGGGTGGAAACAATTTTCAGTGCAATATCGTTCTGGTGACCCCGCAGGTCGCTGGCAAGGCTGAATTTTGATCGTTCATGCCAGTCGTTCTTGACGCGGAGGGCCGAAATCTGGTTCTGCAGCCAGTCGAGACCCAGAATCTTTTCAATACCGAAGTAGACTTCAGCCACCTGTTCGGGATCCTGCCGGTCTCCTGCAATCTCGAGGATATCGAGGGCATGGACCAGTACGAAGCCGGCTGCCAGGGACTTGGACAGGGGTTCCGGCAGGCCTTTTCGGGTCAATTCGGCATGGTCCCGTTCAAACTGTGCGCTGCCGGGCAGATGAAACCGCTTTTCAATGACACCGTTCACCAGTCGGTCATAACCGCTGGAAAATCGCTCGATCGCCGGTTGGATGGCCAAGGGCTGCCGCAGGTTTCGCAACAGCCACAGGATGGAGGACTCCAGGCAGCTGGACAATTGCAGCAGGCACTGCATTTGCACTGCGGAATCAATTTTGTTGTCCAGCGCCTGGATTCGGCTCATCAGGGAATCACTGCCCAGGATGTCCCTCGCGGCGATATAGGCCCCGGTAATGTCTTCGGCTGAACTGCCGGCCAGTTCCCCGATCCGAAGATGAAAAATTGAACCCATGGTGCCGACCAGGTTGTTGGTGACCTGGGTGGACACAATCTCCCTCCCCAGCCGGTGGGCATGGACCTGGTCCAGGTAGGTGGACCGGATCAGGTCCGGAAAATAGTGTTCCAGTTCTGATTTCAGGTAAGGGTCGTCCGGCAAATCCGAGTCCAGCAGGTTTTCATACAGGTCCATCTTGCTGTACGACAACAGGACGGCCAGTTCAGGGCGGGTCAAATACATCCCTTCATCAAAACGTTCCTTGAGCGTGAAACCATCCGGCAGAAACTCAAGTTTCCGGTTCAGCGATCCCTTTTTCTCAAGAATGCGGATGGCACGTGATTGCTGGGGCATGACATGGCTGCTGTTTTCGGTATCCATGCTCAGCACCTGGGTCTGCAGGTAGTTGTTCCGGAGTACCAGCCTGGCGATGTCATCTTCCATTTCCGCGAGGATGTCGTTGCGGTTCTCCAGGGAAAGCCGCCCCCCCTGCATTTCAGCATTGAGCAGGATTTTGATGTTGACTTCGTGGTCTGAAGTGTCCACGCCGGCTGAATTGTCGATCGCATCGGTATAGCACAATCCTCCGTGCTGGGAAAACTCGATGCGGCCCAGTTGCGTCATGCCCAGGTTCCCGCCTTCGCCGATGACTTTGCAGCGAAGTTCATTGCCGTTCACGCGCAAGCTGTCGTTGTTTCGGTCCTGGGCATCCACATGCGATTCCGAAGAGGCCTTGACATAGGTTCCAATACCGCCATTCCACAGCAGTTCAACTTCAGATTTCAAAATGACGTGGATCAGGTCATCGGGAGCATACGCATCCTTTTTTGCCCCCAGTGCTTTTTTCGCCTGGGGAGAAAGGGCAATGGACTTGGCATCCCGCGAAAAGATCCCGCCGCCGGGAGAAATCCGTTCCGGGTCGTAATCCGTCCAGGAAGATCGGGGAAGGTCAAAAAGACGCTGTCTCTCCGCATGACTCTCGGCGGGGTCCGGGTCCGGGTCAATGAAGACGTGCAGATGGTTGAAGGCGGCGACCAGCCTGATCTGTTTCGAAAGCAGCATGCCGTTTCCGAAAACATCACCGCCCATATCGCCGATTCCAACGACCGTGAACGGTTCTGACTGGATATCCTTTCCCCTTTCCCGGAAATGGCGCTTGACGGATTCCCAGGCGCCCCTTGCGGTAATGCCCATCTTTTTATGGTCGTAGCCGGCAGAGCCGCCCGATGCAAAGGCATCTCCCAGCCAGAAACCCCGCTGTTCGGAAATGGCATTCGCGATATCGGAAAATGTGGCCGTCCCCTTGTCCGCGGCCACCACCAGGTAGGGGTCATCCCCATCCAGCCTGACCACCCGGTCGGGGGGGAGGATCCTGTTGCCGGAAAGGTTGTCCGTGACATCGAGCAGGCCGCTGATAAAAATCCGGTAGCAGGCAATTACTTCCTGCTGGATTTCTTCACGACCGTGGTCCGGCAGTTGCTTGGCAACGAACCCGCCTTTTGAGCCGACGGGAACGATCACGGCATTTTTGACCCGCTGTGCCTTGACCAGGCCGAGGACCTCGGTGCGGAAATCCTCCGGTCTTTCGGACCAGCGCAAACCGCCCCGTGCAATGGGTCCGCCCCGAAGGTGTACGCCTTCCACCCGTGGCGAGCAGACAAATATTTCGAATTCCGGAGCCGGTTGGGGAATACGCGGTATGGCCGTTGATTTCAGCTTCAGGGAAATATAGGGCTTCTGCGCCTGATCTTCGCCGGGTTGAAAATAGTTGGTGCGCAAGGTTGCATCCATGACGTCGAGGAGTGCACGAAGAATCCGTTCTTCATCCAGTGTGCCGACCTCATCCAGCCGGTTTCTCACGTCCTCATGGATTTTTTCCACGCCCTGGTGGGTTTCTTCGGGGTCGAACCGTGCCGTGAACAGGTCGGAGATGACCGCCACCAGTGCCGGGTTGCTGATCAGTGCATCGATGATATAGGTTTTGCTGTACCGCAACCTGATTTGCTTGAGATACTTGAAATACGCCCGGAACAGGCTGACGCGATGCCAGTCCAGGCCCGCGAACAGGGTCAGCTGGTTGAACCCGTCGTTTTCGACATCGCCATGCCAGCAGCGAATAAAGGTTGTTTCAAATTCCCTGCCAGGCTGGTGATAGTCGAATGGAAGGCCGTCCACCCGCTTGATTTCAAATTCCAGTATTCGATAGACATCCCCCTGCGTCGTCTGGATTTTTTGCGGGCGCCCCCTCATGATCCGGACCCCCATGTTTTCAAGGACCGGCAGCATGTCGGACAGGGGGATTGCGCTTTCACGGCCATAAATCTTGAAGCTTGCGCGGTCTGAATCCGGCCGTGTGGACGGGCTGAGCACGGCATGGATGTCGTGGGGTTGCAGGGAGAGAAATATATCGATATCCGCTGCCGCATTCTCCACCTCGTAGGTCTGCTCGTAGGTCTTCGAAAAGCCGTCGCGAAATTGCTCGAGCACCGTGGTCGCCCGGTCCCGGCCGGACTGGCGTTTTATGATCTCGAACAGCTGGTCATACCAGTCCCTGGCAATGTCCTGGATGGTTCTTTCGAGTTCATCGGGGTCCACCGCGATGACCAGGTCGGGGTTGGCCTGGATGGTATAGTGGATCCGGGTCAGGATGGAGGCCGAAAAATAGACGTCAAATCCCACATCAACGGCCTGCAGCCGGTCACTGAGGCATTGCTGGATTTTCTGGCGCAACTGGCTGTTGAACAGGTCCTTGGGAACGTATACCAGGCAGGAGTAGTAGTGTCCGCACAGGTTTTTATGCAGATGGACCCGGGTTTTGCGTCTTTCCTGGTTCAACAGCGTCATGGAAAGCGTGTACAGACTGCTGCTTTCCATCTGAAACAGCTTTTCCCGCGGCAGGGTTTCGAGAATCGTCTTCAATTCCTTGTAGGCATACCCGCCCCTGCGCAGCTTGCTGGTTTCGAGAATATACGCCGTTTTTTTGCGCAAATGGGGGATATCCGACGTAGGCAGCGCGGCCGTGGAACCGGCATAAAATCCCAGGAAACAACTGACCCGGGAATGTTTCCCCGTGGTGTCGCAACCGTGATTGAACAAAATGCAATCCATGTAGTGCGGCCGATGGATGGTGGCCCGTTTTCTGGAGATGGTGAGGATAATCGGGTCATCCGCCGTCACGACAATGGGGGGCAGAATTCCAAGAACCGGTTGATCCGCCTGGGTGTCGACGGTCCGCAGTAACCCCAGGGCCGTCGATTCGATCACCCTTGGCAATGTCTTGTCCGTGGTGGAGGATACTTCGAGTTCGCAGTAACCGAGAAAGGCAAAATGATCGTCAGTCAACCAGTTCAGCAGGGCCCCGTATTCCTCAAAAACCGGGCCCTTTTTCATGGATTCGACCGTGGTTGCGCATTCCGTCATGCGGCTTCGCATGGCCCCCCAGTCCCCGACCACATCATTGATGGTCAGGTTGACGGCCCGAAGTGCGCCGAGGAGGGCGTCGTGCTCGTCAACGGGCGTAAAGTCGACTTCGAACTGGATATACAGTTCAGCGAAACACTGGTCGGGTACGGTTTGTTCGGGGGAGGTGAAGCGTTCATACGCGGTGGCGGCATGGTTTCGGTCCCGGGTGACGACGAACAGCGGAAAGATGGACCTGAACGGAGTCTTGCGGAGTTCGTTCAATGCAATCTGCAGGGATTGAATGAGGAACGGCCGGTCTTCGGAGATGATGTTGATGATCGTGGATTCATAGGGCTCCAGGTCTGATTTTCCGGTGGAGGACTGGTTTTCAATTTCAATGATGGTTTCGCCGGGCTGTCTCGTGGTCCCCAGTTGCCGGTGTTGCAGGGCCAGGTCCCTGAATTCGAGGGCACGGTGGGCGGCATAATCCTGCCTGGAAAGCCGGTGGTAGTAGGCGCGCAGGAACTCGATTTCAGATTCGGATTGGCGCGGGCTCAAGGCCTTCTCAAGCGAAGAAATAAGGGATTCGGTTACGATATTTTTCATTGTCCACCCTGTTTCAAAATAAAAATGCCGGGGTAGGCATTATACGCCCAGCCTGACGCATTTAAGCAATGGTTGTTTGTGTTAGTCTTCGGCTTTGGATTCATTGCAATGTGGCGAAACCGACAGGGTGGTAAAACATGAATGTGCTGGCCTTTGACCTGGCAACCATCCCGGACAGTCTTGCGGGAAGGCGGTTGCATGGTCTGGGCGGGCTCAGCGATGGGGAAGTGGCCAAGGTTCTGTTTGCCAAACATGTCCGCAAAACAGGAGGGTCCGATTTCCTGCCGCCGCATCTCCACAAGGTGGTTGCCATTTCAGGGGTGCTGTGCACCGGAGATGAGCTCAAGGTATGGTCGATGGGGGACCAGAATGCGAAGGAAAAGGAACTGATCACCCGGTTCTGCCAGGTTCTGGACGAACACTCGCCGACACTGGTCAGCTGGAATGGCGGGGAGTTTGATCTGCCGGTGCTGCACTACCGGTCACTGCTGCACCGGGTCCATGCCCACCGATATTGGAACATCGGTGAAGAGGGCGGGGAAATGAAGCGTGGTCCCGGTTCCAGCCGTTGCGGCGGGCGGCGGATTGACCTGATGGATGCCCTGTCCGGATTGAATGCAAGCGCGGCGGTCCCGCTGGATGAAATCGCCGGGTTGCTGGGATTCCCCGGAAAGCCGGGGAGGAGCGGGACCACGGTCTGGGAGGCCTACCGCAAAGGCGGGCTCCCGGTGATACGAAATGACAGCGAGACGGCCGCATTGAAGACCTTTCTGGTGTATTTGCGGTGGGAACTGGTCCGCGGAAACCTGTCCGAGCCCGGGTACGACGGTGCAATGGATCGGACACGGGCATTCCTGGAAAACTCCGGTCTCCCGCACTTCCTGGAATTCCTGCAGGCATGGAATCGTTGAACCGGCAGGACAGCACCCGCCATGGAAGCGGTTGAAGCGCGGGTGGAGGACCTGTCCCATGACGGCTGTGGCGTCGTCAGAAGCCGGGGCAGGGCCTACTTCATCCCCGGTGCATTGCCGGGAGAGCGGATCCGGTTTTTGCCCGGAAAGAGAAGAAGACGGAGATGGTCCGGGCAGCTTGAATCCATTGTAGAACCCTCCCCGGACCGGGTGGAGCCTCCGTGTGAATATTTCGGCCGCTGTGGCGGTTGCGTGCTGCAGCATGCAGGTGCCGGGGCCCAGCGCCGGTTCAAGGAGCGGGTGCTGCTGGACAACCTGCTGCGAATCGGCCGTGTACGGGCTGACGAGGTGCTGCCTCCCGTTCAGGGGGCCGACTGGCAATATCGGCGCAAGGCCAGACTTGGCATCCGCAATGTCCCGAAGAAAGGAGGGACCCTGGTGGGATTCAGGGAAAGAAACCGCCACTTTATCACTTCACTGTCCCATTGCAGGACCCTGGACTCCCGGATATCCGGTTTGCTGCCGGGACTGCACACGCTGGTTTCGAACCTGTCCGGTAACCACCGGATTCCCCAGATCGAGGTGTCCGCAGGCAGCCGTACGGTGGACCTGGTGCTGAGACATCTTGAACCGTTGACGGCCGGTGACCGGGACGCTCTGGAACGCTTTGCGAGGGAGTCTCAGGTGAACCTGTTCCTGCAGTCCGCCGGCCCGGACAGCATTTCCCGCTTGTGGCCGGCCTCCCCTCCGACCCCCCATTACCGGATCGACCGCTATGACCTGGTGCTGGAGTTTGAGGCGACGGATTTCATCCAGGTCAACGATGAGGCCAACCAGCGGATGGTGGAACGGGTGATTGGGTTTTTGGATCCTGTGGCCTCGGATGCCGTGCTGGACCTGTTCTGCGGCCTTGGGAATTTCACGCTTGCCATCGCACGTTCCGGGTCCCGGGTGCTGGGGGTGGAAGGCGATGGGGCCCTGGTATCCCGGGGAAAGTCCAATGCCCGCTTGAACCAACTGGAAAATGTACAATTCCAGCAACTGGACTTGTTCTGCGATGACCTGAAACCGCTGTGGGAGGGCAGGCCGTTCAACAAGCTGTTGCTGGACCCGCCCCGGTCGGGGGCGTTTCACGTGGTCACCCGGCTGGTCCCGGAGCTCAGACCGGAAATCATTGTGTATGTTTCGTGCAATCCCGCAACGCTGGCACGGGATGCGGACCAGCTGGTCCATGCAGGCGGATACCGGTTTTCCCATGTCGGGACCATTGACATGTTTCCCCACACCGCACATATCGAGTCCATGGCCGTGTTTCGCCGGGGATGACCGCCTGGAGCCCGGGAAATCCGGGATTCCCGAATCTTCCGGGGGCGGGAAGGGCGCCTAGTTTTTCCGGTTGCCGATGTCGTCCGGCAAGTCCTTGGGGATTTCCGGCATCGCGGTCACTCCTCCCATCGAGTTGACCGATGACCCGAACCCTTTCTGGCTCTTGCCCCCGCTTTTCGGAGACTTGGGCTTCGCGGACCGGTTGCCTTGCCGCTGGTGAATCAAATCATTGGTTTCCGTGGGGCCGAGATGCCGCCCCTTGCCGTGGGCGGCCGTCTTTCCAGGTGATTTTGCCGGCTTGACCCCCGCCGTGTTCCGGCTGGTGCCCGGTTTTCGTGTCGTGGCTTTTTTTCGCTGGTGCTTGGGATTGCCCGGCTGGCTTTTTCCCTGTCTGGGTGTGCGACCATCGGGCCGGGGCCTCGGGGACTGTTTCTTCGGGGCTCCCTGAGTCCCTCCCTTTCCGGTTCCTCGCTTTTTCGCCGTGGCTTTCTTTGTCCGGTGACGGCTTGGCTGACGGTCCGGTCGGTCCGTGCCCTTTTGCGGTGGTTTTCTTTTGGACCTGGCGGCGGGGGCGGGTTCGACGCTCCCGGCGGCAGGGTCGGTGTTGGACGGGCTACCAAACAGCACGGTGGTCAGTCGCTTGATCAACCCCGGGGATTCCGCAGGCTCTGCAGAGGCCTTGGACCGCAAACTGGCGGGAGGCGCCTCGTGACCGATCTGGTCGAGTTCAATGCTGGCCTTTTCCGGCCGGTTCATCTTCAGGCTTGCGGTCACGTTGGACCGGGTATTTTCAATGTCCACTTTTTGTTCGAAACTGGAAACGCCGGTGAGTTCATCGAGTTCATTGCTGGACAGCCGTTTGACCTGGTAATGCGGGCTGTCGAGTTCATCGCTGGGAATAATGATAATCCTGGATGCCAGGCGGGTTTCCAGCTGGCTGAGTTCGTAGCGCTTTTCATTCAACAGGTAGGTGGCCATGTCCAGCGGCAACGTGACCTGGACCGCCTCGGTGTTTTCTTTCAGGGCCTCCTCTTCGATCAACCGCAACAAATTCAGCGACGAGGACACTACGCTGCGGATGGTGCCCGTTCCTTCGCATCGCGGGCATTGCCGGTAATTGGCTTCACTGATGGAAGCCCTCAAGCGTTGCCGGGACATCTCGAGCAGTCCAAAACGGGAAATCGGGCCGGTCTGGACACGTGCCCGGTCTGCACGCAGTGCCCCTTTGAACCTGGATTGAACCGCCTGCTGGTTCTTGTGAACCGACATGTCAATCAGGTCAATCACGATCAGGCCTCCCAGGTCCCGGATTCTCAATTGCCTGGCGACCTCCTCGACGGCTTCCAGGTTGGTGTGCAGGGCGGTTTCCTCGATATCCGCACCCTTGGTTGCCCGGCCTGAATTCACGTCGATGGAAATCAGGGCTTCGGTGTGGTCGATGGTGATGGATCCTCCGGACCGCAGCCCCACTTCCCGCAAGAACGCAGAACTGATCTGGCTTTCGATCTGGTAACGCGAGAACAGAGGAATGCCGTCCTGGTACAATTTCAGTTTCTTGGCATTGTGCGGCATGACCTGGAGGATGAAACGGTGGGCGCGCTCATGGACTTCGGGGTCATCCACGATAATTTCCGAGACATCCGCGGAAAGATGGTCGCGTATGGCGCGGACAATCAAGTTGCTTTCCTGGTAAATCAGGAAAGGAGCCTTGAGTTTTGCGGATTCCTGCTCGATAACCTCCCAGGTCTTCATGAGAAAGTTCAGGTCCCACTGGAGTTCATCCTGGGTGCGGCCGATTCCTTCGGTTCGCGCAATCAGTGAATGCCGCGAATCCACATCCAGATTCGCCAGCAACTGGCGCAATTCCGCACGGTCTTCTCCGGCGATGCGCCGGGATATGCCGCCCCCCTTGGGATTGTTTGGCATAAAGACCAGGAATCGGCCTGCGAGACTGATGAATGTGGTCAGTGCCGCACCTTTGGTACCGCGTTCGTCCTTGTCGACCTGGACGACCATCTCCTGACCCTCCTTGATCACCGAATTGATTTTTACATTGGCGATGGAGGTCTTGGAGTCATAGTTTTGGAAATAATCCCGATAGATTTCCTTGAAGGGAAGAAAGCCCTGTTTCTTGGTGCCGTAATCGACGAAACACGCTTCCAGGCTGGGTTCCACCTTGGTGACCTTGCCCTTGTAGATATTCCCTTTTTTCTCGGACCGGACTGCGGATTCAATATCCAGGTCAACCAATTGTTGCCCGTCTACCAGGGCAACCCGCAACTCTTCCGCATGCGTTGCGTTAAACAACATTCTTTTCATTATTACCTTCCTCAACCTGATCCGGGGACTCGGTCCCCGCCCATCAGGCCGTATTCGTATTTATCCCGGTTGGGGATAAATGCTAAAAACCGTGGAACGCTTAACGGTGGATCAACAGGGAAAGAAGAGTGGGAAAGGCGGAGAAAGGACCTTCATTGCATACGATACCATTGCATGATCAGCCCGTTACACCGGATTGTGAAGGAATAAACTGAACATGATTCCATCTGTCAGCGGTACATGGAATGCTGAAATTCCAAGGGGACCGGGCTGGCCTCATCGGCATGCATACCCTGCGTTTTGTCCGCATTCGTATAGCCAGATGTATCCATGATTCGGTTCCGCTCTCCAATTCTTGCTTCGTATCCAATGCCACCTGGCCAAGGCAACCCGGCAGGATGATTTGCTGGCATCGGACTCAACCTGCCGGCCACCCGGTTTCCCGATGATTGGGAGAAACCGGCCGACAGCGGTTGTCTTCTATCGTTTCATGGCCACTTCCAGGTGAACCGGGCTGCAGGTTGCAAACCTGTCCAGTACCTTCCGGTTCCGGTGTGCCATGACCTTTGACCATTTTGCAGGCCCCGTTTACAGGCCCCGTATGGGCGTTTCCACCCGAAATGTGGCCACCCTTTGCGGCCACCAGTCAAACTGTTCATTTAGTCGCAGGGATCATATCCCCGATTGCAGAATATGCGGCACAAGGCCGCATTCCCACGGAAAACCCGGCTGCCGGTCCTGGTCACTGTCCACAGTGGCCGGCTCAGCACCCAAAGAGCATCCCGGTCGACCAAGTGACTATAACAAGCCTGCAGGAGGAATACAAGACAATCCAATGTGCGACAGAACCGGACAATTCCATTTGCTTCGAACATGCCGGAGCCACTTGTTGTGTTCGGGGCGGACAGTGTGTAAACTCCCGCGCCTCAACAGGCGCGTAGCTCAGTTGGCTAGAGCACCACCTTGACATGGTGGGGGTCGTTGGTTCGAATCCAATCGCGCCTACCAGAAACCATGAAATGACCAGGCAGCCTGGTCGCGGACATTCTGAACGAAAGATTCAGAGGGTTGTCGTTTGATTCCAGAAACCGCGCGCTCTGCAGTGGGGAGCGCCACTGAAACGGCCAAATAGCCGATTGCCAATGCTGCAGATTGCCCTTCCGGACGGTTCAGTCCGTGCTTATGATCATCCGGTTACCGTCGCGAATGTCGCCAGTGACATTGGTCCGGGTCTCGCCAAAGCGGCCATCGCCGGAAAAGTCGATGGCCAGGTGGTGGATACCAGTACCCGATTATCGGATGACTGTGCGCTGGAGATTGTGACTGCCCGAAGCGACGAGGGACTGGAGATTATCCGGCACTCCACGGCACACCTGCTGGCCCAGGCGGTCAAGCAGCTTTTCCCGGATGCCCAGGTCACGATCGGGCCGGTGATTGAAAACGGTTTTTACTACGATTTCTCCTATCCGGCCGGTTTTTCCGAAACTGATCTGGAAAAGATTGAAGAACGCATGTCGGCGCTGGCCCGGGCGGACCATGCGGTAGTGCGGTCGGTTATGGGCCGCGACGAAGCGGTGGACCATTTCCGCAGGGAGGGGGAACTGTACAAGGCGGAAATCATCCGCAGCATCCCCGGTGGTGAGCCAATCTCCCTGTATGGCCAGGATGACTTTGTTGACCTGTGCCGGGGGCCGCATGTCCCTAGCACCGGCCATCTCAGGGCGTTCAAGTTGATGAAGGTGGCTGGTGCGTATTGGCGGGGGGATTCCCGCAATGAGATGCTGCAAAGGATTTATGGCACCGCCTGGGCGGATGCCAGGCAGTTGAAGGCCTATCTCCGGCAACTGGAAGAGGCAGAAAAGCGGGACCATCGAAAACTCGGCCGGCAGCTGGACCTGTTCCATATGCAGGAGGAAGCCCCGGGAATGGTCTTCTGGCATCCCAGGGGATGGACACTGTACCAGATCCTGCAGCAGTACATGCGCACTGAACAGCAAAAAAGGGGATACCAGGAAATCAATACGCCGGAAGTGGTGGATTTCACCTTGTGGAAAAAATCCGGGCACGCCGACAAATTTGGAGAGGATATGTTTTCAGTGCAGTCAGAAGGACGCGACTTTGCTCTCAAACCCATGAATTGCCCGTGTCATGTCCAGGTATTTAACCAGGGTTTGAAAAGCTACCGGGACCTGCCTCTGCGGTATTCGGAATTCGGGTCCTGCCATCGAAATGAGCTCTCCGGTGCGCTGCATGGACTGATGCGGGTCCGTGGTTTTGTGCAGGACGACGGACACATATTCTGCACCGAAGACCAGATCCAGGATGAAGTGTCGGACTTTATCGATTTTCTCCATCATGTCTATTCCAGGCTGGGGTTTACGGATATCCTGTATCGTCTTGCCACACGCCCGGAGAACCGGGTGGGCACCGATGAAAGCTGGGAGAAATCGGAAGCGGCCTTGGCCCGGGCACTGGACCACAAGGGGTTGTCCTGGGAGGAATTGCCGGGAGAGGGGGCTTTCTACGGACCCAAAATCGAATTTTCCCTGAAAGACGACCTCGGGCGCATCTGGCAGTGCGGCACCATGCAGGTGGATTTTTCCATGCCGGGAAGACTGGATGCCTCCTATGTTGCGAAGGACGGTTCGCGGCAAACCCCGGTCATGCTGCATCGCGCCCTGCTCGGTTCCATGGAGCGTTTTATCGGCATACTGATCGAAAACTGGGAAGGAAAATTTCCGGTATGGCTGTCGCCCGTCCAGGCCGTGATCATGAATATTACGGACAAGCAGCAAGAATATGCCCGCGGGGTCGAAAAAACGTTGAAAAAACAGGGATACCGGGTGGAATGTGACTTGAGAAACGAGAAGATCGGCTTTAAAATCCGCGCGCACACATTACAGCGCATCCCCTATTTGCTCATCGTTGGTGACCGGGAAGTTGAAACCCGGACCATTGCCATTCGAGCGCAGGGCGGTGACGACCTCGGCACCATGCCCGTCGAGGAATTTGTCAGGGTGTGCCTGACCGGCCGGTGACCCGCAGGCCGCAAGTAGGGTAGCAGTAGACTGTCAGGACAATTGCTGAGATAATGCGGGAATCGGCTTGTTGGCGGGGGTGGGGCGGCTGTGCAATACCGGCCGGCACCCGCGTGGTGCAACGGGGGATTGGGCAGGATTGAGGTTCCTAGCAAGAGCCGCAGATTGCAGGGCGTTCCGGTTGCAGGGGTTCAGCAACCGGAAGGGAAAAGTATGCGGCCGGGTGTCCCGGGAAACCGTGCCGTCGCAGGCCGGAGAATCCTGGCCCCCTGAACGGGTGGATTAACCAGACGAGGAAACAGACATAGCCAGAACAAAACAGAGAAATTTAAACGGTCAGATTACGAGCGACCCGGTTCGGGTGATCGGAAGCGACGGGAACCAGTTGGGTATTGTATCCCTTGAAGATGCCATTGCAGTTGCAGCGGAAGAAAACCTGGACCTGGTTGAAATTTCACCCAGCGCAGCTCCGCCGGTTTGCAAGGTAATGGATTATGGAAAGTTTCTTTACAACGAAAACAAGAAGCGGCAGGATGCCAAGAAAAAACAGAAACAGATCACCATCAAGGAAATCAAATTTCGACCGGGCACCGATGTCGGGGATTACCAGATCAAGCTCAGAAAGCTGACGGAGTTTCTGCAGGTTGGCAACAAGACAAAGGTGACCATGCGGTTCCGGGGCCGGGAGATGGCGCACAAGGAACTGGGGCTTGAGATGCTGGACAGGGTGGGGAACGACTTGGCCGACATTGCGGAAATCGAGCAGACCCCGGCTCTTGAAGGCCGGCAGATGGTCATGGTGATGGCGCCCAAGAGGAGGTAAGGTGGACCGCCACCCGGTTTGGCCGGATGGCGGCCCGAACAGGCGAGAAGTAGTCCAATCCAGAACTACCATTGCTTTGAACATGAAACCAGTGGGATCACGACCACTGCAAATACTGGAGAAAACCATGCCAAAACTGAAAACCTGCAGAGGTGCTGCAAAGCGTTTCAAGCGGACATCGACGGGTAAATTCAAGCGATCGCAGTCGCACCTGAACCATATCCTGACCAAGAAATCCACCAAGCGCAAACGTCATCTGCGTCATGCCAGCCTGGTGGACGCTGCCGACCATGCTGCGGTCAGGCAGATGCTGCCATACAGTTGAACGGGAGCCGATCATGCCAAGAGTAAAACGCGGGGTTGTGGCCAAGGCCCGACACAAAAAAGTTCTCAAGCAGGCCAAGGGCTATCGGGGCGCACGCAGTCGTTTGTTCAAGGTCGCCAAACAGGCGGTCGATAAAGCGGGCCAATACGCCTACCGGGACCGGAGACAGCGTAAACGTCAATTCCGGGCATTGTGGATTGTCCGGATCAATGCAGCGGCCAGGGAGCATGACATGAGTTACAGCCGGTTTGTCGCTGGCCTGAAAAAAGCGGCCATTGACCTGGACCGGAAAGTGCTGGCAGACATTGCGGTGAATGACAAGGCCACCTTCGGCCGCCTGGCGGAACAGGCAAAGCAGGCCCTGGCCAATTAGCCTGACCGGGACGGGGAGGACCAGGCGATGCCGTGCCTTCGCCTCGTTCCGTATTTCACAACTTGCCATTGCCAATGAAGGGGGCCATTTGATGACCATTGCGTTGTTTGGTCCCGGAATACCGGGTCGTCCGGGCGGTACCGGACCCGGGCAAAGGGCCCGGTCGCCCGAATGGGTTCGCCAGTGGATGCCGGCTGGTGCCGATTCCGTGGCAGTGATGAATGAGGGGCGGTTCGACGGGTGACCTGGCGAATTTGCCGTCTGTCAATTCACGTACATCAAACCAGAGATTAGTTTTCAATTATGGCTGTGTCGGACCCGGGCCAAGCACTCGTCCAACTGGATGCACAGGCCGAACAGGACATTGCGGGCGCCGATTCCGTCGCTGCGCTGGAAGGGGTTCGGGTCCGGTACCTCGGGAAAAAAGGCCTGATTACCGCACAGTTGAAACGGGTCGGCAGCTTGCCCGTCCATGAACGCCGGGATTTCGGCCGCGGCGTCAACCGGAGCAAGGCAAGGATTGTACAGGGGCTGGAGCAAAAGAGAGCGGTCCTGGAGGCCGAGGCGAGTTCGCAGAAGATGGCCGCCGAGAGCCTGGATGTCACCCAGCCCGGACGCCGTTCATCTTCGGGCACTGTCCATCCGGTGACCCGGACCTTCAAACGCATGGAGGAAATATTCGACCGGGTCGGATTTGACGTCGCATCCGGACCCGAAATCGAAGATGACTATCATAATTTCGAAGCACTGAATATCCCTGCGGATCATCCCGCCAGAGCCATGCACGATACCTTTTATATTGACGGGCATACCGTGCTGCGAACCCATACGTCGCCGGTCCAGATCCGATACATGGATGACCATGCGCCGCCCATTCGCGTGATTGCGCCCGGAAAGGTATACCGGTGTGATTCGGATGTCACCCACACGCCCATGTTTCACCAGCTCGAGGGCCTGGCCATTGACCGGGAGGTGACGTTTGCCGATTTAAAGGGCATACTGATACACTTTATCCACGAGTTTTTTGAAAAAGAACTCGCCGTCCGGTTTCGTCCGTCCTACTTTCCCTTTACCGAACCGTCGGCCGAGGTGGACATGGGGTGTGTCTTTTGCAATGGCCAGGGGTGTCGAATCTGCAAGCACACCGGCTGGCTGGAAGTCCTGGGTTGCGGAATGGTGCATCCGGTTGTGCTTCGCAACGGGGGCATTGACAGCGGGCAGTACAGCGGTTATGCGTTTGGCATGGGGGTAGAAAGAATGACCATGTTACGATATGGAATCAACGATTTGCGTTTGTTTTTTGGCAACGAGTTGAGATTTCTGAGACAGTTCTGAGTATCGGGGAACCTGTTCATGTTGGTAAGTGAATCCTGGCTTCGGGAGTGGGTCTGCACCCCGGTCAGTTCCGAGGCACTGTCTGAGCGGTTGACCCTGGCGGGTCTGGAAGTGGAGTCGGTGGACACGGCCGGCCCCCACCTGGATAGTGAACGGATCATCGTCGGGCAGATCACGGCCGTGACCCGGCACCCGGAAGCTTCGCGGCTCCATGTATGTGAAGTGGACACCGGGGCTCCTTCCATCCGCCATATCATCTGCGGGGCCAACAACACCCGAACCGGTTTGAAAACAGCGGTCGCACTGCCCGGCGCCGTGCTCCCCCGGTCCGGGGAGGTCGGGGTCCGGACGGTTCACAAAGTGCGGTCTGAGGGCATGATTTGTTCCAGCGCGGAACTGGGACTGGAGGAGCGTTCGGAAGGCATACTGGAGCTCGATGGGGATGCGCCGCTCGGGACCGCCATCGTCGATTACCTGGATTTGCGGGACCCCTTGTTCCGGCTTGAATTGACTCCCAACCGGGGAGATTGCCTGGGAATCGTTGGGGTCGCCCGGGAAGTGGCGACGCTGACGGGCGGCCAGCTGGCTGCGGGTACGACTCCGGAGAACCGGCTGACTTCCCGGGCCGCGCTCGAAATCGTTCTGGAAGCTCCGGCCGGGTGCCCGCGATATATCGGGCGTGCCATTACCGGGATTGACATGTCTGCCAAAACACCGGACTGGATGGTGGAAAGGCTCCGTCGGTCCGGGATGCGCAGTATCAACGTTGTGGTGGATGCCACCAACTACGTGATGCACGAACTGGGCCAGCCCATGCATGCATTCGATTTGTCCAGAATCCGGGGGGGTATCCGGGTAAGGATGGCGAAGAACGGGGAAACCCTCACGCTCCTGGATGGCAATACCGTGACGCTGGATACGGAAAACCTGGTCATTGCGGACCATCAAAATGCGATTGCACTGGCCGGGATTATGGGTGGGGAAAGCACCGCGATTTCGTTCGATACCCGGGATATCTATCTGGAGGCCGCCTATTTTTCGCCCTCCGCGATTTTGGGGCGGGCACGGCGGCTGGGCATGCAGACCGATGCCTCCCACCGGTTTGAGCGCGGCGTGGACAGCCGGTTGCAGGAACAGGCCATCGAGCGGGCGACGGAACTCGTACTCCGCATTGCGGGGGGGCATGCCGGGCCCGTTTCCCATGCGCTCGATCAGTCCGCCTTGCCGGAGGTCCCCGCGATCCCGTTCGATGAATCGGAAATCAAGCGTATTCTGGGGATCCGTGTCCCGTCCGCAACCATTGCCGAAATTTTGAAAAACCTGGGCATGGACACCGTCCGAACGGAGGAGGGCTGGAATGTGGTCCCGCCCAGCTGGAGACATGATATCCAGGGCCCCCATGATCTGGTCGAAGAAGTGGGCCGGTGCTATGGTTTTGACCGGATATTGCCCCGGATGCCGAATGCGGAGCCGCAACTCGGTGCACATCGGGAAAACCGGATTTCCCTGAATGAGATCAAGCGTTCGATGGTGCATCTCGGTTTCCATGAAGTCATCACGTACAGTTTTGTCGAGTCGGCATCCCAGCAACAGCTCCTCGACCGGGAAGACGCCATCCCGTTGCAAAACCCGATTGCCGATAACATGTCTGTGATGCGGCAAAGCCTGTGGCCGGGGTTGCTCGGGGCCCTGGTCACCAACCTCAACCGCCAGGAGGAGCGGGTCAGGCTGTTTGAAACCGGCCAGATATTCCTGCAGGCGGATTCGGGCAGCCGCCCGGAAATCGAGAAGCTGGGAATGGTCATGAGCGGTCACCGCCGGTCCCGGCAATGGGGGGAAGAGGCGGTTGAATGCGACTTTTTTGATCTCAAAGGCTGTCTGGAATCCATTTTTGCGCTCACTGGACAACCGGAGAAATTTGAATTTCTCCAATCAGCGCACCCGGCCATGCACCCGCAACAGTGTGCCGGCATTGTTTTCGAAAATCGGGAAATCGGGCATCTGGGCAGGTTGCACCCGGTGCACCAGCGGTCCCGTGGCATCGAAAGGGCGGTTTACCTGGCGGAGTTCGAACTTTCCCCGCTGCGCATTTGCGAATTGCCGGCCTTTGCCGAAATCTCCAAATTCCCTTCGGTGCAACGCGACCTTTCCGTGATGGTGGAGGAAAGCGTTCCGGTCCAGTCGGTTTTGCAGCGGGTCCGGGAGACCGCCGGACCGCATTTGCGGAAGTTGGAATTATTTGACATTTACAGGGGGCCCAATGTGAAAAAAAACAAGAAAAGTTTGGCTTTTGGCTTGACCTTCCAATCCGAGTCAAGCAATCTTACATCATTGGAAATGGAGGAAGTGGTCGCAACAATAGTGGATGCGCTCAAAGCAGCATTTGGTGCAGAGCTGCGGGCTTGAGCAAAGCAGGAAATAACGATACTTCAGAAGTGTAGAACTCAATGACGGTGACGAAGGCAGAACTGGGGAAAACATTGTTCGACAAGGTCGGACTGAACAAGCGGGAAGCGAAGGATTTTGTAGAAATATTTTTTGAAAAAATCAGGCAAACCCTGGAAGATGGGTCCTCAGTCAAGCTGTCCGGATTCGGAAGTTTCAGGCTCCGGGACAAAAAATCACGACCCGGACGCAATCCTAAAACCGGTGAAGAAGTTGCGGTTTCGGCAAGACGGGTCGTGACATTTCGCTCCAGCCAGAAGCTGAAAGCCGGCGTCATGCGGAATTCCTATGAACTGGCCGAAACACTGGGGAGAGGTAGGTAATTCCCATGCTTGACCCCAGTGGGTTCGAATTGCCGCCCATTCCAACGAAACGCTATTTTACCATTGGAGAGGTGAGCAAGCTGTGTGATGTCAAGCCCCATGTATTGCGGTACTGGGAACAGGAATTTGAGCAGCTAAAACCGCTGAAAAGAAAGGGGAATCGCCGGTATTACCAAAGGCATGAAGTCAAGTTGATACGACACATTCGAAGGTTGCTCTATGCAGAAGGATTCACGATCAGTGGTGCCCGGACACGGCTCGAACAGTTCGTCAGCGAGGAGAATTCTGCATCTACCGTGCTGGCCAGCACGCAGGATACGTCGAAAATGATCCAGCAACTCATCACGGAGTTGACGGAAGTCCAGGAAATCCTGAACTAGAGACAACGAGAATGCCTGGCCGGTCAACAGGAGTTGCCCGGTTTCATTCCTGATTCGGGGTGTGGCGCAGCCTGGTAGCGCACCGCAATGGGGTTGCGGTGGTCGGAGGTTCAAATCCTCTCACCCCGACCAATATTATCAACAGGTTAAAGTATAAACATAACTGTTTGCATGAACTGTTTTGCCATGGGAGACGGTGCAGTATGCGGAGCCAGCCTGACCGTGTCCGGCCGGTTCCATCATCAAACAGCGATTCCGTGAGACCGGACAGTCGCCGGTGACCGCCTGTATCTGGAAAATGATCTCGTTGGATTGCAATGGGAATGCCGGGCCGCCGAGCAGCCGGTGTACCCGCCGGAGGCCAGACCATTGCTCACCTTGACTCCCTCGCAACTCACCCTGCAGGCCGCCGCACGCGACCTTGCGGAATCTGAGTTCAGGCCCCGTGCCGCCGAAATCGACCGTACGGAACAGTATCCCTGGGACAGTGTCGGGAAGCTGAACCAGGCGGGCTTCATGGGGATGACCATTCCCAGGCAATATGGCGGACTGGGCAGAAACTGCCATGATGCGGTCCTCGTCATCGAGGAAATGGCACGTTGCTGCAGCACCATGGGCCGAATTACCGTGGAAGCGAATATGGGTGCGCTCGGTGCGGTCATGGAATACGGTTCCGAAAGGCAAAAACAACTCATTGCGTCCTACGTGCTCTCCGGGGACAAGCCCGCCATCTGCATCACCGAACCCGACGCAGGCAGTGCGGCCACCGAAATGAAGACCACAGCGGTCAAAAAAGGCGGCCAGTACATCATCAATGGCAAAAAACACTGGATCACGGGGGGCGGAGTATCGAAACTGCACCTGGTGTTTGCCCGGCTGGTGGAAGACGGTGCCAGCCGGGGAATTGCCGGTTTCATTGCCATCCGCAACCGGACCCCCGGTCTCGTGATTGGCGCACGGGAACCATCCATGGGGGTGCGGGGCCTGCCGGAAACCGAAATACTGTTTGAAGAAATGCAGGTCCCCGAAGACATGATCGTGATTCCCCCCGGGGGGATCCGGCATGGATTTTCGGGTTTGATGAATGCCTACAATGCCCAGCGCGTGGGGGCGGGAACCGTGGCATTGGGTATTGCCCAGGGGGCCTACGAAAAAGCACTTTCCCGGGCGCTGGAGCGGGAACAGTTTGGTCGCCCGATCGGTGAGTTTCAGGGGGTGCAATGGATGCTGGCAGACATGTCCATTGGACTCAGTGCGGCGCGTGCCCTGTTGCATGCGGCGGCTGCGGGGGCTGGAGACGGTTTTCCCGATTTGTGTGCCGCCGCCCAGGCAAAGGTACTGGCTTCGGAAACTGCGGTCAAAGTCACCAACCAGGCCCTGCAGATCCATGGGGCAATGGGATATTCGCGCAATCTGTCGCTGGAACGCCGGGTTCGGGATGCACGGATGTTCACGATTGCCGGAGGGACTGCCCAGATCCTGCGTACCCAGATCGCCGGGTCCATTCTGGGTATCAGGACTCCCCAGACCCGGGACGGGTATACACGGCTGGCCCAGCGGGAAACGGAAATGGGGATGAAAGGGTGACTACCAAAATGGTGCCGGCCCATGCGCCGGAAGATCCGAAGTGAGTCGTGAGAACCGGGGAAGAGGGTCGTCAGGATGCTGAAAAACCATGACGATTCCTGCGGCCTGTCATTTACCGCATCCAATATACAGAGCGTCGAAAGCTTTCAACGCCTGACGACTGCCTACATGGGCCTGCTGCCGGAAACGGGGGATTTGCTCAAGGAACTTTGCCGGAGTGACCCGGATATGCCGATGGCACTGTGTACGAAGGGGTACTTCGCCAAACTCATTGGCAGTGCCAGCCACTCCGCCAGGGCAAAGGGGATTTCCGACCAGCTGAACCGGCACATTGCAGCCATTGGCGCGAATCCCCGTGAGCAGCAGCATGCTGCGGCGCTGGCCGCCTGGTGTGAAGGCAGGCTCGAAGAAACCGCCCGGCTCTGGGAGAGCATTCTGTTGGAATACCCCCGTGACGGGATGGCGGTGCGATTGGCTCATTTCATGCATTTTTACATCGGTGATGGTCGCCAGATGCGCGATTCCATTGCCCGGGTTCTTCCCCGGTGGCCGGAACGGCACGTGGACTACGGTTTTATGCTGGGCATGTATGCTTTCGGGCTGGAGGAGTCCGGCGAGGTTGCCCAGGCGGAAAAATATGGTCGTTCGGCGGTGATGCGCAATCCACGGGACGCCTGGTCGGTCCATGCGGTCGCCCATGTCCTGGAAATGACCGAGCGCCACCAGGAAGGAATCGAATGGATCAGTGGGCGGGAAAAAGACTGGTCTACCGTCAACAATTTCCGTTTTCACCTGTATTGGCACCAATGCCTGTACCACCTTGAACGGGGTGAACTGGATTCGGTGCTGCGCCTGTATGACGAGCAGATCGTTTCGGACATCGAATCCGAATTTTACCTGGACATGTGCAATGCCACGTCGCTCCTTTGGCGGCTGGAAATGTTTGGGGTGGACGTTGGAGCGCGCTGGCACCGGCTTGCTGCGGTCGCGAAAAACCATGTTGACGATGCCGACCTGGTCTTTGTCTCGCTGCATTACTATATGGCATTGATCTGTGCCGGGGACCGGGAAGGGGCCGAAAGAATGGTTGGAACGATCCGGGAGTGGTCCCGGCTGGAGACTACCCAGGCCAGGATTTGTGGCGAAGTCGGCCTGGCACTGGCACAGGGACTGAAATATGCCCGGAACGGGGAGCATGCGAAGGCCGTTGTGAAGATGGAACCGGTGCGGTATGCCCTGGATCAAATCGGTGGCAGCAAGGCGCAGCGGGATGTGTTTCACATGATCCTGCTGGACATGGTCCAATCAAGCCAGGATGCGCTGAAAGCACGGGCCCTGTTCGCCGAACGGCTGGGCCACAAACCGCATTCCAGCTGGGCATGGAAACACTACGGCAACATCCTGGACGCCCTGGGCGAGGATGACGGGGCCAAAGACGCTGCAATGCGTGCCAGCGAGGTGATGGCACCGGCCTGACCGGCATCATTTTCTCGCACCATTCCATGCGCTGGCAAAGCCACCAAGCGCCGGCCGGCGACCCATTTTAGCCCTGGGTCTGGATCCCCATCCATACCACCGCAAACATGCCCAGGATGAGCAGGAAGAACTTCAGTGATGACCGGAAGAATTTCTGGCGGTGGTACACTCCTTCTTCGGTGAAATTTTCATCTTTCCACAATCCGATGGTCGCGACAACAAACAGGGAGGTTCCCGGCGCTTTGTGTTTGAGCATGCTGAACATGGACAAGGCCGCTCCGATCCAGTAGATGAATGCAGCGAGTGCCAGAACAAGATAGGTCGCGCTCAGTATGTTTTGAACCATCCGGGCCCTAGTCTGAACCGGAGGGCAGATGACGCCCGGCATGATGAATGACGATCTTCCGGTCTTCCTCATCCCAGTGGAAGTGCAGGCGGAAACACCGTTCCGGGGCCCCTGAGTCACCAATGCCCAGATGCTTGCCAATGTCGACAACCCTGTTCTTGTATCGTCGGTGATATGTAGAGTGCTTGCCCTTGGTGGTGGCAGCGGTATTTCCTTTGAAGGCAATCTGATAGGGTTTGCCGGCTGCGATTGCAGCCTCCAGTTTCAGGGACTTGTCCGGACCGTAGACCCTGAAATACTCTTCCTGCAGTATTTCCAGACAGCGTCGGACTTTTCCGAAATCCCGGTACGGCGAGTGCTGTGCAGAACGAAGCCCGGCCGAGGTGATGGCCAGTCTCTCACGGCTGGTGGCGACCATCTGCCTGATCAACTCCGTCAGGCTGGCTGGCTGCACCGTTACCCCACCCCCGGCTGCGTGGTGGTGTACGGAGACCACTTCCTCAAATGAGACGAGAGAGGCCAGTACCTCCTGCATGCAAGTATCCGGATTTCTCCCACTGGTTACCGAAGCCGGAACCCTGGTTCCCATGGCCAGTTGCCGGATGGTCCGACCAATCCTCTTCTGGTGGCTTTGCAGCTGCTTTTGGGACTTCATCATCGCTTCGACCCCGTCTTTCGAACATTGCAGCCGGCTGATTTTCACGACCACCGGAATCACGGCCGGATCAATTTTCGGAAATACACCCCGGTGCCGGATCCATTGCTGTATGGCTTCCACTTCAACCTGAACACCGTCGTTGCACAGGCACTGGTGGAAGGCTTCCACTGAACCACAGGCCCGGATGGCATGCTCAACATGGTGCAACCACCGGTTCATTTGGGTCTCATGGGCTTCCTGCCCTGGCAGGGGTTCTGGCGTATACTCCTGCAGAATTTCCATCAGGTCCAGGCATTCAGCGTTTTCATCTCTGACCCGCACAAGCTGGACTCCGGGCGAGATGGTTTTCGCGGGTTGGTGATCGAACTCTGCTTTGCCGGGGATTCCGCCGAGCGAGTAGACCAGTTGATGCTCGTGGTAGCGGTAGGTCGCAAGTTCGGTAACGATCGTCACTTCACCCGTCGCGGGCGGGTTTATTTTCAGGATGTCTGGCGGTGGTTCCTCCGTGAATGCCAATAGTGGGGCCACCCAGTCCAGGTCAGCTGCCTGTTCCGGCGTGACTACATTGTGGGCGATGTACTGGCCGCTGCACTGGTTCCAGGTGCATTCCTGCAATTCAGCGCTTTTCCGGGACCTCTCCGGGGGGAATATCTCCCCCAACTGCCACCATGCTTCCTTTTGGGGGAGATGGTCCTCAGGGGACTGGACCCATTCCGACGCATTTTGCTGTAACCACTTTTTTTCTTGCGGATAGGCCAGCCAGTGGGTTCTTTCTCCGAGATACACCACCCATCGCTCGCTCTTCCCGGGGTGGCTCAGGATCAGGACATCCTGGAAAAGTTTGCCAAGCTTCCGGTATCTTTCTTTCGCACTGTTTGCGCCCACGATGGTTAACTGCCCGGAATCCACCGCAGGGGAGCAGCCCTGGTTGAGCCAACTGGAAAGCACACCGGCCTCCCATTCCGATTTGACGACAATCAGCCGGTCTTTACTGGATGCGCTGATTTCATTTAACCAGTATTCCAGTGCCTGGGCTTTCCCCGTATGCCCGGTTTCAATCTGATTCATTAACTGCGAAAAAACCCCAACAGCTCGGTTTCGCAGCTCTTCTGCCTCCGCACCGGGGAGGGCTGACAACTGTATGCTTGCAAGCCAGTCACGAAACGATGGAAACGGGCATGGGCTGCCATGTCGAATGCGGATGAACTCGGTTTCGTAATAACCCAGAGGAATGCCAAGGTCTTTCAGGCTGGCAAGAATGCCGTGCAGGGGAAGGATGATCCGTGGTTGAATCAGATTGTGTCTGTCCAGCAGTTCCTGCAGTCTACGGCAGTAATTGCTTGCCTGGCGCAAGGCGTTTTCAAGTCGATGGTCCGGCAGTTCGGTGAGGACCACCGTCCATTGGTTTCCGGCCCGGTTGATCAGAGGGGTGGGGTCGCTTGGGTGCTGGTGCCAGATGGATACCGGCACCCCCGACTTGGACAGTTTCGCCTCCACAGTACGGTCATCCAAGGCGGTCAGGATCACCAGCGGGCAGCCAGGGAAGTAAAGGGTCAGGTGATCCAGCAGTTCCCGAGGGTTCTCTCGATAGCCAAATGGTGTCAGGTCAATGACCATGGCAAAGGGTCTGGATGCGCCGCTCAGTGTGTCACAGGAATGCGCGAGACGGGAGGTCTGCTGGCATACCAGGGTTCTGGGATCAGGCGGGCCGGTTTGCAGGGACCCGTTTTGTCGGATCAGACAGCCCCATTGTACGGAAAGACCCGGTTCCTGCCGCAGCCGGGTGTACTGCGCAGTGGCTCGGGTCCAAACAATCAGGTCGGGTGCCTCCCTCATTCTCGGTGCATTCAGCCAGTTCGCCCGGACCCGGTCCTGCATCGCCTCGGTACGGGACCGGTGAAGATAATGGAGAACCCAGCACAGGTCACCGGGACTGTAAAACGGGGCGGACAGGGCGGTGTTCTGCCCGTTTTTAAAACGGTAGCCGATTGCCGCAAGCCCTTGTGCCAGCGCTTGCGGGCAGTGATTCCGGGCAAGCCAGGACAACGCCGGAACCGCAGGACTGAATCCTTCTGCCAGTGCTGCCCATTTACTGGTCGCCATCGTGCTGGTTCAGTGCATGGCGGATAGAAGGCATCAGTTTAAAAAACGACGATTTGTCGCTATTCTGTTTACGGGTACGCTTCAGCAGGTTGAGGTCACAAAGCCATTGAACCATGTGATGGATTGAATCGGCGGTGACTTCCTCCAGAGGCAGATCTTCGGCGAGGAGCCGGATCATTTCCAGCTCTACCGGTGAATCCTTGGATTCGGAATTGATCGCTTCCAACAGCGGGAGCGCCCATGGTCTGTCCAGGGCTCCGGTCGACTTCAGGAGTTTCCCGGTTTCTTTCCTGGGCAGTGCGGTAACCGGGGGGAACCGCTGATTCGACCTCGAAAGATTGCTCCATTTTGGACGCTGGGCCTTATGTTTTGCCAGACCCGCCAGCAGGGAATACCAGCCGTCGGTGATATCAATGGCGGTATCCGTTGCGGCAGAGGAGTCATTGATCTGCAATTTTTCCAGGAACGCCCGGACTGCGCCGGTCGTCCAGGGAGCCAGACGAATAAATGGCTGGAGACTTTCCCGGTCCGCGGTCAGTTCAGGACAACTTAACCAGTTCCAGTACGCCGAAGGCCCCATCAAAAAGACGATCCGAAAAGGATAGTCCGCCGTGTATTCATTCTCGTCAATACGGTGCGCAGCATCCAGCAGGCCGAGAAAATTGGCAAGAGGAGTGTGGTCCTCAACCGTAATAAATACCATTTGGGGGGCTTTCACCGCCCGCTTTGTGATCATATGGGTCAGGAGTTTGCGCTCAAAGATATTCGGGTTGTTGTATTGTTCGGCAGAGGCCTTGTGTGACTGGTAAACGGACTGCTTGTAATGACCATGAAACAAGCGTTCCTCCTCCTCGTAGAGACTGGGCAGTGTTTCAATAATCTGATCCAGGCCAGTGGCCTCGGAACCGACGATAATACTGGTGGTGTAGCGTTTGGAGTCGAATTTTCGCAACTGGTCCGGGAAGACCGGCTCTTCGAGGCTGCCAAGGACGGCTTTTTCATCGCGGTAGGTGACCGGCGAGGGGGTGGCATGTCTCCCGGGGTCGAAGGCATGTCGGTCAAGGGGGTCATAGCTGTTGTAATACTCAATGGCCCGTTCAAGCTGGAAGCCGACATCACTGCTCGGTCCATCCGTCAGCAGTTTCAATACATTGGTATTGCGCAGGGCATACCGGCCATCGGGCATAGAGCGCAATACCCCCAGCCCGACCAGTTCTACCAGGAAGGCCTCAAACTGTTTTGCCGACAGATGGTTAAATTCATCGGGAAGCCAGCATTCAGCGGTTTCCTTGGCATAGCGGGTACTGAATGCCTGGGCACCACGGTTCTCATTGATGATTCCGTACACAATGACCAGATATCGCTGGTCCAGATTCAACGTCATGTCAAAGCGTTTGCGGATCAGGTCCATGACATTGGTATTGCTGCCGACATTGGTCACATCGTTGTCGGTGATAATGCCGTTGCCGACTTTGGTTCTCATATTGCCGGAAAGAGACTTGATCAGTTCATAGCAAAAGATCTGTATCAGGCCGGGATGCCGGTTGGTGGCGGCCAGGATGCGATTGGCCGCATGTACGCTTTCAAAGGTATAGCCGACCGCACGCAGGGGTTCCGTTACCAGATGCAGGGCTTCCTGGGTCGGCATGATGGAGACCTGAATGGAGCCGCCCAGCTGGGTTAATGGATAATTTGGCGAGTTTTCAAAACGCTTGACGTTTTCCAGCCCCCCGATAATGATCTTGAAACGGCCCTGTATTTCAGGATGGGCAACCAGGTCGCGCAATCCGCGGAAGATGTTGAAGTCGTGAGCGCTGTCAACCCCAAGAATGGGGTCGATTTCATCAAATATCGCGATGATCTGGCAGTCACTGTGACTGGTTAACGCCTGTTTGACGGCTTCGATAACGTTTTCAGTCGAGGTCTTTTTTGTGGAGGCGGGGATCAGTTTTTCCTGGCACATCCAGCGATGGAGAGAATCCCAGATCAATCCCCGTGCTTTTTGCCAGGCATCCCGGCTAATGTCGATGCGCTGATGAAGGTCCTTGTCCAGCATCTCATAGAACGCATACCTTTTGCCTTCTGGACGGTGAAACCGCAGCTGTACTTCCTGGAGGATCGTGGACTTCCCCAACTGGCGGCCTCCGAAAACAATCGCACTGCCGTTGTCCATTTTCAGCAGGCTGTTGATCTGCATTTCACGACCGTAGCGCATTTCCGGAAGAGGCGGCTTGGAGGCATCGGTACCCCCGTACGGGTTGAAGTAGGTATAGGGTGCAGCGAGCCACAGAAAATTCCGAATGGCGATATTCTCGGCGCCGTCCTGGGGCTGTGCAGCGAGAAACAGGGAGGCCACCAGATCGATATGCAAAACGGTTTTTTGCTGCCGCTTGCAAAAGCCGGCAAATTCATTGCGCTGTTCGATGGTCAGCGGAACAGCGGAAACAAGCAGGGATTCTTCATAAATGTGGTGTGAGGTCAATACATTGCTCAACTGGTCGGAATTCCAGGGTTTATAGGCGATGATTACGGGCAGGTTGCGTTCGGTAATGCTGCTTCCAAACAGGGTAAAGGGTCGCGTGGAGGGCGATGCCTTCACGCGCATGACCATCGTCGAGAATCCCGTTGTGGTTTGATAGTTCAATGACGGTTTGAGACCGGTACTGAATCCGGGTTGCGCAGGGACCAGCCCGACAAACCGGAGTATCGCCACCAGGCACCCGTAAAACTCTTTGTTTACCGCGGGGTGGGGCCGGCGGTTGCGCCAGTTGCACAGGGCTGCAATGACCGGTTTGAGGGAGTCGGCCGAGGGCGGGAATTCAAGTCCATACTCCTGACCTCCATCGGTTATTGCGGCCCAGATACGGTTGCTGTCTGCGTGCTTTTCCCCCGGGTGAATTCCCTGGAAAATCGCATCCGAGGCGGAAATGAAGTTCTTCAATACGGGGATATTCTTGATGCTCGCAGGTTCAATCCGGCGCCGTCGTTCGGCTGCGCTTTCCAGTTCATCCAGCATTTCCTGGATGACCGGAAGATTGTCGTCCCGGAACGCCTCTTCCATGTTGGCAATCCAGCTTTCGGGCACTGCATCGGCAGACACTGAACTCTGCAGTCTGCCCAGGGTCTCCCGATAGCGGTGCCGGAGATCATTTTTCGTGGTGGCCGTACGGTCCTGCAGCCATGTTTCTATTTCATCCAGACGACGGTGAATGGACTGGCTGTCGTCCAGCGGTTCCAGATGACCGATCACCTCCAGGTTTGCTTCCAGTTCGGCACGATAAAGTTCTTCCTGGCCCGCATCAATCAACTCGGACAATTGTGCATTTTCCAGTTGGTTCTGCAACTGATGGCAGCGCTTTTCAAAGTCCCGGGCAAGATTTTGGAACACGGCGAACACATCGGGTAAAGGGTTGCCGGGGTCCTGGTCCAGCAAATGAAGCCGCAGGAGTTCCGCGAGACGGATGTTTTTTCCCTGGAGCGCAGTCTCAAGCAGATGATCCGGGTCGAATGGTTTTTCAACTTGGGAAAAGTGCCACTCCAGCCGTTTGTGGTCGGTATCGCGGTTTTCCATTTCCATCACCTGCTGAGGGTGGTAATACCAGCCTTTGATCCGTTTGTACGGCCAAATGACCGAATGATTCTGGCCAATGGCTTCGCTGAGTCGGCAAAGATTTCTGGATACCAGGCTCGCACCGGCTTTTCGGCCAGGCTGCTGGGTGTCGTCTTTTGCAACCGCATCAAAATGGTCAATCGCGGTCTTCAACCGGGTCGGCAGCCGTTTGGCGTATTCTTCGGTGTAATCCCCTTCATGGAGGGCCATGGAGGCCAGCCAGTCCCGACAGATATCGGCGAGGTCAGATACGTGATGATAAAAGCGCATGTAGGAAGCCTTGGCAATGTTCTCGCCGCCGTGGAAATCAATCTGCTGCAAGGATTCATCCAACAGTCGTTTTGAAGATTCTTCATTCGCGTACTGCTGCATATACTCCTTTACACGGGGGATGCCCTTCCGGTCATTCTCCCGGAGAATGCGGTCCATTTCATGAAAAATGCCTTTTTCCAGGCAATACGACTGGGCTTTCAGAACCGCGTGGTAACCACGCCGGCCTTCTCGAATACGCTGCCCCCACTGGTCCAGGGTCGTGATATCAAATTCCGCGGAGGAATCGGGTTCGCGGATGCGAAGGGCCTTGAGAGTGATGGTCTCGCCATGATTGGCCAGGTCAATGGTTTCCCGGATCAGTGCATGCGTATTGCTGTCGAAGACATGCTCCGGAAGACCCCGAAGCAAGATGGGCGCAGTACTGGTGTTGCCGCCAAAAATGGTGGGCTGGAAACAGGCTGAGAACACCAGATAGGGCACCATCTCGGCATTGGCCTGTTCGGCCCACTTCTCAATGTATGCGGGCGGGATCTGATCAAGCAGTCGCCGGGTCTTGTTGAAGGCTTCACGGTTGTCCCAGGTATTTGCTCCGTAGTAGGCGGATTTGAACAGCGTGTACGGCAGCAAATCACTGCTTACCAGCATGTTTTCAAGCAGGAAGCTGAAATCGGATGCGATTTCAATCTGTCCGGCATGTACCAGTGTCGACAGTGCTTCATTCGCCAGTTTCCCGGGAATGAACGCCTTTTCGTTAATGGCCTGTCGACAGGCTTCCACGATTGGCTGTGGAGTTTCATCCGTCGGCAAAGCGGGCTCTTCCGGTTCCGGAGGTTTCTCCGGCTCTTCCGGAGCCGGGGACGGCCGAACAATTCGCTTCTTCTTGTTCCTGGTTGGCGTCTTTTTTGCCCGGGCAGCGGGGCCCGGAGAGTTCGTGCCGGAAGCCTTTCCGGGTTCGTCAACCGTCTTTCCGTCATCCGATGACTTTTGGGGGTCCGGGGGTCGGAACTCCAGAACCTGAACCAATGTGTCACGAAGGACGGCTTCCTCCTCCTGTGTCGTGTTGTGGAGATAAAGATGACCGTTCACGGCACGAAGGGCGATTGCAACCGGGCTGGCAAGGGCTTTTTCGTCCCAGGGCAACAGGGCATCCGGTGCACAGGATTCGAAGCGGTCCATGTCAAAGCCGGGAGGAAGGACCGCAAGCAAGGCCTGGTCCTCACTGGAGTACAGGTCATTCTGGATACCGAACATTTTCTCATTCATTTTGGCGACAACACGGGCCTGTCTGCGTTTCTCCATGGCCGTTGCGGGGGTCGTGTTTTCGAGATGAGCGATCTCTGAGCGCATCCGGTCCCGTTCTTTTTTGTTTCGGGAAATGGTTTTCGATGCTTTTTTGGCTTCGGCTTCTATCGATTTCAACATGGTCTGCAGCACATCCGGCTCCAGTGATTCAAGATTTTCACTGTGAAAGTATTCCTGCCAGGCATTGACCAGCCGGA
This sequence comes from Gammaproteobacteria bacterium, assembly GCA_011523765.1. Classification (GTDB taxonomy): domain Bacteria; phylum Pseudomonadota; class Gammaproteobacteria; order Arenicellales; family Poriferihabitantaceae; genus WTGA01. Next base: position 42,452 of record WTGA01000017.1, read on the forward strand.
ACCATGTGCCGTGATCCGGGGTCCCTTCACGGGTGGTATCAAAAAACGGATGCCCCAGCCGGTGATTGATCAGGTACAGGGTCATGCACCACTCGATGGCGATATCGGCGGGGTCCTGTTTGGATTGCTGTTGAATCAGGTCCGACCATTCACGGACCAGTTGCCTCAATTTTTCGGAGATTTCGACAGACCCCCGGCTGGTCCGGGCTTCTTTTACCAGTGACTCCATCGCATCCAGGTAATCGATCTCTGTTTTCGGTGTCGGTGTTTCAGGGGCCGTTTTTGCCGACGGGTTTTTCTTCCGCCTGTTTCCGCTGGGCTTGCCGGGATGGTTGGCGGGGTGAGCAAGCAACGAAGTGAAGTATCGGGAGAGTTCCGGCTGCAGTGTCAGGCAGTGCCCGAACAATGTATCGGTGGCTGCCGTCGAACTGGCCAGGCAAACCTCCGCAATCTGCTGGCGCTCTTCTTCCGACAGGATATCCCAGTTGTCCAGTTGCTCCAGACAGCGGTTCCCCATATAGGATGCGAGATAAATGGATTCCAGGATATGCTTACGCCTTTCCCGCCTTTCGTGCTTGCAGTTGCCTGGAAGGTCGTCCAGTACATATGTGCTCGGGGACGTTTTGGGGTCGACTCCACACCCCTCAAAATCAAGGTGCCATCTGGACCGGGGTTCGGACTGGGTGAAGGCTTCCGGCTGGTAACGGAAAAACACACCCAGCTCCCAACTGGGTGACCGAGAGGTGGCAATCATCGAACCGTTTCCCTGGAACAGTTCTTCCCGAAGCTCAATATACTCGATCGTGTAGAGCAGCTTCCGAAATCCGGTTGAGGAATACAGGTCAATCAGCTTTGAACGTCCTTTCGTGAACTTTACTTTGGGCAGTTCTTTCCAGCGTTTCGCGAGATCCAGGGTTTTGAGGCCGTGACTGCGTCCCATCATGCCGATTGAACTGCGCAGGATTCCTTCTCTTGGTTTGCCGGTCTCTTTTGCCAGATAGACATGGTCCGGCAGGCCAACCGTATCGTATGAAAATTTGAAAGGAGGCTGGGTGGCTCGATTCATTGCATTTTCCGTTGGTTGTTTTATTTGTGAGGGCCAATGGTTTCAATGAACCATGTGCAAGCTTATAGCAGGTTCAGTGCATGAATGTAAGCCATGGATGGAGACATACCGTTGCCGGAGTGGAAACACGCAGATGCGACGGGTGGTATCAGGTAGAATACGGCACATCCGGATTGCGGCAGCCATCCCTGTAGTGAATTCCCGGGCCATGGGCCCGGAAGATTGTCCGGGTAATGAAATTGAAATCCAAAAGAGGTCTCCATGATCCAATATTTTCAGCCGGAATGCATGCCCGAATCCATTGCCCCGTTCACCCAGGTGGTGGTCGATGATCACTATGCCCACCTTGCCGGACTGGTCGCCGCAGACTTTCCGGAAGGCCGGGCAGTCCTGGGCGATGTGGCAGCCGAAACCGATGCGGTATTGAGACAAATCAAACGGATACTCGGTGAATTGGGGTTGTCCATGGGGCAGGTCGTACGCACGGATGTCCATCTCCAGGACCTGGAGGATTTTGATGCAATGGACGCTGCGTACCGCCGACATTTCAGGCCGGGCTGCTATCCCGCCCGGACTACGACCCGGTCCGGGCAATTGTTCGGGAACAGCCAGGTCGAAATCACCTGTATGGCGGCCAAATGAGGGAGGCAGATGCCAGGATTGTCCGGGAACCGGATATAGATGATTTTCAGGAAACGGGATTCTTATCTATCAGCCGGTTAAAATTTGTGCCAGGAGTCATCATCGACCGAAAAGTGAAGTCACCGAACATCAGCAATTCCCGCCAGGAAATGATTTTGGTCAAATCGCGGGCAAAGCAAAGTACCGGATTTCCGGTGGGAAGAATTTTCAGGGCGACAAGAGCCCATTCTGCAGGGGAGCTGCAGCAAAAAAGCCGGGTGCCGGATGTACGCTGAAGAACCGCCCGGAGCACGTCGGGTCACGGTCACCCGTCAGGGCGGGTCGGGCAACGCCATGGGGGAATACCCGAACGCAATCCCGTGGAACAGACTTTCCCAACTGCCGATCAGATTGTGAGTTCAGGGAACTAGCCCACCGGGAGAGCAAGATGTCCCCACATCAGTTGGCAGATCGACTTGTTCATCCCCGTACCCGCAGGCATCGGATGTCGAATTCGTCCTTGAACTGGACGTAGACACGCTCGACCGGAAGTGTTGCCGGCAATCAGAATTAGGCTGGCACGGGAGGCACGCGGCATGCCCGGGAAGGTTTCCCTGGTTGTCTCCGGCGGTATTCGTTCCGGTGTCGATGCGGTCATGATTGCTCTTGGCGATAATTCTCCGAGATACGAGCGGGACTGTGCCAGGCTGGCACCTCCCCGGGGCCTGCAACCATTGCCATCCCGGGCTGTGTCCGGTCGGCACTGCAACCCAGTATCCCGATCTGGAAAAAAGAGCCAGCATACCGGCGGGCGCGGAACGTATCGCACGGTTTCTCACCGCCGTGTCGATGGAAATCATCATGCTGGCAAAGGCTTGCGGCAAGTCCTCGGTGCACAATCTCGAGTCGAAAGGTTGGAGAGCACTGTCACGGAGGCATTCACACTCACAGGAGTGAAAATGGTGGTAGCGGCAGTGTTCGACATGGCTGACCACGGCCGTTGGCACCTCTCGGTCAGGGCCGGGTGTCTTCGATTTGGCATCAGGATTGAGCGGAAATCAGTTTTTCCATAATCCCCGGCAATGAAACCATGCGTACATTGTTGCCGATGGGAAATTCATCGTCACCACCGTAGACAACGAACTTGTGCGTGGCGCCAATGTCGTCACATGTGCGACTGTAGTGCTTTCCAAGCTTTGGCGCGACACCGTGCTTTATTTCCACGGACCACAACTGTGAATTCGGCATCTTGATCACCAGATCAATCTCTGCTCCGGCCGCGGTGCGGTAAAAAAAGGTTTCAGCGAGACGGGGCAGGACGGAATGGATATTTTCAACGACGAAACCTTCCCAACTCTTGCCAAGGACGGGATTGGACAACAAGGTGTTGTAATCGCCGATACCCAGCAATCGATGCAGGATACCGCTGTCGCGAAGATAGTGGCGCGGCGCCTTCACCAGTCGCTTCTTGATATTTGCGTGCCATGGCTCGATGCGGCGCACCAGTAGCAGACCGCTCAAAATGTCGATATAGCGTTTGACTGTCGCTCGTCTCAGTTCGAGGTTTGCTGCCAGCATGCTGAAATTGATCGTTTCACCCTGCAGATGTGCAAGCATTGTCCAGAGCCGCCTTAACGTGTCAGCCGGGACATTGAAACCCATTTGCGGAACATCCCGCTCCAGATATGTGCGCACGAGATCTTCAAGCCATTCCATGGCCGCTTCGTCGTCTTCGCTCAGGCAGCTTCTGGGAAATCCTCCCCGAAACCAGGCGTGCTTCATGCTCAGGTTTGCATCTCCCGCTTCCAGCACGTTGAGTCCGGTCATTTCGATATGGCTGATGCGACCTGCCAGACTTTCAGAGGATTGACGCAACAAATCCATTGATGCCGATCCCAGAACAAGAAATTGCGCAGAATCGCGGCCCTGCAGGCGATTGTTGTCGATCACGCCCCGCAATACCATGAACAGGTCGGGAGCGCGCTGTATTTCATCAAGGACAATCAGCTTATCGCTGTTTTCCCGTAGAAACTCTGCAGGATCAGCCAGTTTGGCCAGGTCGTCGGGCGATTCGAGATCAAGATAGATGGAAGCCCTGTCGCCTGCCATGATCCTGGCAAGCGTTGTCTTGCCCACTTGACGTGCGCCAAGCAAGGCCACGGCAGGATTTCGGCTGATGCCTTTTTCCAGCCTGTGCATGATCCATCTCTTCAGCATATCTCGTATATTGCACAAATATCAATCAAAATACAAGGTATCAGTGATTCCCGTCGAGTTTCACCTATCGGTTCGACCGGGTGGAGAACACGCCGGGGGTGTCCACAACTATACCGAAATGGATAATCAACAAGTCGTCCATGAATTCCGTTACCTGAACGGGGTACCCCTGAATGACACGCATTTCGATCTGGAGGTGAATTTCCTCTTTGGGAACGTTCCCATAAGAGGAATTATGGGAAACCAAACCCAATGGCAAGAGGCAGCATTTCTTCTGGGTGATGGATATGGCAGTCACCGAATCGAACCGGATGGAGCGGATGCGCATCGGACGGTCCTGCTGGAGAATTGAAAACGAAACGTTCGATACGGTACACCAGGGCGGTGCACCGCCGCAGCCAGCGGTGGGAGAAGATGCGGAGTTTCTTTCCTGCTACCGGGTGTACTGCCGGGAAGACCTGTACGGGTGCCTTGTCCATGGATACGAAGAGGCCGACGGGTTGCCCCGAAGTCCGCCCTGCGGATGGCCGTGACCCGACGTGCTCCAGGCGGTTCTTCCGCGTACACACCGCCCGGCTTTTTTTCTGCAGCCCCCTGCAGAACGGGCTCTTGTTGTCTGGAAAATCCTTCCGGGCGAAAAATCAGGATTTTGTCCCCGATTGGGCCAAAATCATTTCTTGGCGGGGATTGCTGGTGCGGGCATTACTGCATCAAAAGTTGGCATCGGCGAGGCATTGCGGGCAGAGAGGGCCGGGATCCAGGGTATCCTGCCTCCGTCGAGAGCAGAATGACCTGAATCCGAGGTGCCCTGGGTCGGATAGACGCCTGCAACGGGGAAACGTAGACGTCGATAGCGATTTTTGGATAGACCTGCCGCCATACCAAAGACAGTGTCCCGGTTGTCATACGGTCTCTTGTGCGCGCCGCTTTTTCGCAATCGAAGCGTTTTTTTGACCTGTGCAGTACGACATGTTCCGTTACCATTGTGCCTGCTCAAGGTGTCTTTCTCCGGCACGGGCGCGGGGAAGTTTATAGGTTAACACGTTGAAAAGCAGTTTCAAGGCCAGATTTGAACGCACGAAAATTCGGGTCACCAAAATGACTGCCCGGACGCTGCGGCGCGATATCTTGACTTCCTGCCCGTCCTGGAACGCAGGTTTCCTGTAAATACGTCGCAGAGTCAGTACCGCCATACCCAACGCCCACAGGCAGTGCAGACGGATACCGGTTTCACGGGTTGGAATCATCAGGATAAACCGCAATGCATTGGCCAGGTGGCCGCGGGCGATCGCGATCAGCTGGAACAACCCCTGGACAAAACCGGAATGGGTCTGTCCGGCAGACAGTGAACCCAGTTCAAATCCAGCCGCAAGGAAAATGTCCCGGGGCAGCCAGCATACACCGCGACGCTGGTCATCCCACAGGTCTTTGAGAATATTGGTCATCTGCAGCCCCTGGCCAAAAGAAACGGCAAGTGTCAGCAGTTCCTCACGTCGTTTGCCAATTTCGGGAGAGTAGTCACAGAACAACTCGGTGAGCATTTCGCCCACCACTCCGGCCACACAATAACAGTACCGGTCCAAATGAGGAAGATCATCCAATCCCCCGGCGATACCTTCTCTTTGCTGAAACTCCGCCATGCCCCGGGACATGATTCTCACACAACGTTCGAGTGCATTGCGCTGGGTACCGTTGAATCCCCGGGTAATACGAATCACCCTTGCCGTGTTGGCAATCAGGTCCTGTTCGCTGTTGGTCGTCGATGAAGACAGCAATGAACCCAGCTCGCACGCAAAGGCCTCTGCGTTTTCATGGCCGGCCACCACCTCGACAAATCGCAGGGAATACACCCGTTTCTGTTCTGCCGACAGTGCAGGGTCGTCCTCGATGGTATCCGTGATCCGGCACAGGAGATAGGCGTTCCCGACCACATCACACAGTGCATCAGGAAGCTGTGGAATGGTTAGGGCAAAAGTGCGGGAAACCCCTTGCAAGGCTTCTGCCTGATAAGCCAGATCACGACTTTTCAGCCCATGTGAGGTAGACATGCTTAAGCTTGAACTCTTGATTCATTTTCTTCTTGCAAGGCAGGATTGTACACCGGTGCCGGCGAACACGTAATAAATGCCTCGGTCTGTCTTGTTTGTGCCGGACCCATGCCAGAATCCCGTTTGACAAGGATACAAAACCAGTCATAATGTCGACCAAAGCATTGGGGATGCCAGATAGAGACCAATCAGGAAAGCCGGGACCGGGACAGTTGTCGTCGCGCCGGGCTGAAGTTCAAAAACGGAAAGCCCAATTATCTCGAAGAGACCTATCTTGATATTCGGGTCAAAGGAGCAGGTTCATTCACTACCATGGCTCACGAACGCGGGCGCGGAACACGGCTTGCTGGCTGGGGACGAGTAGCCGGGGTTCTCACCCACAAAGACCACTTATCGGAACCAGCCAGCGCGACCTGCGGGTGCCGACTGGATGGCACAAGCCGACAGTGAAGGTGATGGACATTTTGAGTAATGATACAATGACGGTTGTGGAGGTGGGTTTATGACTCGAATCAAGAAATTCTTCCTGCGGGACATCCGTTGCTTTGGTGGTGGACATGAATTTGATATTCGTCCGTTAACTTTTTTCATTGGTGAAAACAGCACTGGGAAATCGACCGTCATGGGTTGTCTTCAGGCAGTGGGCAATTTATCCGGTTCCAGATTTGAACCCCATCTCGACTTCAATTCCGAACCGTATCAGATGGGAGCCTTTACTGATATCGTCAGAAGATCAAATCCTCGAAACAAACATTTTGAGCTGGGCCTTGAATTTGAAATTGAAGGAAAAGAATTACGATATTTCCTCAACCTGACCGAAAGAGACCGAGGGTCCGAACCGATCATTTCTAACACGAGATTGGTATTTGATGATGAAGGTGAAATTGTTTTTTTCAATCACGAAGGAGACCCGAAGAAAGGGATTGAGGTCACAGCTGGAAAAAATCAGGATGAATTTCATGTTTACGGAATGAGCCATCGGTTTGACGCGCCTTCTGGATATTTAGCCTATTTATGGTACTTGTTGCATGACTCTCTGGAAGATTTAGATGATGTTTCTGCCAAGCTGTTACAGTATCTGGACCGACACTTTCCTCCACGCCATAAAAAAGATAGTCATGCCGACCGATTCCATCACATGCGAAGATTGAGTTTTGATTTCTCCGGAATTCATAGCATTGCACCAATTCGCTCCAAACCCAAGCGTACCTATGATCCTCTGAAAGAAACAGAGACTTCGGATGGCAGTGAAATCCCGATGACGCTGATGAACTTAAGCACATCAAGCGCCAGAGAATGGGAGACTCTGAGAAAACAGTTATTGAGCTTTGGTCGGGCTTCTGGCCTGTTCTCTGATATTTCACTTAGAAGACTGGGTCGTTCCAAGAGTGACCCCTTTCAGTTGCGAATTAAGGTTAGGGGACCTGCTACAAACCTCATGGATGTAGGATACGGAATTAGCCAGGTTTTACCTATTTTGGTGCGTATTTTTACTAGGAAAAGAGCCAAATTTCTGTTGCAACAACCAGAGGTTCATCTGCATCCAAAGGGTCAGGCCGAACTTGCCTCTTTGTTGGTTGATATCAACAGAACACGTAAAAACTCCTTTGTCATCGAAACCCATAGTGATTACATGATAGACCGTGTTCGGATAGAGATATTGAATGGAAGAATCAAACCCGATGATGTTTCACTCATTTATCTGGAACCTTTCGGTAACCAGGTAAAAACACATAATATTGGTTTTGACACTCAAGCCAATATGATCAACGTTCCTGTCGGCTATCGGGATTTTTTCTTTGATGAATCGGAGAAATTGCTTGGTTTTAAGGATTGAATCATGTGCCTGATTCTGGACGCCAATAAATACAGCGAATTGCTCGACCAGAACAACGAAGACATGCAACCAGTAAGGAATTGGATCCAGCATGACAATGGAAAAATAGTCTATGCGCCGACTGAAAAACTGAAGACGGAGCTTAACAAGCATCAATCGATGAAGAATCGGATTGTTGAGTACAGGAAGGCAGGTCAAGTAAAAATGATTGATGAGAAAGAGGTCAATCAAGCAGAAATCAATTTAACAGGGCTCGTATCCAACGACAGTCACATTATTGCATTGGCTATTGTATCCAAAGCCAAATTGCTGGTTTCGGGAGATCAAGACCTGCACACTGATTTCAAGAAAACAACAAATGGGCGCATCTATCAAAATAAACGCCATAAGCA
>WTGA01000022.1 GCA_011523765.1 Gammaproteobacteria bacterium
TCGTGACGCCTCCGCACAATCGTTTGAAAGGGGACATTTCTACTTTGCCGCTACAGGCGTGCAACCGATACTTGCTGAAACCCCGGAACCATGGTATCGCTGGAGCCCGCAGGCGGATATCATTGGAAACCAAATACCCGGAAAAGAGAAAACAAGCATAACCGTGAACATGGATCGCCCTGTCGGCCAATCAGAATGGCCTCGAAATGGTGCCAGAAAGCGCCGTAGAAGCGGCGGCGGCCGCCGTGCCCGGCAGGCGGAAAGAGTCCAGGCGGGCACCCCCCGTGTTCCCTACATCAACCGACAGGTTTCGACCTTCGATATTCTCAGTGAAGAGGGGTTGTGCCTGATTGAGGAGAATGCCGACACGATACTCAGGGAGATCGGCATGGACTTCACCGGTGACCCGGAAATTCTGGACCGGTTCCGGGAAGCGGGTGCGGAGGTCCGGGGTGACCGGGTACGATTCGAGCCCGGGCATCCCAGAAGCATTGTCCGGGCCACTGCGCCGTCAGAATATTGCCAGCATGCACGGAACCCGGACAATAACGTCATGATTGGCGGGAACCACACGGTGCTGTGTCCGTCGTTCGGTCCGCCGTTTATTCACAACCTGGATGAGGGGCGACGTTATGGAACGCTGGATGATTTTCACAACCTGGTCAAAATCCACCAGATGATCCCCTGGTTGCACCATTCCGGCGGAATTGTATGCGAACCGACCGATGTTCCCGTCAACAAGCGGCACCTGGACATGCTGCTGGGTCATTTCCGCTACAGTGACCGCGGTTGTTTTGGGGCACTTATCGGGGCTGAGCGGGCACAGGATTCGGTGAACATGGCAAAAATACTGTTCGGTGATGAGTTCGTTGATCGGCATTGTGTTTTTTACTCCGTTGCAAATACCAATGCACCGCTGGTGCTGGATTCGGCCATGTCAGGCGCATTGAAAATCTATGCCGCCAACAATCAGGCCGTGGCCTGCACCCCCTGGACACTGGCAGGGGCCATGAGTCCGTGCACGGTGGCGGGCACGCTCGCCCAGATCCTGGCGGAAACCCTGGCGGTTTGTGCACTGACCCAGTTGGTGAGGCCGGGTGCTCCCTGCCTGATGGGCAGTTTTGCCACCGCAATCTCCATGCAATCCGGTGCCCCCACCTTTGGTTATCCGGAAGGTGCCAAGCTGGTTTTGGCGGCAGGACAACTGGCAAGAAGGCTGGGAGTGCCCTTTCATACCGTCGGTTCACTGTCGGCATCCAAACTGCCGGATGGCCAGGCCGAGCAGGAAGCCGCGATGGGATTGATCATGGCTGTGCTCGCGGGCGCCAATTTCATCAACCACGCAACCGGCTGGCTGGAAGGCGGATTGGTCACAGGATATGAAAAAACCATACTGGATGCGGACCTGTGCGGGAAAATCATCGATTTCTGCGAGGGGATCGACCTGTCCCGGGAAGCCCAGGCCCTGGATGCTATTTTTGAAGTTGGACCAGGGTCGCATTTTCTGTCGAGCCGGCATACCCTGTCGAATTTTGAAGATGCTTTTTATGTCTCCAACGTGGCGGACAACAATTCGTTCGAACAGTGGAGAGATGCCGGAAGCCTGGATGCCGCCCAGAGGGCGAATAAACTCTGGAAGGAGTATCTGAAGAACTATGAAGAGCCGAAACTTGAAGAGTCGAAACTCGAGGAACTCGAGGAATATGTTGCGAAACGGAAGAAAAGCATGCCGGACAGGAATTACTAGACATCCTCGGTCAGCGGCACGGGGGACTTTCCGTGGAAGGGGTCAAATCCGCTTGAAACGGACGATGGGCTGGCTGTTCTTGCGGCCGCTCCCGGGGCGGTCATGAGACGGGGTGAAATCCCCGCACCGTTCCCTCCGTCAGGGTGACCGGGATGGGCAAGGGGAGCAATCCGGCAGGGAGAACAATCGGACTGCACTGCGGCCCGGAACGGGGAGAACCGTTTTCATTGTCTTGTCATGAGTAGTACAGAGCAAAATATCCTTATCATCGGGGGTGGAGCCATCGGTCTGAGCACCGCTTACCATCTGGGGAAGCTGGGTTGTACCCATGTTGCGTTGCTGGAACGAAATGAACTCACCAGCGGCACTTCCTGGCATGCAGCCGGCATCGTAGGCCCTCTGCGCGCCACCCAGAACCTCACCACGGTGGCCAAGTATGCGCTGGAACTGGTGGAGAACATAGAAAGAGAGACGGGACAGTCGACCGGATACCGGCGCACCGGGGGGTTGTGGCTGACCCGGTCCCGCGACCGTATGGCCGAATTGAGGCGCATTGCAGCCATGGGTGAAATGAACGGCCTGCACGGTACATTCCTGACCCCTGAAGCCCTGGGAGAGCGGTTTCCCATGATTGAGCACGCTGACCTTGCCGGTGCGATGTATCTTTCCGAAGATGGGCAGATCAACCCGGTTGATCTTTGCATGGCGTTTGCCAAAGGCGCCAGGGCGAATGGTGTGACCATACGCGAGCATGCAGGGGTGCAGGATATTGCCGTCGAAAGCGGTAAAGCCAGATCGGTACTCCTGGACTCCGGGGAAAGGGTCGACTGCGATATTCTGATCAACTGTGCAGGATTGTGGGCACGGACCGTGGGCAAAATGGCGGGCGTGCATGTTCCGTTGCATGCGGTAGAGCATATGTACGTGGTCACCGAGCCCATTGCAGGGCTGCCGCAGCCATGGCCGGTCTGCCGGGATATGGAGGGTGCACTGTATATCAAGGAAGATGCCGGAAAACTGGTCGTTGGCGTTTTTGAACCCAATGCCAAACTGTGGCATCACGAATCCGTCAACCCGAAGGCTTCCTATTTGGTATTCGACGAAGACTGGGATCATGTCGAACCCATGCTCAAAGTGGCGATCCATCGCATTCCGGGGTTGGAAGCAACCGGCCTGACCCATTTCATGACCGGTCCGGAGAGTTTCACCCCCGATACGAAGCCATTGATGGGTCGGTCCGCCGAGGTGGACAACTTTTTTGTGGCCGCCGGCATGAATTCGCTCGGTATCATGTCTTCGCCCGGAGTGGGAAAGGTGATGGCTGAATGGGTGGTTGCGGGGGCATGTCCCATGGATTTATGGGAAGTGGACATCATGCGTTTCCAGCCAAAAGACAACGACATTGCCTTTGTGCGTGAACGAACCATTGAGGCGGTCTCCAACCAGTTTGACATGCACTGGCCGCTGAAACAGTACAAAACTGGTCGAAATCGAACGTTGTCGGTCTGGCATGAGCAAATGTCCGCTCTGGGTGCCGTGTTCGGGGCTCCGGCCGCCTGGGAGCGCCCACTGTGGTTCGCCCGGGGGGAGGAACCCCGACAGATTGAATACAGTTACGGCGACCAGTGCTGGTGGCCCGTGGCGGAACGTGAGTCGAAAATGCTGCAGCAGTCCGGGGCAATCTTTGAACTGTCGCCCTTTACCAAAATCATGGTGGAAGGACCGGATGCCTGTGCAGCATTGCAGTGGCTGTGCACCAATGGCATGGATGTCCCGATTGGCCGGGTGGTGTATACGCTGATGCTGAATGCCCGGGGAGGAATTGAAGGAGAACTGACGGTCACCCGGGCAGGCGAAAACCAGTATCTGCTGGTGACCGCGTCGATGACCCGGATCAGGGACATCCACTGGATTGGGCGAAATACCGGACAGTTTGATGTGGCGGTTTCGGATGTGACCGATCACTATTCGGTACTGGGTGTGATGGGGCCCCGTAGCCGGGCTTTATTGGAGAGTATTGGAAACACCAGTTTCTCGACGATGGATTTTCCGTTTGGAACATCCAGGACAACAGGGATCGATGGAGTCAATGTCCGGGCCTCCCGACTCAGTTTCGTTGGCGAGCTTGGCTGGGAACTCATGATTGAAAATGCCGGAGCCGCCAGGGTGCTGGAGACAGTGCTTGCCGAGGCGCGTGGAGCCGAAATGGGCATGGCGGGGTTCATGACGATGGAATGTTGCCGTCTGGAGAAGGGTTACCGGCATTGGGGACAGGACATCGGACCGGATGACAATCCCTATCAGGCTGGCCTGGGATTTGCGGTCAATCCGGACAAGCCGGGAGGATTTCTCGGGTTGGAAGCCTTGCAGGCACCGGGCCGGCTGGAGGAAAATATTCTGGTACTGTTTGAAACCCGGAACACCCGGCCATTGCTTCTCCGTGATGAACCGATCTATTTCGGAGACCGGCTGGTTGGCAGAACCACATCGGGCGGTGTGGGTTTCCGAACAGGCAAGGGATTGTGCCTGGGTTATGTTGAGGCAGGGTGTGTGCCGGGCAAAGGGGAACAAGAGGAGAAGTTTCGTGTCAAGGTGGCTGGAGAAATGCATCGCTTGCTTGTGCTGCATGAACCGCCCTATGATCCCCGGGGAGAGCGGATGCGGGCATAAGAAGAACCGGCCGTCTTTCCGGAGAAAAAGGCGCTCTGTATCAAGGGCCCCTCAGGTTTCACGGGAATTCCAGGAAGGATGGCTTTCAGGCGTATTTGATGAAAAAAAATTTTAAATCCCATGCCCGGGTTGTGGTCATCGGCGGCGGAGTAATGGGCTGTTCCCTGGTCTACCATTTGACCAAATTTGGTTGGCGCGATGTCGTACTGGTGGAAAAGAGTCAGCTCACTGCCGGTTCCACCTGGCACGCGGCGGGTTTATGCACCCATTATGCCCACAATGTGACGGTGATGAATTTGCGTGCACACAGTGTCCGGCTCTATTCGGGTATTCTCGAAGAAGAAACCGGCCAACCGGTGGGGTTTCACGCGACGGGGGCATTGAGGGTGACAACCCGGCCGGACCGAATGGATGAGTTCCGCCATGTCCAGGGTATCGGCAAGTTTGCCGGGCATGATTTTCATATCTTGCAGCCCGGGGACCTCAAGGAAATTTATCCGCTCGTGAATACAGAAGGCTTGCTTGGGGCCATTCATGAGCCGAAAGACGGCTATGTCGATCCCAGCCAGGCTACCCACGCCATGGCGAAAGGAGCCCGAAACCGGGGAGCGGAAATCTATCTGAATAATCCCGTTGAAGCGATTGAACGCATTGGCGGCGAATGGGTCGTGCACACCAGGGCGGGCGACATCAGAGCCGAGCACATCGTCAATGCCGCCGGTACATGGTGCAGGGAAATTGGTCTGATGATGGGGGTCGATCTCCCGGTGGTTCCGATGCTTCACCAGTATATGGTTCTCGACCGTATTGAACCGTTCGCAGCCCTGGGCCATGAACTGCCGTTTATTCGTGACCCCGATGAGAGTTGGTACCTGCGCCAGGAGCGCGACGGTGTGATTCTCGGGGCCTATGAGAAAAACGGTCGGCCCTGGGCCATAGATGGTGTACCACCGGGTTTCGGGATGGAACTGCTCCCGCCCGAATTCGACCGGATTGAAGAAATGGCGGAGAATTGCACCGTCAGGGTGCCCGCAGCAGGAGAGGGTGGCATCAAAGACATTGTCAATGGCCCCATCACCTTTACTCCGGACGCCAATCCCCTGATCGGACCGGCCTACGATCTGTCCAATGCATGGGTCCTTACCGGTTCGAGCATGGGGGTGATGGAAGGCGGCGGGTCCGGGGAGTTTCTGGCGCGCTGGATGATGGATGGCGAACCGCCTGCTGATGCGATGGCTGTTGACTCCCGCCGGTTTGGAGGGTACGCGGACCGAGGCTATCGTGTCGACAAGGCTGTCGAGTGCTTTGCGGCCCAGTTTGGTATCCACTATCCCTTTGAAGAGCGACCAGCCGGCCGGAGGAAACGCATCCCGCCGATTTATCAACGGCTGAAGGAACTTGGTGCAGTGTTCGGGTCTGCCTATGGCTGGGAACGGCCCAACTGGTATGCGCGGTCCGGGGAAAAACGGAAATCGGAACTGAGCTTTCAGCGTGCCAACTGGTTTGAGGCGGTCGCCGAAGAATGCCGTTGCGCCAGTGAAAAGGTGGTAATGGGCGATCTGGGTGCCTTCAGCAAGTTCGTCGTCAGGGGAGAGGACGCAAATCGGTTCATGGACTCGCTCGGGGCCAATCGGCGACCCATGGATGACGGCACCATTTGTGTCAACCATGTGCTGACACCGTCCGGCGGGGTCGCATCGGAATATACCGCAACAAAAATCCGGGACAATTGCTACTACCTGGTCGGTGCAGCGGCGGCAGAGCGCATGGATGAAGACCTGCTCAGAGACAGGGCGGGGGGGTTCTCTGGCCTGACAATCGAAAATGTGACGGAACAGATCGGGGTGCTTGGGATTATGGGCCCCGGGGCCGCGATGCTTTTGTCAGAAACGAGCGGCACGGATTTTTCGCAAGGGGCCTTTCCATGGCGGACCGCCCAGCAGATCAAGGTCTCCGGAATCGAGACAACCGCCCTGCGGATTTCCTATATCGGTGAATCCGGATGGGAACTGCACCATCCGATCTCGGACCAGCCGGCCCTGTTTGATTCGTTGTGGTCAAAGGGTGGAAAGCACGGTGCCAAACTGTACGGTGCATTTGCCATGAATGCCATGCGTCTGGAAAAAGGCTACCGGGCATGGGGAAGTGATTACACCACGGAACGAACCCCTCTGGAAGCCGGAGTCGGTATGTTTGTGAAAGCGGCGGGCCGTGAATTTGTTGGCAAAAAGCAGATGATGGAACGAAAGGACAGGGCGGATCACTGGAGCATGCATTTGCTTGAATTGGAGAATACGGGTGAAGACCCGTTTTATGCCCATACCGTTTTCCAGAGTGGGCGACCGATTGGTATGGTGACATCAGGGGGATTCGGACATCGTGTGGGGAAACCCCTGGCGTTGGCCTATTTTCGTGAATCTCCCCGTGCGTCCGGCCTGGAGGTGGAGATTCTGGGCAAGAAGGTTTCAGCGGACATTCTTCCCGCTCCGCCCTACGACCCCGACAATCTGCTGATGCGAGCCTAACCCAGGTTTAACGGGCAGTGACTTGACGGTTTGATTTTAAATGAACTTCATTTGCCATATTCACCG
>WTGA01000066.1 GCA_011523765.1 Gammaproteobacteria bacterium
GAATCGTGGACTCCCTGTATTATACTTCATCCTGGGATGAATGAGTTCTCGGACAAGCTCCTAGCGTACTGCTTACAGGCGTGATTGTAAATGCAGAACGGGATTGTTGGTGTTGCGTGCAGCCATAGACGCAGTGGTCGGTCCACTGGAGGTCGGGCGGTGTTTTCACGGCTTCCATGGTTTCCGGGTTGTGGTTGTCAGATCGCACATTAAAGTATAATCCCATTATCTGAATCCCCGGGTTTGAAAGCACTTTTCCACGCGGCGTAAAAACCAGATGATGATTTCGAACCAAAAAATCCAAGAATTTCACACAGACGGCGTTACACTGCTTAAAGGGGTCCTGACGGATTGGGTAGAAATATTACGCGCCGGAATTGAGAAAAACATGGCAAGTCCCGGGCCCTATGTGCGGGATTATGACAGCCAAAAGGAAGGGCGGTTTTTTGGTGATTTTTGCAATTGGAGCCGAATCGGGGAATATGAAAAATTCGTTTTTCAATCCCCTGCGGCGGATATTGCCGGACAATTGATGAAATCCCGGCAGGTCAGGCTGTTTCATGAGCATGTCCTGGTCAAGGAACCGAAGACCGAAATACCCACACCCTGGCACCATGACCAGCCCTATTATTGTGTTGACGGCCGACAAAACTGCAGTTTGTGGCTCGCTTTGGATCATGTTTCCAGGGAGACCGCAGTAGAGTTTGTCAGCGGGTCACATCGATGGGGAAAATGGTTTAAACCGGAACGGTTTGACCGGTCTTCCCTGTATGAAAATGATCCATCCGAGCGGGTCCCCGATATCGATTCTGCCAAGGACCAGTACAAAATACTGGGTTGGGAAGTACAGCCGGGTGACGCCATAGCATTCCATTTTTTAACGGTTCATGGCGCTCCAGCGAATCGCTCAAAGTCGGTCCGGCGAAGAGCCTTTTCCAGTCGGTGGGTTGGCGACGATGCAACCTTTGCGGTGCGGCAGGGAGCCACCTCACCACCGTTTCCCGGCTGTCATCTGAAACATGGAGAAGCGTTGCGTGGCCCGGAATTTCCTCTGGTGCGAGGCGAGCCCTGTCATGGGAGTTGAACCGAAACCCGGGAGCCCGGGAAAATCATCGGGGACTTTGGTGCTTTGACGGAACATGGACAAAAGGGGGCCACGGCGAAGTGGTCCGGGCCCGGCCCGGCGCCGGGAACGCAGCAGTGAAATACATTCCCATCGCGACTGAACAGACCGGGATCTTTGACCCTTCCCCGGCGCATCGGGCATCCCGGGTCGGAAACCAGGGTGTGGAGGCGGTTTCAACCACCGCACTGATATCGTTTTTTGAAACCGTGTCGAACGATCTTGCGTCCCCGGACTTCGGGCCGGATGAAATCAGTGTGGGGGCCCATGTCAGCGTGGATCATCTGGCGCCCGCCCGGGTAGATGAGTCCGTAGCCATCACCGCCATTCTGGAAAAGCAGCAGGGAAAACGACTGGAATTTGATCTCATTGCCATGCAGGGCGAAACCCTGGTCATGCGCGGCAAGCACCATCGGGCAGTCCGGCATCGCGAACGGTTCAGTGATGCATCAAAGACAATCGGGAAAGTGGCTGACGGGATGGATTTTGGTTCGATTTTCACAGTCCGTGGTGTTATTTGGTCAGCCACAGAATAGGGGGGATTGCAAGGCAATTCAATATGCAGGTGAACTGGAAGCCCGTGCATCTTGCCAACCTGATTCAGGCGGTCGATGGCCGCCGTCCACTGGAATCGAACTCCCGCTTTCTTGCCTGGTATCTACAGGACCTGCAAGATGCGGCGGCATTACAGGGATTGCCATATTGCCCGCATCATGACTATCCGAAGCGTCCCTCCAGAGCATTGAGAGCAGCCATGTATGCCCAGGACCGGGGTCTGGCCGAACCCTTTGTCAGGGCGATCATGAAAGGGTACTGGTCCGGACAGCAGGATATATCCGACTTGGACTGGCTGAAACTTGTAGCGGATTCCGTGGGCCTGGGCGGGGATGAGCTCGCTGGTGCGGCCTTGGCAGACGAATATAAAAACAGGCTGAACCAAAATCTCACTCATGCAGTGAAGCAAAACCTGTTTGGCTTGCCCGCCATGGTTGCAGGCGGAAAGATATTTCTCGGCAACGACCGGTTGGACCTGCTTCGGCATTTCCTGTCAGCGCGGCCTCCGCATCTCGGGGTCCAGAATGGTCCGCGTCCGGGCAGGAGTGCGGTTTGACAGCACAAGCCATGCCCGAATCCACCGCCTCCCGGAAGTGCAAACCGCATTGTTTCCACGGATTTGACTTTGTCGTTTTCTGGTACTATGGTCGCATTTTTGGCGGTTGGACAAAGACTGTTCAGGGGAGTTTCCGATGGTTTTTACCGTTTTTTCACAACCTGTACCCCCTCGGAATGTCCCGGTCCGGGAAAGGGTGTGCTGCACGTCAACGGGCGGGGCGGGCCTTCCAGGGTGGACGGAAGCCAACCGGCGGACCCGAACCCGGAGGAGCATGATGGCTGGTGTCAGACCCGGGAATATTGTCCATGCTTTTTTATGCTTGCTGGCATTGTCCGGGTTTATTCAAACCGGGCACGCCGACACCATTGCGGTTCATGACCCCTGGATCAGGGCAGCTCCACCCGGAGCACCCATGGCAGGGTACATGGTGCTGTATAACCATGGCGCAGGAATGAAAACCCTGGTTGGCGCATCGTCCGAAGCGTTTGAAAAAATAATGCTGCATCGGTCGTTGATTGAAAATGGCGTAGCGAAAATGGAGCATGTCCATTCCGTACCGGTCGGGCCGGGAGACAAGGTGAGGTTTGAACCCGGTGGTCTGCACCTGATGTTAATGCAGGCCCGGGAGACCTTCCGGGCCACAGACGTGATCAGTATTTCACTGGAATTCGACAATGGTTCGACGCTTGAAACCCGGTTTACGGTTCATTCGCCAGACACGGGCCATGGCAATTCGACAGAGGATCATATTGGACACTGAATGCAAACGGATTGATCGAACTGCGGACCGGCCAGGGATCTGATCGGCGTATTCTCCTGTTTTCAGGAATTTCTCGGCTGGACCAGGTATAACCCTGCCAGCATCATCACCAGGGACAACCAGATCCATGTGCTGTGCATCTCGCCGAGAACCAGCATCCCCCAGAATACCCCGGCAAGGGTGATGACATACGCCATCTGGCTGGCGAACACCGGGCCTGAATAGGTGATCAGATAGATAAACGATCCGTATGCGAACACGTTGATAAAAGCCATGCAAACCAGAACCAGGCCGCGCCAGTCCCATATCCAGTATACAGGGACGGCACTGTCGGTGAGCAAGACCAGTGGCAGCAGAATGATTGCCGCGACCGCCTGCATACCGAAAAGGATGGTCAGCGCATCGGTATCCGCGGGCTTTCTTAATGTGATGTAGATGTTTTCTATGCAGTACAACAAAGAAGCGAGAACGGCCAGCAGGACCCAGATTTGGCTTCCTGGTTCGGGCAGGCTGGTTTCTGGAACGGCCATGAGAATGATGGATGCCGCACCCAAGAGTACGCCCAGAATCCGTTTGAACAGAAAACTTTCAATTTTAAAGAGCAGGGCGGCCACCACGGTAAGGATGGGTACGGTTGCGGTGGTGATGGACAGGACTCCGGCCGGCAGATAGAAGGAACAGTAAAACAGCAGGGTGCCGGGTATGACGGTCCCGGTCAGACTGCAGACAAAATAGAACACCAGATGATGGCGGTCGACAGGGGGCTTGCGCCCCTTGATGAAAAGCAGCAGGGCAAGAACTCCGGCCCCGATGGTGGCCTGCCAGAGATTCATCCCTATCGGGTGTGCTCCGGCCTTGGTCATGATTTTCGCCAGCGTAAATGTGATGCCCCAGACACTGCCGGAGAGCAGAAGGATAATCCAACCCTTGCGATTTGCATGCATGATGTCTCTGGTCCGCCGGTTCTCGATCTTCAGGGTGTTTCCAGGTGCCAAATGGCTGATTGCCGCAGAAACCAGGAAAATTTTATGGTTTTTTCCGGTATTGGGCGCTGCTGGAAAATTGGAGTGCAGGGTCCATCAAAGAGCGGTGTTGGATGAACCGGCGTTTGTAGGGTTTTGTATGCGGGTGCAAGCCGGTCATGCCCTGCAAACTACCAGCCTGACGGGGACCTCCAGCCCGCCGCCTGTTTCATACTCCATAAACCTGTTTGCAACTTCCTCTTTGATTGTTTCATGGTCCTGTACAGTGCCATTTTTTTCTTTCATCAGCCGGATCGCCGGACCAAGGTTGCATGCCAGGTCAGCCATCTGGTCCACGGGCAGCCTGGTCGCGATAACGTTGTCCTCTTCTTCCACGGAGTAATTTCTGAAACCACTGTGCCGGAGAATCCCGTCCAGGTAATCCAGGTCGGCGAATGCCATGGGACCGGGTTCACGCGGGTCAACCGGCGCGGCATTGCCGAGCCGGGAAATGGCTGCAGATTTTGGAATCTGGAACCATGGATTGTTTTCTACGGTAGACCAGGCCACGAATACCATGGACCCATTGGGACGCAATGAGCTTTTAAGGTTTCTGAATGCTGCACAGGGGTCGGCAAAAAACATGACCCCGAATCTGGAGACCAGCTGGTGATAAACAGCAGGCTTCAGGGGTTTATTCTGGACATCTGCTTCGATTAACCGGATAGATGCAGGCATCGGTTTAATGGACCGGATTCTCCGGCTCGCATGTTTAAGCAGCGGTTTGGAGACATCCACCCCGGTAATTGAAACAGTATTTCCATATTTTTTTGCCAGGGCGATGGATGTCGCGCCCGCCCCGCACCCGATATCAAGAATACAGTGGCCAGGCCGGATGACACACAATTCGAGCAGCCGTCTGTTGATGTTTTCAAAGCATTGATCCAGTCCCCGCTGGTATGTTACCCAGTTGCTGCCGGGGCCATGGTTCCAGAATCGAATCTGGTTGTCATTGGATCGGGTCGTCATGTTGCAGAAAAGCGGAGGTTTGGTTACGGAAAGCACAGACAGGTTCGGCCAATGAACCGGTTCTGCCATTCGCATCCTTCATCCGTCACCGGGGGAAACCGGATGCCGGAAACCCGTCTCTGGATCGGGTCGGGTATGCACCATGCATTATACCAGTTGCAGCCAGTATGTGAGTCATCGTTGTTGGCCATGCCGGCTGGTTTGGCCGAGCACCCATTGCCGGTCAATGCTGCATCCGGGGTTGCTGCATGAAACCGCAGGTTGATTCATCACAAAATGATTATTAATTCTGTCCGGGTCCTGTTATTCTTTTGTACGCCTATGCGGGGGAATTCAAATCTCCAGCGGACAGTAGAGAATAAAAACATGATTTCAATCAGCGAACGACTGGAGCAGGACCGGATCATTCTGCTGGATGGCGGTGTCAGCACCGAAATTCAAAAACGCGGGGTATCCCTGGACCCCAATGTCTGGAGCGGCCTGACCACGAAGACGCATCCGGATGAGGTGCTGCAGGTGCACGAAGACTATATCCATGCAGGGTCCCAGGTCATCACGGCAAATACCTATTCCACTGCCAGACATGTGCTGGAAAGCATCAATCTGGGACACGAAGCAAAACTGCTCAATTACAAGTCGGTGCAGATTGCAAAACAGGCCCGTGACAATGCTGCCGAAAGGGATGTCTGGGTCGCGGGTTCCATGTCCAGTATGCCGCCATTGATGGGGAGCCACGATATTTCGCTGGGCGAGCATGCCCGGACCAGTTACCAGGAACAGGCCGATGTCCTGGCAGAGGCGGGAGCCGACCTGATCATTGTGGAAATGATGCGGGATATTGAGAATGCCACCCTCGTGATTGAGGCCGCCCTTTCCACCGGGCTTCCCGTGTGGATTGGCTACAGCACGATGATGGACAAGGATGGCATTGGTGTGAAGGGTTTGCGCTGGTTGGACCAGGGGAAATATTCCATCTCAGATGACTTTTCGGCCATGATCAAGAAGCTCAGCCCGCTTGGCGGCCAGGCTGCGGGGATCATGCATACCAAAATCAGCAATATTGAACCGGCCCTGAAAGTGCTTGAAAAACACTGGAAAGGACCTGTTCTCGCCTATGCTGAAACGGGGCGACTGGAATTTCCGGACTGGCATTTCGGAGATGTCTGTGCACCGGACCAGTATGCGGCAGAAATCAAGGGCTGGGTTGAAAAATACGGGGTAAAAATCGTTGGCGGCTGCTGTGGGACGGGTCCTGAACATATTCGTGCGTTGCAGGATTGCCTGGGTGACTTCTAGAAATGCGTTTTGCTGCAAACAGCCGTCCCTGGAAAGCGGGCAGGAGCATCAAAATCCCCCAGACAACCGAAGGATTACGGCGCTACAATGGGTTTCGGGGTTCCCGGCCTCTAAAAATCAATGGGTCAGGCCGGATTCTCCCCTTACCTGAATGAACAGAAACCGGGTCGAATTGCGGAAGCTGGGCTGGCGCAGCTTGTTCATGCCGCACCCGGGCCAGGTGTTCTTCTTGATTTCAGACGAATACACCACCGGAATAGCAATTGGTCTGAACTTCAGAAGAACAGCGCAAGCAACACAACACCAGTTAATCCGCCAACCATAAACCCGATGGCCGCAACCATGCCGGAAACCGTTGCGAAATCAGCGATTCGAAAAGTCTGGCTTTCGACCACAAACAATACTTGTGTACGGTCTATTTCACCGTCAACAAACCGTTTTAAACCCGTCTCGGCAGCGTGAGCCTCCTTTACCGATACGAAGGCGACCAAAATCATTGTTAATGCGGATGTAAGTGTGCCTATCCCGAAAATAAACAGTGCGGCGGAAGCCAGCCAGTGGAAGATTGCGGCCTCGTCTCCTGAGGATGTGCTCATTAAACCAATGACCAATCCCGCCCCGCCGGCATTTCCGAACAATAATATTCGCGTAGATTCGGCGATCATCCTGAACATGATCCCCCGCCGTCGAGCGGTCACTTTGTAGAGTTCGCGTAACCATTC
>WTGA01000018.1 GCA_011523765.1 Gammaproteobacteria bacterium
CGTTCAGTAGTAGTGCCCCTATGGCGTTTTCGACGGTTCTTTGCGGGCCCAGGAAAAAACTTTGAATTGATGCCTTGTCGTACATTCGCCACATCGGGGAAAAGTTTCTCCATTCGATTTGTCGCGCTGATCAGTACAGCCGTACTGAAACTCAGACCAAATATAAGAGCATCCAGATCAAAATCGTTCTTCATTCCGGTGTTTCGACCGTTCTCCTGAATTCGACAAAAAGTCAATGAAAATATGTGAGTGTATTGCGAGAAATATTTCCAACAAAAATCGTCGTCAGCTTGAGTGATCTCAGTGCAGGCAATAATCTCATGCTGCGGCCTGATCATGAGTTTCTTCCCTGCCAGGATGTCCCCTTGTAGCTTGGAGTCGAGTCCTTGGAATGTCGTCGTGCTGATAAGCCTTTCCTTGATCTTTTCCTCCTTTGCCCTGCCGTCTTCAATCTCGTCCGTTGAAAAGCGATCCTGGAACATCTTTAGCCGCTTTTTGCAGTCGTACATGTGCATTGTTTGAACATAGGCACGTTGTGCATCCTCAGCAAGAGGTGCATCAGCAAGATACCAAAATAGCAGGTAACCCTCCAGAATAGCTCTTGCATGGCCCGCTATGGCAGAAAAATCCCACTGCTCAAATCCTTTACGAGGAGACCACCGGGATTCCGGTACGGCTTGAACAGCCATGACTGCGTGCGAACACATCCGTGCGAATACATGTGTACAGTAACCGATGGTAGGACTCTCCGACCGTGAGGTTGAAGCCTGACCAACGGCCATGGCTTCGCAGATTGACGCATCGAATTTCCGCAATTCCTTCTTGTAGCAGTTAGTTTTAACTTTCATGCCTTATTGAATAGTTGTTTGTCCCACCTAATTGATCCATCAGAGCACAACTAACATCGCGGGCAGTCAGCTTCTTTCTGAACCCTCGTAATGCTAACAGATTGTACGCATTCACGCCTTGACTGAATGCTTACCCCTAGGGAGACCACCCTGACCATCCGGCAATCGTATAACCGGTCCTGCTTCGGCAGCGTGATGGTACCGCCTGACCACAGGTTTCGGGCAAGACTGTTTTCGCAGGGGCCCCCGGAATGCCGTCCCGGGGGGATTTTTATGGCATGTTTGGTTCATAATCACGCTCATCCTGTCTATTCACACGTTGATTCCGACTCACTCTGGCACCTTCTGGACGTTTCAGCATGCTATGCAATTCCCGCACCGGATTCGGGGCAATCACCATCGCCATCCACTGGGTTTCTGTTCTGGTGATCCTGGGACAGTTCTGTATGGGCCTGTACATGCTGTCCCTGGATTACTATGACCCCTACTACAACCTCCTGCCTCATTACCACAAGAGCATCGGAATCCTGTTTGCGGTACTGCTCCTTGTCCGGATACTGTGGAGTGCGATGAATCCACGCCCGTTGCCGGCAAAGGGGGTGTCTGACCGGGAACACAAGCTGGCGCTCATTACCCATAAAACCCTGCTGGGGCTGCTGGTCATCGTGGTTGTTTTCGGTTACCTGATCTCCACAGCGGATGGCAGCAGCATCCGGGTATTCAACCTGTTCGAGGTCCCGGCCACGCTCTCTTCGGCCAATCAGGAGGACTGGGCCGGTGAACTGCACTACTGGTTCGCGCTATCGGTGATCCTGCTCTCGGGTATCCATGCGCTCGCTGCACTCAAGCATCATTTTGTGGACAGGAATGAAACGCTGGCCAGAATGCTGGGGCGGTAACGGACAAGCCGCGGACCGGGAGCCGTCTTCACTGCAATGCGAAGTCGACGGGTACAAGTTGCTGCTCTGCCTGGTTGAAATCCCGCCACATCTGCCTGTACGCCAGCCCGCTGACGGGATGGCACAAGTCGGGGTACAAATCTGCCAGGGGTTTGAGCACATAGGCATATTTTCCGATCTCATCCCGGGGGATATTGTACCCGTCGGCACGCATGTCCCGATCGCCGAAAAGAAGGACATCAATGTCCAGCACCCGGTTATCGAAAGATTTCCTGCCCCGTATTCTTCCGCAGGCGGTTTCGATTTCACGCAAACCCGTGTGGAGTTCCGGCAGGGGATGATGGCACTGGAACCCTGTGACGAGATTTAAAAATGACGGGCCCTGGAATCCCACCGATGCCGCCTCATAAACAGGGGAAATTTCAATCACGCCAAATTGTTGCCGGATTTTTTCAACGGCAAACCGGATATTGGTTTCGCGGTGCAGGTTGCTGCCAAGACTCAATACGACATGCGTCACCCTTTCTCGCCCCTTTCAATCACAATGCCGACATCCCTGGCCCCGCGGACAGCACCGAACTTGTTGATTTTTACCCGGCACCACCGGATTTCAAACTCGGTCAGCAGAATGTCTGCGATGTCCTGCGCCAATCTTTCCACCAGGAAGTTTTCGGAGGTTTCCACATATTTCTCGACCCGCTTTGAAACATCCTTGTAGCTTAACGTGTCTGCAAGATTGTCGCTGGCCGCCGCCGGCCGGATATCAAACCCCATATCTAGGTCGATGGTAAGTGACTGGGTGATCTGTCTTTCCCAGTCCCAGACCCCGATAACACAGTCGACTTTTAGGCCGTGAAGGTAAATAATGTCCACAATTGGTCTTAAACGATAGAGTTGCCGGTCATCCGGACAGCATGCATCCAATATAATGCAAACGATACCCGATGGAAATCATCATTCTTCCGCTGTTCGCATACTGCGTAGGGTCCGTTTCCAGCGCGATTATAGTATGTAAAACGATGGGATTGTCCGACCCCCGTACCCTGGGGTCAAGGAATCCCGGTGCCACCAATGTACTGCGGATCGGCGGCAGGAAAGCGGCGGCCATTACGTTGTTCGGTGATGTCCTCAAAGGCTTTCTTCCCGTACTCGCTGCAAAATTCACAACCGACAGCGCCACCATCATTGCCGTGGTGGGCGGTGCGGCTTTCCTCGGCCACCTGTTTCCGCTGTTCTTCGGTTTCAAGGGAGGGAAGGGGGTGGCCGCTGCGCTGGGCGTATTTGCCGGCACGAGCCCCGCGGTCACACTGATACTGGTTTCGGTCTGGCTGGCAGTCGCCGTCATCTTTCGCTATTCCTCCGTGGCCGCATTGACTGCCGCGGCATGCGCCCCCGTGCTGGTGCTCTGGCTACTGCCCGAAATGGCTTATTTTTTCCTGGCACTGTTTATCGGCACATTGCTGTTCTGGCGGCACAGGGCGAATATTTCCCGTTTCATGGCTGGAAATGAAAACAAGATTCAACTGTAGGACGACGGGCTATTCGATCTCCTCCAGGCTCCATCTCGGGTACACCCCGAAGCCGCGGCCCGGGTTTCCCTCCTTGTTCAGGTTCAATCGAAAATATCCGGCATAGGCGATCATGGCCCCGTTGTCGGTGCAGAATTCCGGTCTGGGATAAAACACCTCGAATCCGGTGTCAATCGACAACCTCCCCAGCTCTTCCCGCAAACGCCTGTTCGCGCCCACTCCCCCGGCGACAACCAGTCGCTCACGCCTGGTCGCCTTGATCGCCCTGACGCATTTTATGGCCAGGGTATCCACCGCCGCCAGTTCAAACGCCAGGGCGATATCCGCGACAGTCTGGTGGTCCAGCTTGTGTTGCTGTGCTGTAGTCAGGGTATGCGTCTTCAGGCCGCTGAAGCTGAAATCCAGCCCCGGCCGGTTGGTCATCGGCCTGGGAAACCGGAATCGATCGGGATTTCCGGCCATGGCCGCCTGTGCAATCACCGGACCGCCCGGATATCCGAGACCGAGTAATTTGGCCGTTTTGTCGAAAGCCTCCCCGACCGCATCATCCAGGGTGCTCCCCAGGATCCGGTATCGACCCGGGGAAGGAACATCCACCAGCAGCGTGTGTCCGCCCGACACCAGCAAGGCCAGCAATGGAAACTCGGGAGGGCACTCCTCCAGCATGGGCGCCAGCAAATGCCCTTCCATATGATGAATCCCCAATGCCGGTTTTTCCCATGCCTGTGCCAGGCTCTTGCCCAGTGAAGCGCCTACCAGAAGTGCTCCGGCCAGCCCCGGTCCGGCGGTATAGGCGACCCCGTCCGGCACCCGGGAGTCATTTTCAGGGCCCGTGAACAGCTTGTCAATCAAAGGCAACAAGGTTCGGATGTGGTCCCTGGCCGCCAACTCCGGGACCACGCCACCATATCGATGGTGCAATTCAATCTGTGAGGCATGGTAATGAGAGACCAGTCCATGGTCGCTGTCATAAATCGCCGCAGCTGTATCATCACAGGAGGTTTCGATTCCCAAAATTCGCATCGGTATAATTTACATCGTCCGGGATTGTTCGATAGTATACAGGGATGACAGTGCAGAATACCGCGGGCCGTTTGGCGACATGAACTCTGTGGAGGATTTCCCGGATCCCGAATTGGCGACTGAAGAGGGCCTCCTCGCTCTCGGTGGCGACCTGGGCATTGAGCGGCTGCTCAAGGCATACCAATGCGGGATATTTCCCTGGTACCACCCTGGCGAACCCATCCTGTGGTGGTCACCGGACCCCCGGTGCGTCTTGTACCCGGATCACTTCAGGCCTTCCCGGAGCTTGAGAAAATCGATCCGGAAAAACGGCTTCAGATTTACCTTTGACCAGGACTTTGAAAATGTGATTGAGCATTGTGCTGCACCCCGGACCCACGGGTCCGGGACCTGGATCACTGAAGAAATGAAAGCGGCCTATCTCAAACTTCACCAACTGGGGTATGCCCACTCAACGGAAGTCTGGAAAAACGGGCAACTGGCAGGCGGGCTGTACGGCATCGCCATGGGCGGCATGTATTTCGGTGAAAGCATGTTCACCCTGGTGACCGACGCATCGAAGGCAGCGTTGTACTGCCTCAGTTCCAGTCTGGCCGCCTGGCGGTATCACCTGATTGACTGCCAGGTCACCTCCCCCCATCTGCTCAGCCTGGGGGCCACCGAAATACCCAGGCGGGAATTTCTTGAAACCCTGGCGCGGGCCTTGTCCCAACCCGGCAAAACCGGAACCTGGTCACCGCCTGAGGCCAAAACCCTGTTCATCGTGCAGCCCGGACACCGTGACCATTCCATTCCATAGACCCCGATTTTTTTTGTCGGTCCCCTACGCCTGCCCTTATCTCGAATCGAAGACGGCCACGACCATGGTCCTGGATACGTCCGGGATCGACCACCAGTGGTTTTCCCTGTCGCTCAAGTCCGGGTTCAGGCGAAGCGGAAAGATTGTTTACCGGCCCTATTGCCAGAACTGCAATGCCTGTGTATCGGTCAGGATTCCCGCCAGCGAGTATCTGCCGAACCGGGCCCAGCGCCGGTGCTACAAGAAAAACCGGGATGTCTCCACCACCATGGTACCGGCCGGTTTCAGTGAAGAGCACTTCGAATTGTTCTGCCGCTACCAGTCCTGGCGACACGCGGGCGACAATATGGACCATCACGACCCGGACCGGTACAGGGAATCGATGGTTGATTCTCCCATTGACAGCGTATTCCTCGAATTCCGCATCGATGAAACACTGGTCGGAGTATCGGTGTGTGACCTGCCCGATGACGGAATGTCGGCGGTCTATACCTATTTCGACCCGGATATGTCGCAACGCAGTCTTGGAACCTATGCCATTATGAAGCAGATTGAGTATGTCCGGGAAATCGGCCTGGACTGGCTTTACCTTGGATACTGGATCAACGGATGCAGGAAAATGTCGTATAAAAGCAACTTCCGGCCACTGTTCGGATTCATCAACCAGGAGTGGCGGATACTCAACCGCTGATAACATCCCGGAACCCGTTCCGGCAATGGGCGCACGGGGACCCGCCAGAGCCCGGCGGCGGCGCCCTTGCCGGGAAACCGTTTCCGGCCTGCCGCTACCCTGCCGGACCGGATTCCGTCCCGTCGTCGTCAGCGGTCTTTTTCAGGAAACGGCAGCAGTACAGCCCGGCCTCGAACAGGGCCCAGACCGGTAACGCAAGCAGCGTCTGCGAAAAGATGTCCGGCGGCGTCAGGAGCATGCCCACCACAAATGCAGAGACAATGATGTATGGGCGTTTTTTCTTCAGGCTGGGAACATCGGTCACCCCCATATGGACCATCAGCATGGTTGCAACCGGCACCTCAAAGGCAAGCCCAAAGGCGAAAAACAACTTGATGACAAAGTTCAGGTAGGCATTGATATCGGTCATCACCGCCACACCTTCCGGAGCGGTGTTGGCAAAAAAGGTGAAAATGATGGGGAACACCACGAAATACGAAAACACGATTCCAAGGTAGAACAGCCCGCTGCTGGACACCAGAAGCGGCATCACCAGACGCTTTTCATTTTTGTACAGCCCGGGAGCAACAAATGCCCACATCTGGTACAGCAGATACGGAACGGCCAGGACAAATGCACAGGCAAATGCGAATTTGAACGGAACAAAAAAGGGGCCATGAGGCTCCGTGGAGATCATGGTGTTGCCTTCGGGCAACGCGGACATCAATGGATTTGCCAGCACCTCATACAGGGTATTGGCAAACGGGACCAGCAATATGAAAAACACCAGTACGGACAGGATACCGCGAAGCAGGCGGTCGCGGAGTTCAATCAGGTGGGAAACGAAGGTCCCTTCCGCCGCGATTCCGGTTTCCCTGTTTTCAGCCACGATGACTACGCCGGGTCACTGCCGGGTTTTACCGCCTTCTTTGGCGCTGACTTTCTGGCCGTTCCGGTTGCGGACGGACTGCCGGGTGACTTTTTTCCTGGGGCTTTCCTTTTCGCCGTTTTCTTTGCGGCCGTTTTCCTGGCCGGTGAGACGGCTTTCTTTCCCGACACTTTTTTTTTGGCCGTTTTCTTTTTCGCCGTTTTCTTTGCGGCCGTTTTCCTGGCCGGTGAGACGGCTTTCTTTCC
>WTGA01000141.1 GCA_011523765.1 Gammaproteobacteria bacterium
CCCTTGCCCTACGGACTGATTTTCGAACGGTTTCTCAACCCGGAACGCGTTTCCCTGCCGGATTTCGACATCGATTTTTGTGTGGACGGAAGGGACCGGGTCATCGAATATGTTGCGGAAAAATATGGCCACGAACAGGTTGCCCAGATCATTACATTCGGAACCATGGCCGCCAAGGCGGTGGTTCGTGACGTCGGCCGGGTGATGGGTTATCCCTACGGCTTCGTCGACCAGATCGCCAAACTCATCCCGTTTCAGGTGGGAATGACCCTGGACATGGCCTTCGAACAGGAGGAAAGGCTCCGGAACCGCTACCAGGAAGAATCGGATGTCCAGCAATTGATGGATGCGGCGTTCCAGCTCGAAGGGATTGCACGCAATGTCGGGAAACATGCCGGCGGTGTGGTGATTTCTCCCCAGCCACTGGTCGAGTACACCCCGTTGTTCACCGATGCACACCTGAACCAGGCGATCACCCAGCTTGACAAGGATGATCTCGAGTCCATCGGCCTGGTCAAGTTTGATTTTCTGGGCCTGCGGACGCTGACCATCATTGATTCAGCGGTGAAAATGATTAACCAGCAAGCCGCTGCCGACGGCTCGTCCACGGTGGATTTGGCGGCAATCCCCCTGGATGATGCGGACACCTTTGAATTTATCCGCACCGGGAAGACCACCGCGATCTTCCAGCTCGAATCCCGCGGCATGAAGGACCTGATCATCCGGGCCCATCCGGAAACATTTGAAGACCTGATCGCCCTGATCGCAATGTTCCGTCCGGGGCCGCTGCAATCGGGAATGGTCGAGGATTTTGTCAACCGGAAAGCGGGTCGGGAACCCATTTCGATTCTGCATCCCGAGATTGAACATGTCCTGGACACGACCTATGGCGTGATTCTCTACCAGGAACAGGTGATGCAGATTGCACAGACCCTGGCCGGGTATACCCTGGGCGGTGCCGATATCCTGCGAAAGGCCATGGGCAAGAAACTGCCGGAAGAAATGGCCAAGCAAAGGGAGACCTTCCTGGACGGGGCGGTCAACCGCGGTGTGCCGAAACATGTGGCCAATGCGATCTTTGACCTGATGGACAAGTTTGCCGGGTATGGATTCAACAAGTCCCATTCCGCCGCCTATGCCCTGGTGTCCTATCATACCGCCTGGCTGAAAACCCATTTCCCA
Source organism: Gammaproteobacteria bacterium (assembly GCA_011523765.1). Classification (GTDB taxonomy): domain Bacteria; phylum Pseudomonadota; class Gammaproteobacteria; order Arenicellales; family Poriferihabitantaceae; genus WTGA01. The sequence continues at coordinate 1,183 of WTGA01000141.1, forward strand.
TCGGCGTACATGGCCGCAACGCTGTCCGCGGAAAGTGACCACACCGACAAGGTGGTCTCCCTGCTTGCAGATTGCGCCGCACTGGGCCTCGAGGTGCTTCCGCCGGACATCAATACCAGTTTTTATCCGTTCAAGCCCCTTGGCGAAGACAAGATCTCGTTCGGGCTGGGTGCGATCAAGGGGGTCGGGCGCAGCGTCATCGGAGAGATCGTCGAGGAAAGGGAACGGGGCGGCGAGTTCCAGGACCTGTTTGATTTTTGCCGGCGGTTCGACATGCGAAAGGTGAACAAGCGGGTTCTCGAAGCGCTGATCAAAAGCGGGTCCATGGACAAATTGGGAAAAAACCGCGCCGTCCTGATGTCGGAACTCGTCCCGGCGACCAGGGCCGCCAACCAGCAGCAGTCCAACCAGCAGGCCGGTCAATACGACATGTTCGGCGTAGAGCGGGTCCAGGCCGAGAACAGCTTTTCCGCGGATGTCCCGGATTGGACCGAAGATGAACGTCTGAAGGCGGAAAAAGAGACCCTTGGGCTCTACCTCACCGGTCACCCCTACCACCAGTACATGCAGGAATTCGCCGGAATCAGCGAGGCCGATGTTTCCACGGGGCGTCCGGATACGGCCCGGGACGGTATTGTCGCCGGGATAATTGTCTCCGTACGACTCCTGAAGACGCGTCGCGGGAAGATGGCCGTGGTGACGCTGGACAATGCCGTCCAGCGGATTGATGTCGTCCTGTTTTCGGAAAAATATACGGAGTATTTCGCCAAGCTGGAAAACGAAGGGGTGCTGGTTGCGCTGGGTGAGATCAGTGCGGATGAACTGACCGGCGAGCCCCGGATGCGGGCTGAACTACTGTTTGACGTTGAGGAGGTCAGGAACCTGGCCTTGCACCGTATCGACCTGCACGTGGCCGCCGGGGCCACCCGGAACGCGACCCGGTCCCTGCGGAGGACCCTGGATCCGTTCCGGGGCGGGAAAACCGGCCTCCGCATCCTCTATACCACCGCGACCGGGGTCTCCGGAACGATCAACCTGGGAAAAAACTGGTGCATTACACCAGGGCAGCAGCTGCTGGGGGCATTGCAGGAAATGCTGGGGAAGGAGAACCTGACCTACCATTACAACCGGGAAGTGCTGTTCAGCCTGGTCCCGCAAAAACCGCATCACCGGACCAAGGAGGCGGTCAACCACTGAAACAGTCTTTCTTCGGCCCTGGCCGGGTCACGGGCCGAACCCCCCCCGTTCCCGGATCACGACAACTGGCTGACATCCCGCACCGCACCTTTGGCCGCACTGGTGCTCAGGGCCGCGTAGGCCTTCAGTGCCGCACTGACCACACGCTCGCGATCAGGCTTCCAGCCGTCTTTCCCCTTCCGGTCCATGTCCCGGCGGCGTTGGGCCAGCACCGCCTTGTCCACGGCGAGATGGATGGTTCGCTCGGGGATATTGATCTCGATCGGGTCATGCTCTTCGACCAGGCCGATCAGGCCCCCTTCCGCCGCTTCCGGGGAGACGTGGCCAATGGACAGGCCGGATGTTCCGCCGGAAAACCGGCCATCGGTCACCAGCGCACAGGCTTTCCCCAGGCCCTTTGACTTCAGGTAGGTCGTGGGGTACAGCATTTCCTGCATGCCCGGTCCGCCCCGGGGGCCTTCGTAACGGATGACGACAATGTCTCCCTCCCGGACGGTATTGCCGAGAATGCCGTCGACGGCATCTTCCTGGCTTTCAAATATCCTGGCGTTGCCGGTAAACCGGAGAATGCTTTCATCCACGCCGGCGGTCTTCACGATGCAGCCGTCTTCGGCCAGGTTGCCGTACAGTACCGCGAGGCCGCCATCCTGGCTGTAGGCGTGCTCGCGGTCCCGGATGCAGCCGTTTTTCCGGTCGAGGTCCAGGGACTGGTAGCGCTTGCTCTGGCTGAAGGCGACCTGGGTGGGAATGCCCCCCGGGGCCGCCCGGAAAAAATCCCGCCGCTTCGTGTCCGTGGTCAAGCGGACATCCCACAAGGCAATGGCTTCCTCCATGCTTGATGCATGCACGGTATTTGTGCGGCGGTTGATGAGTCCGGCGCGGTCCAGTTCTCCCAGGATGGCCATGACACCGCCGGCACGGTGCACATCCTCAACGTGGAAATCCGGTGTGGCGGGTGCCACCTTGCACAGGTTCGGCACTTTGCGGCTGAGCCGGTCAATGTCCCGCATGGTGAATGGAATCTTCCCTTCCTGGGCGGCCGCCAGCAAATGCAGCACGGTATTGGTCGATCCCCCCATGGCGATATCCAGCGACATGGCATTTTCAAATGCGTCAAAGTTGGCGATGGAGCGCGGCAACACACGGTCATCATCGTGTTCATAATAACGCCTGGCCGCGGCAACAATGGAGCGCCCGGCTTCACGAAAGAGTCTTTCCCGTTCACTGTGTGTCGCCACAATGGTCCCGTTGCCGGGCAGGGACAGTCCCAGTGCCTCAGTCAGGCAGTTCATGGAATTCGCCGTGAACATGCCCGAACAGGACCCGCAGGTCGGGCAGGCGGACCTTTCCATCTCCTGGGATTCCTGGTCCGTGACACTGTCGTCGGCAGCAACCATCATGGCATCCACGAGGTCGACCGATTTTTCATGGTCCCGCCAGGTCACCTTGCCCGCTTCCATCGGGCCGCCCGAAACAAAAATGGCCGGAATGTTCAGCCGCATGGCCGCCAGCAGCATTCCGGGGGTAATCTTGTCGCAGTTGGAGATGCACACCAGGGCATCCGCACAGTGGGCATTGACCATGTACTCCACCGAGTCGGCAATGATTTCCCTGGACGGCAGGGAATACAGCATGCCGCCATGGCCCATCGCGATGCCGTCATCCACCGCAATCGTATTGAATTCCTTGGCGACCCCGCCGGCGGCCTCAATTTCCCGGGCAACCAGTTGCCCCATGTCCTTCAGGTGGACATGCCCGGGAACGAATTGGGTAAATGAATTGGAAACGGCGATGATCGGTTTGTTGAAATCATCGTCAGTCATGCCGGTCGCGCGCCAGAGCGCACGCGCACCCGCCATGGTTCTTCCGCGGGTGGTGGTCCAGGATCGGTAATCAGGCATTGTAAAAGGTATCCGAAAGGGAAAGAGGAGGCATTTTAGCAAATATGCCTTCACCGGGTCGATGATTTGTCCGCAGACCTGCCCGTCCTGCACCCTGGATCCAACCAAGCGCCAACCACTCTTGTGGACACGGCTGCCGCTGAAATCAGGGTGCTTCGTCTTGCCGAGGTATCCCGTGGTTCCTGCATTTTCAAATTCGCTTGTGATGTATTCCGGCTGTCCGCCCCGCGTTGCGGACCACAGCCCGGTTCGGGCGGGGTTCTCGTTGACCCCGTGTCGTGATCGGCCAAAACCCAAGTCCGTCCAGCTCATCAGGGTCAGGCGGCGTGCTTCCATCCGGATGCTCTCCAGGGCCTGGGTGCCCTCGGCCAGTTGTTATTGCAATTTCTGAAATTCGCAATTTATGCTAAATTGAAGCAATGGAAGAAAACATGACTCGCCTTCCCCGGGGACGCACCCAGCTTGTACGGGTGCTGTCCACAGCCGGTGATGTCATTCGCATTGATGACGTGGTGATTGCCCTCCGACTCGATCGCACCGGCGCTGCGCAGCGTTTGTCCCGCTGGTTGGAACAGGGGTGGCTGAGACGGGTGGGCCGTGGTGCCTATGTCGCGGCTTCCATCGACACCATGGGGTCGGACCTCGTTCTTGACAACCCATGGGTGCTCGTGCCCGCACTTTTTGCACCCGCCTACATCGGAGGCCGCACGGCAGCCGAGCACTGGGATTTGACCGAACAGATATTCCGGGATATCTTTGTGATGACCGCACGGCCCGTGCGCCAGAAACATCAAAAACGGCACGGCACGGTTTTTTCGCTGAAGCATATCAATGAGCAGAAGATCTTCGGCACGAAGAATGTCTGGTGCCATCAGACGAAAGTGCCGGTCTCCGACGTGCATCGTACGATCATCGACATGCTTGACAACCCGGCAGTCGGTGGTGGTATCGGGCATGTCGCCGATTGTCTTGGAGCCTATCTGCGGCGCAGCGACCGAAACGACGAGAAGCTCGTTGAGTACGCGGTGGGTCTCGGCAATGGCGCGGTCTTCAAGCGCCTCGGGTTTCTCGCCGAGCGCTTTTCCGGCGGTGCTGGACTGGGTCGTCTGTGCGGACAGCATCTGAGTGGCGGTCATGCGAAACTCGATCCTACCCAGGAGGGGTCGTTTGTGACGACAAAATGGCGGTTGCGCGTGCCGGAGAGCTGGTCTCGCGAGGAAACGGTATGATTGACAAGCGCGAAATCCTCGCGATAGCCCGGAAAACCTCTCTCGCGCCACACGTCGTGGAAAAAGATTATGTTCTCGGCTGGGTGCTGGCCGGCATCTATGGGCACGAGGGTCGTGCGGAGAGCTGGATATTCAAAGGCGGCACGTGCCTGAAGAAATGCTTCTTCGAGACCTATCGATTTTCCGGGGATCTTGACTTCACGCTCCGCAAACCGGAGCATCTCGATGCCAACTTCCTGAAGAGTGCATTTTCTGAAATTGGTGAATGGATTTACGATCAAGCCGGCATTGAGATTTCAGTCGGCCAACCGGAGTCCGACATCTGCCGGCACCCCCGTGGCCGAGTCTCGTGCCAAGGCAAGATCAGCTATAAAGGCCCCGTCTCATCGCCCCGTGCTCTCCCGCACATCAAGCTTGACCTGACCATCGACGAGCGGGTCGTTCTGCCGCCGGTCCGCACGCAGGTTTTCCATCCGTACAGCGATGCTCCAGCAGATGGTATCGAGGTTCTGGCCTACGATTATACCGAGGCGTTCGCGGAAAAATTCAGAGCGCTCGTGGAACGGACACGCCCGCGTGACCTGTATGATGTTGTACATCTGTACCGGAATGCCGAAGCACGCCCGGAACCGCAACGCTTCCTGGAGGTTCTGCGCTCCAAATGTGAATTCAAGGGTATCGGCATTCCGCGCATGGCCGACCTTGAGCTGCATCGTGCGGAACTTGAGGCTGGTTGGGACCATATGCTGGAGCATCAGCTCCCCGCGCAGCTCCCGGTGACGAGATTTTGGAACGAGCTTCCGGAAATCTTCAATTGGCTCCAGGGCACCGTCGTGCAGCCCCTTGAGGCGATGCCTGTCGCTGCCGGCAACACGCTCATTCGCGAGCGCATAGTCGACCTGCCCGCAGGTAGCCGGGGACAGGGTCTTATCGAATTGATCCGGTTCGCCGCTGCCAACCGCCTTCTTGTAGAGATTGATTACCGCGACAAGCAGGGCAATCGTTCAATGCGCGCGATCGAAGCCTACTCGCTGCGTCGCTCGCAGGCTGGGAATATATTGCTCATGGCTGTCCGTGCGGACAGCGGCCAGCCGCGCAGCTATTTGATCGATAGCATTCTTGCAGTCGAACTCACCCAGACATTCTTCCTGCCGCGGTATCCCGTTGAACTAAC
>WTGA01000125.1 GCA_011523765.1 Gammaproteobacteria bacterium
GGCGGCTATTACTGATTTTTATAAAAAACAGCGGGGCTGCGCCCCAGACTTTAACCTTATAATCGGATCACCTGATCCGGACACATCATGTGCTAATTATGCGGACAACTTGATTTGCTCGCGACAATGTTCGATTGACGGGATGTCAGCGGTTCCGTTTCAAGAAATTGGAGAAATTTAGGATGACGCGTAACTCAAAAAAACAAAGTGGGAAAGGAGTAGAGTACTGCCTATACTGGTATAAAAATGTGTTCCAAGCACGGTGTGCTTTGATCAATTCGAATTGATCATGTATCGCCCGTAGAAAACTTCCCGCGTGAGTGTAGCGTTCCTCCTCTGTTGGTACCGTGAATACGAATAAGCCATATAGAACGGCCCGAAAACGGTCGGAAATGACCGAAAAACCCGGTCCGGTCCGTCATCCGGGCCGGAGGGCGTCGCTGTTTTTTTCAAAGACCGGAACGGTCGGGACCATTTGAAGCCCTGTTCTCGGACGACCTCCTGGTGGATATCCTTTACCTGCTGATCCCCCTGTCGCTGGTTCTGGTAACGGTGTTGATCGGGGTGGTGGTGTGGGCGGTACACAACGGACAGTTTGATGACCTGACCGGGCCGGCGTACCGAATTCTCGAAGAGGATGACGAGCAGCCACCGTTTCCGGCCAAAGAAGGTTGTGCAAAGCCGGCCGGATCGGATACATTGAATGCTGTCGACAAAGGAGATTTCATCCCACGATCATGCGGCTGACCCCCCATCAAATTGACGAGTTCAACGCCCTCGGCTACCTGTTTTTCCCGGAAATTTTCAACCCCGCCGAAGTGGCAGTGCTGAAGAAAGCGGCGACTGCGGTATACGCTGAGCAGCGCGAAGAGGTCTGGCGGGAAAGTTCAGGGGCCGCGCGGACCGCGTTTGCGGCACACACCTACAACGAATGCTTCCGGAGGCTCGGCGCCCATCCCCGGCTGATTCATCCGGTGATGTCCCTGCTGGAGGGCCCGGTGTATATCCACCAGTACAAAGTCAATGCAAAAGCGGCCTTTGAGGGGGATGTCTGGCAATGGCACCAGGATTATGGCACCTGGGCACGGGATGACCGGATGCCGGAACCCCGGGCCATGAATATTGCAGTGTTTGTCGATGATGTGACCGCGGCCAACGGTCCGCTGCTGTTGATTCCGGGCAGCCACAAACAGGGTGTGATTGCGGCCGGGCATGACCTGGAAACCACCAGCTATCCCCTGTGGACCCTGGACCGGGAAACCGTTGTACAGCTGTATGAACAGGGGGGCTGTGTCGCACCAACGGGGAATGCCGGGTCGGTCCTCATGTTTTCCAGCCTGCTGGTGCATGCCAGTCCGCCCAATATCAGCCCCATGGACCGGACCATTGTCTACCTGTCACTGTGCCACATTGACAACCACATTCAACAATTCAAGCGGCCGGAATGGATTGCCCACCGGGACTTCACGGCAATCGAACCCCTGGCTGACGATGCCTTGATGGACCTGGAAGCCTGAGCCCGGAACATCCGTAGCCGCGCATTGATTGCCATGTACCTGTATCAGTCTTTGCTGGAAAGGGAGGCCGGGGGAAACCCGGTCCGGGTGGGTTTGATCGGGGCGGGAAAGTTCGGTTCGATGTTCCTGTCCCAGGTGCCGACCACCCCGGGGCTGGCGGTCACGATGATAGCCGACCTGGATGTGGCGCGGGCCGTCCAACAGTGCAAACAGGTCGGATGGGACGATGGCCGTATCGGGAGAACCGCATTCCTTGACGATGTACAACGGCTGATCCAAAGTGATGAGGTCGAGGTGGTGGTGGAGGCGACCGGCCACCCCGTTTCCGGTGTGGAACATGCGTTGATGGCGATCGAACACGGCAAACACATCGTCATGGTGAATGTGGAAGCGGATGTCCTGGTCGGACCCTGCCTGGCACGGCGGGCGGAACGGGCCGGCGTGGTGTATTCCATGGCCTATGGCGACCAGCCGTCTCTGGCACTGGAAATGATCGACTGGGCGCGCGCCTGCGGATTCAAGGTGGTGGCAGCCGGCAAAGGCACCCGATACCTGCCGAGCTACCATGAGTCCACGCCGGATACGGTCTGGTCGCACTATGGCCTGACTGCGGAACAGGCGGCCGCCGCAGGGATGCGGGACCAGATGTTCAATTCCTTTCTCGACGGGACCAAGTCGGCCATTGAAATGGCGGCGATTGCCAATGCGGCGGACCTGGAGGTGCCTTCCGACGGACTGGTCTTCCCGCCCTGCAGTGCGGATGACCTTGCCCAGGTATTGCGGCCGAAGGAGTTGGGTGGCCAACTGGAATTTGCCGGCCAGGTCGAGGTGGTATCCAGCCTGGAGCGTGATGGCAGGCCGGTACCGCGGGATTTGCGCTGGGGCGTGTACTGCGTATTTGAAGCTCCCAACGACTATACGGCGGGTTGTTTCCGCCAGTATGGAATGAATACCGATTCGACCGGTCGTTACTCGGCCATGTTCAAGCCGTTTCATCTCATCGGGCTTGAATTGAATCTCTCCATATTCAGTGCGGCGCTTCGGCGGCAGCCCACCGGTTCGCCCAGATTGTTCAAGGCTGATGTGGCCGCGGTGGCCAAGCGCGACCTGGCAGCGGGAGAAATGCTCGACGGGGAAGGCGGCCATACGGTGTGGGGAAAGCTGCAGCCGGCGAAGGCCAGTATTTCGGGCCGGTCCCTGCCGATCGGCCTGGCCAGCGATATCCGGATGATCCGGCCGGTCAGGAAGGGGCAGGTGATCACCCGTGAATGTGTTGAAGAGGCGGTGTCTTCACCGGTTTGGCCGTTGCGCGAGAAAATGATTGACCCGTTCCGGCCTTGAGGGCCCATTGGCCTTGGTCCCGTGGTGTACGGCAGGATTCGGTCCAGGAGGTTCCGGTGCGGCCCGGGGAACCCCCTTGCCTGATGGGCCGGTCAATCCTCACGGGATGAGAAACCGTAACGGCCATTGCTCCATCGGCAAAGCCCCGGGAGTTGCGGGGGCCGGCCGGCGCTGGATGGCAGGATTGACCGGAAACCGGATGGCCGGTTCCCGGGCACGTCAGGTTTCAAATTTTGCGAGACCTTCCAGAACGATTTCCTCATAACTGACAATCCCGATCACCTTTCCCTGGTCAAGGACCGGTGCGAGGGACAGTCCAAAGCGGTCGAATAGTCGGGCGCAGTACCGGATATCCAGGTCCGGCTCTACGGAAAGTACCGGCTTGGACATGATTTCATATAGATTGGTCCGGCTGCGGGACTGGTTTTTGGTCAGCACTTTCTTTGCGATATCCGACAGCAGGACGATTCCGTAAGCATCGTCCTCGGTCCGCTTGTCCACGATCAGGGCACTGGTGTCCGAACCGGTCATCACGTTCAGGCCGTCCTGGACCGTTGCCATCCCGTCCATCATTCTGAACTTGTCGGTCATGACTTCCCTGACCCGAATCTTGTTTCGCTTGCTCATAGGTTTTCCTCTACGATTTCGTTAAGTGATGCCGCCTGCTGCAGCACGCCAACCGCATCTTCAATATCAATTTGGACCGCGATCCCGGTTCCGGGTTTTTCCTCGAATTGAGCGACTTCAGCGATGTGCTCCAGGATTTCCCGGCTGATATGTTCTTCCACCACAAACAGGACAACGTTTCGCTGGGTTTCAAGGGTAAGACCCAGGAACGTGGGGGATTCATTCAGGCCCTCCCCCCTTGCACCGGTAATGACGGTCGCACCCCGGGCACCCTTGTCCCGGGCGGCCTGCATGACGGCCTTGGTCTGCGCCTTATCGATGAATGAAACAAGTAATTTAAAATGCATGATTGAACTCCCCTATTACGGTTGTCTGGAATATTGTAGTTTCCCTTTCTGTCGCGATGCCAGCCATGTCGAACCCTGGGCATATCCCATGACCGTGATCATCGGGAACAGGCTTGCAAAGGCGATCAGACCAAAACCGTCCAGAACGGGGTCTCGTCCCGGAACGGTTTCCGCCAGTCCCAGCCCCAGCGCCGCGACGATGGGGACGGTCACCGTCGAAGTGGTCACCCCTCCGGAATCATAGGCCAGGGGAACGATCACCTTGGGTGCAAAGTAGGTTTGGATCACGACGAATACATACCCCGGTATGATGAAATAATGAATGGGGAGCCCCACCACAATCCGCCAGGTCCCCAGTGCGATGCCGATGGCCACGCCCAGGGCCACCGCCGTTCTCAACCCCCAGATTCCAATGGCACCGCCGGATACATGGTTGGCTTTTTGGGCCACTGCAATCAGTGACGGTTCGGCGATGGTCGTGCTGGCGCCAATGCAAAAGGCAAAAATGTAGACCCAGTAGTAGGAGGACCAGGTGGGTGGTGCCGACAGGGAATCCTTGAGAATGAAACCGATATCCGTCAACTGTGCCGCCATCAACCGGCCAATGGGAAACAGGGCTTTTTCCAGCCCGACCAGGAACAGCGTCAAGCCGATCAATACCAGTGCAAAACCGGTGAGCAACCGGCGGATATTCGGCAGTGCCTTGCGAATCACGCATACCTGGAACAGGAGGATGATGGCCGTGATCGGCAATACATCGATCACGGTGTCGAGCATGGTATCCAGAATATGGAGCGGCAGGTTCATCGGTACAGCATTCCGTAGCCCATGACAAAAATCATTGGAAATAAAGAGGCAAAGGCAATCAGGCCAAACCCGTCCACCATTGGATTGCGTCCCCGTATGGACGACGCAAGCCCGACGCCCAGGGCCGTGACCAGGGGAACCGTGATCGTTGAAGTCGTGACACCGCCTGAATCGTAGGCAATCCCGATAATCTCCCGGGGAGCCAGGATCGTCATGATCACCACCAGCAGGTATCCGATCATGATCATGATATGGATCGGCCACCCCCGGACAATCCGGTAGACTCCCGTGACGATTGCGGCGCCGACCGAAAAGGCCACCGTGACCCGAAGACCATCGGCATATTGCTGCCGGGACGGTCCGGTATCGGGAATGATCTTTCCGTTCGCCATCACCTTGGCGGCTTCATCCGAGACAGCGATCAGTGCGGGTTCTGCGATGGTCGTGCCGAATCCCAGTGCAAACCCGAAAGCCAGCAGCCAGAACACGCTGCCCTTCCTGGCAAAGGCGTAAGCCATGTTGTCTCCCAGCGGAAACAGGCTGATTTCGAGGCCATACAGGAAGAACGTGAGGCCCAGCAATACCAATACGGTCCCGGTCAGCAGGCCAAGCAAGTCCGGAAAGGGCTGGCCCAGCACGACCAGCTGAAAGAAAGTCACCACGACCAGGATCGGAAGCAGGTCTCGAAAACTGCCGAACAGCGTGATCAGGGGGGCCTTATAATTCAAGGGGTTGATTGCTCTGAAGCACTGCCTCATTCATGATTCCAGTGAAAACCCGGCGGGTCCTGGAGGCCGGGCCTGCAAACCACCACTGGTCGCCTGCATTCCGGCTTTCGCTCCCACTCATTTTCACAGAAACCGATCATACCGGAATTGAACCGGGATATGGACGGTTCAATTCCGGTATTGGCCGCCATGGCATCCGCAGGCATCGGCCGTGAAAACGGGCAGCGGGAAATATTTTTGACACCCATAAAGTTGAAGCTGATAAACTTCAGGCTCCAGGGTGGAATCGGCACTTTGGGTACGGTGTAATGCGGTCCGGATACACACTTTGGGGAATCCCGTCAAAGCTCCATGAGTGAGGCCAAAACGGGGAAATGGCCGAAGCCATCAAAGACCTGGCATTCATTCGGTCAGAAAAGACTACCTGCAAATTCAACACGCGGAGCAAAAAGATGGAATCAAGAGCAGCAGTGGCCTATGAGGCCGGCAAACCTCTGGAAATTGAAACCCTGCAGCTGGAAGGCCCCAGGGCGGGTGAAGTGCTGGTTGAAATCAAGGCAACGGGGATTTGCCATACCGATGAGTTTACCCTGTCGGGTGCCGACCCCGAGGGACTTTTCCCGGCCGTACTGGGACATGAGGGTGCCGGGGTTGTCGTGGAGGTGGGGGAAGGGGTGACCAGTGTTCGGGAAGGAGATCATGTCATCCCGCTCTACACGCCTGAATGCAGGCAATGTGAATACTGCACCAGCGGAAAAACCAACCTGTGCCAGGCGATTCGGGTCACACAGGGCCAAGGGGTCATGCCGGACGGATCGAGCCGGTTTTCCCTTGGCAAGCAGAAGCTGTTTCACTATATGGGAACCTCGACTTTCTCGAACTACACGGTCCTGCCCGAAATAGCGGTTGCCAAGGTCCGCAAAGATGCCCCGTTTGACAAGATCTGCTATATCGGCTGCGGGGTGACCACGGGGATTGGGGCCGTGATCAACACGGCAAAGGTCCAGCCGGGGGACAATGTGGTGGTTTTCGGCCTGGGCGGGATTGGCCTGAATGTCATCCAGGGCGCCCGGCTTGCCGGTGCGGACAAAATTGTTGGCGTGGATATCAATCCGAAGCGGGAGTCCCTCGCGTCGGATTTCGGGATGACGCATTTTGTCAATCCCGACGAAGTCGAGGATGACCTGGTTGCCTATCTGGTGGATTTGACCGGGGGCGGGGCGGACTACAGTTTTGAATGTGTCGGCAAGGTGGAATTGATGCGCCAGGCCCTGGAATGTTGCCACAAGGGC
>WTGA01000126.1 GCA_011523765.1 Gammaproteobacteria bacterium
CCAACCCTTTCAAAGCTGTAAATTGTTCTTGCAAAACCGGGGCGGACCATAGATGAAATTGCAAGACTTCCCGTCGCCACCATGCCCCTGAAAATCCGGTATTTGAATTCCGCGGTCCGCAGCCGGGACCTGGAGGATCTCTGTGCCCGCCCGGAAAGTGCGTTTTCAGAGACCGCCGTGATGGTCAAGGATGGCACCCGGAACACCCTGCACCGGGTCACCACCGACATCGGCGACCTCGTGGTCAAGCGCTACAATACCAAGAATGCCTGGCACCGGGTCCGGCGGAACTTCCAGACAAGCCGGGCACTGAACTGCTGGCACATGGGTGAATTGTTCCGGTCCGGGGGGATCGACACGCCGGAACCGATGGCCGTCGTGGAAGATCAGCGGGGACTGTTCTCGGGGCGGTCCTGGTACATCTGCCGCTATGTGGGCAGTACCGGGTTGCCCGACTATCTCGGGTCGGCGGATTGGGAAGAAAAATTTGAATCGGTCCAGGGCAGGGTGTGCGAGCTGTTTCAGGCCCTGAAATCCCACCGGTTCTCCCACGGTGACCTGAAAGGGTCGAACCTGCTGGTCTGCGGGGACCGTCTGGCAGTGGTGGATCTGGATGCGGCGAAACAGCACCGGTCCCGGGTGCTGCACCGTTGGGCGTTCGACGATGACAAGGCCCGGTTCTTGAAAAACTGGGCCGACGTTCCCGAGATACGGGGCCGGTTCAACGCATTGCTGAAGGAGAAGGGCCTGTAGCGGGTGGGTACGGAAAACGAAATCAGCCCGGCCATGATCGCCCGCCTGTGGGACCGGGACCCTGCATTGTGGAAAGGGGCGGAGTCCGGTGAAGAGGCCCTGCGCAACCGACTGGGATGGCTGGATGCGGTGGACTGGATGGAAAGTCGTATCGGCGGGCTCTTGGACTGGGCCGATCAGACCGTTGCGTCCGGAACCTTCGACCACGTGGTCCTGCTCGGCATGGGCGGATCCAGCCTGTCTCCCGGCGTTTTCGCCGACCTGTTCGGCAGCCGGCCCGGGTATCCGCGGCTGAGCATTCTGGACACTTCCTCGCCGGACGAAATCCGGGGCCTCAAAATGGTTCCCGAAAAGACGCTGTTTCTCGTCTCCAGCAAATCGGGCACGACGGTTGAGACCCTCGACCTGTGCCAGTATTTCTACTCCACGCTCAAAACCATCTCCGATACCCCTGGCCGCCAGATGATTGCCATTACCGATTCCGGTTCTGCGCTGCATCGCACGGCGGTACAGCACCATTTCCGCAAGGTGTTCGAGAACCCGGCCGATCTGGGCGGCCGCTATTCGGCCCTCAGTTACTTTGGCCTGGTCCCCGCCGCCCTGTGCGGCGTGGACCTGAAGCGGTTGTGGGTGCACACCCGGCAACTGCAGACCCGGTTCCAGGCGGATGCGGCCGACAACCCGGTGCTGGCCCTGTCCCGGTTTCTCGCCCGCTGCACGAAACCGGGGAAGGGGCTGTTGCGGTTGCACCTGGCTGAAAACCTGTTGTCCCTGGGAGGCTGGATCGAACAGTTGCTCGCGGAGAGCACGGGAAAACAGGGACAGGGGATACTGCCGGTCGTTGACCACCCGGATTTTCCCTGCGACAGCGGGCCGGGACCGGAGTTTTCCATTGCGATCAAACTGGGCAAGGGCGGCCCGAGCCGGGACCGGCCCGGACCGGCGGCACACCGGGAATGGCACATGGAAACTGCCTACGACATTGGCGGGGAGTTTCTCAAATGGGAGATGGCCACGGCCCTGGTTTCCAGTGTGCTCTCGGTCAACCCGTTTGACCAGCCCGATGTGGAATCGGCCAAGCGCCAATCCCGGCGATTCCTGGACGGTCCCCGCACCTGCCCGGTCTCTTTCCGCCTGGAGCGGGATGGCTACAAGGTATTCTCCAATGCCCCGAGCAGGACGCCGGCAGGGCCGGACTCGCGGTCTGCCGTGCTGGCTTTGCTGGACGATCTTGGCGGTGCCCGGCTCTACCTGGGCCTGCTGGCCTATCTGCCCCGATTCCCGGACGTGGAGGTTCGCCTGCACCGGCTGAAGCAGTGCCTGGCGCGCCGCCTGTCCCGGACCATGACCCTGGGGTACGGCCCCCGGTACCTGCATTCGACGGGCCAGTTCCACAAGGGAGGCCCCCCGAATGCCGGTTTCCTGCAACTGATCGAAGAAAGCGTGGAAGACCCGGCAATTCCGGGACGGCCCTATGGGTTTTCCCGACTGCACCGGGCCCAGGCGGACGGCGATTATGCAGTACTCGATTCCGGGGCGAATCCGGGTGAAACCCGGGTAGTGCGCTTGATGCTAAAAGGCGATAGACTTGCAGCTCTGGAGGCCCTGATCTCGGATCTTTGCTGAGACCGGCACGGTCATGGGCATGGAGTGCAGGCATCGGCAGCCGGCAATCCCGGCCCATTCCACAATACCGTAAATGTCAATACCATGGTGACTTTCCAACAACTGATCATGACGCTGCAGCAGTACTGGGCGAAGCAGGGGTGCGCCATCCTGCAGCCCTACGACATGGAAGTGGGGGCCGGGACGTTTCATCCGGCCACCTTCCTCGCAGCCATCGGTCCGGAACCGGCCCGGGCGGCCTATGTCCAGCCGTCGCGTCGCCCGACCGATGGACGCTATGGAGACAATCCCAACCGGCTGCAGCACTATTTCCAGTTCCAGGTGGTCCTCAAGCCGTCGCCCCTGGATTTTCAGGACCTGTACCTGGGCTCCCTGTCCAGCCTTGGCCTCGATATGCTGAAGGACGATGTCCGGTTCGTGGAGGACAACTGGGAATCGCCGACACTGGCCGCCTGGGGACTGGGCTGGGAAGTCTGGCTGAATGGGATGGAGGTTTCGCAATTTACCTATTTCCAGCAGGTGGGCGGCCTGGATTGCCGGCCGGTCACCGGAGAAATCACCTATGGACTGGAACGGATCGCAATGCATTTGCAGGGCGTGGATTCCCTGTTTGATCTCGTCTGGACCCGGGGAAGGAATGGAGACCAAGGTTACGGCGACCTGTATCGCCAGAATGAAGTCGAGCAGTCCGCCTACAACTTCGAGCATGCCGAGGTCCCGGGGCTGCTGGTCCAGTTCAACGCGGCAGAACGCATGGCCCAATCCCTGTTGGACAAGCACCTTCCCCTGCCGGCCTATGAGCAGGTGCTGACCGCCTCCCATACTTTCAACCTGCTGGATGCCCGTCACGCCATCGGCGTGACGGAGCGGGCCCGGTACATCGCCCGGGTAAGAAACCTGGCGCGGGGCGTTGCCCGGGAGTATTACGAAAGCCGGCAGAGTATCGGATTTCCCGGAATGACGAAATCCCCGGCCGCAAGACGCTCCCGGAGTCAGAACTGATGGCAACACCTGGAAACCGGCCCGGCAGACCGAAAAACCTGCTGATCGAACTCGGCACCGAAGAACTGCCCCCGAAAGCGCTGAAAAGGCTGGGCCAGTCCTTTGCCAGGGGCGTATTTACCGGTCTGGTCGAGGCCGGGGTAATGCAAAACAAGGAGGCAAATTACCGGTATTATGCGGCTCCCCGGCGGCTTGCGGTCTGGGCCCGGGATGTCCATCCCGTGCAGCCCGACCGGAATGAGGAGAGGCGGGGCCCGGCCGTCAAGGCGGCTTTCGGCGCAGATGGAAACCCGTCCAATGCGGCCAGGGGGTTCGCCAAATCCTGCGGGGTGGATGTGCATCAACTGAAACGGCGGAAAACCGGGAAAGGTGAGTGGCTGGTATACGAAAGCACGGTGAAGGGAAAGCGGTTGGGTACCATCCTCACCGAATGCCTGAATGAGGCCGTCAGGGCCTTGCCGATCCCCCGGCGGATGCGTTGGGGGCCCTGTGAAGAGGAATTCATCCGGCCGGTGCACTGGCTGCTGGTGCTCCATGGCAGCGAGGTCATTCGAACCGGGGTTCTGGGGCTGAAAGCCGGCCGGTACAGTCGGGGCCATCGCTTTCACTGCCCGGGAGAATTGAGAATCCTGTCCGCGGATCGGTACCTGGGCACCCTGAAAACCGATGGGTTTGTCATGGCGGATTACGAATCCAGGCAATCCACGATTGTCAAGCAGGCCACCCGGCTGGCAAGGAAGGCCGGGGCCCATGCCGTACTGGATGCCCCGCTTTTGGAGGAAGTGACCGGACTGGTTGAATGGCCCGTCTCCGTATTGGGCCGGTACGACGACCGATTCCTGAAATTGCCCGTCGAAGTCCTGACTTCGACGATGAACCGGCATCAGAAATACTTTCATCTGGTTGACGGAAAGAACGAACCCGTTCCCTTGTTTGTTGCAGTGAGCAATCTCAAGAGCAGGGCGCCCGCAAGAGTGCGCCAGGGCAACGAGCGGGTACTGCGCGCCCGGTTGTCCGATGCGGATTTTTTCTTCGAAGCGGACCAGAAAGTCCCGCTCGAAGAACGGATCGATGATTTGAAGGAGGTCCTTTTTCATCATACACTGGGTTCCGTATACGACAAGTCCCGGCGTATCCGGAAGCTGGCAGGAGTGATCGCAGGACAGCTTGGGATTGAAGGGGAAAGTGTCCGGGAGGCTGCCGCATTGTGCAAGGCCGATCTGGTGACGGACATGGTCGGGGAGTTTCCGGAGCTCCAGGGGACCATGGGCAAGTACTACGCCCGTCGCCAGGGCTGGAACCGGAAGATTGCTGATGCGATCGAGGGCCATTATTTTCCACGCCATGCCGGGGATCAGCTGCCCGGGTCGGCGGCCGCACAATGTCTGGCACTGGCTGACCGGCTGGATACGGTATTCGGAATCTTTCTGTGCGGTGAAATGCCGACCGGCGACCGGGACCCGTTTGCCCTGCGCCGGGCCACCCTGGGAATTTTGCGCATCCTTGTGGAATGCCGGCTCGACCTGGACCTGCTCGACCTGTATCGGCAGGCATCCACCCTCTATGTCCATGTGGAGGTTGCCGGCAACCGGGAACCGGGGCTGGAACCCGTGATTGAACAGGTGCTGGCCTTCTCGGATGAGCGGCTCAAAGGGTATTTCATTGCACAGGGGTTCGATGCGGAGGCGATTGCAGCCGTACTGGCGGGCCGGCCCACCAGACCGTTCAATTCCTATCTCAGGCTGAAGGCGGTGAGCGAGCTCTTTACAACCGATCGGACCCTTGCCGAATCGCTGGCCTATTCCAACAAGCGCATTGCGAATATCCTGTCAAAGGCCGGTCGGAGCCATCCCGATTCAATGGATCTGGACTCCGGATTGTTGACGGAACCGGCTGAAAAAGCGCTTGCCGAATCGGTGGAAAGAATAGAAGAACAGGTCTTCGACTGTTTTGAAAACGAGGACTATGACCGCGGTTTCAACCGGTTGTCTGCCCTGGGAGCCCCGATCGACACCTTTTTTGACCAGGTCATGGTGATGCATGATGACCCGGCAGTCCGGGCCAACCGGCTGGCGTTGCTGGCGCGGATACGCCGGTTGTTTCTGGGCGGGGCCGACCTGTCAAAAATGCGGCTGGAACCATGAACCGGGACTCCTACGAGGCAATGCTGGACGCCGTGCAGGCGTTTCATGACAAACATGAGTTCAACCGGCATGGCGGGGAGGACCTGGTGTACCGGGTTGCACTGATGACCGAAGAACTCGGGGAGATCTCCGCCTGCGTTTCCAAGGGAAAATCCGTGGATGAACTCGCGGAAGAATGTGCGGATTTGCTGATTCTGCTGATCGGGACCGCCATCAGCGCCGAGCTTGATCTGAACCGGGCGTTCTGGGACAAAATGGAGACCCTGTCGCGGCGAAACAGCCGGATGATCGATGGGCGGATCCGGGTTTCCCGGTTCGGGACGGAAGATTCATGCTGATGCAAACCCTCAAAATGGACGGACCATGAACACAAGCAAGCTGGTGATTCTGGACCGGGATGGCGTGATCAACCATGATTCTGCCGACTACATCCGGTCTCCCGACGATTGGCACGCCATCCCCGGGAGTCTGGAGGCGATTGCACGATTGTGCCGGGAGGATTACCAGGTTGTCCTGATCACCAATCAATCCGGCATTTCGAGGGGATTTTATTCCACGAACCAGTTGAACCGGATTCACCAGAAAATGCTGGATGAACTGCACCGTGTCGGCGGGGAAATCAGCGCTATCTTTTTTTGCCCGCACAGTGACCGCGACCGGTGTGAATGCCGAAAACCCAAGCCAGGAATGTTTCTGGAATTGTCAGAGCGGCTGAAACTGAGTCTGAACGATGTGTTCGCCGTGGGCGATTCGTTCCGGGACCTGAAAGCGGCACAGGCCGCCGGTGCGTTGCCGGTCCTGGTGAAAACCGGGAAAGGCCGGCAAACCTGTCAGGAACCATCCTTTCTCGACCCGGAAAACGGGATGGACCAGGTACCGGTATACGAAGATCTCGGTGAATTTGTCGACGACCTGCTTCTTGCGCCGTTATCGGCATGAATGGATAGTTCATGCCGTTGTTTGCACGATCCCTGCTTTACCTCACCGGCCAGGTCCTCAGTGCCGTTGTCATCTGTGTTGCCGCCCTGGTTTTTTTCTTTTCGGTGCCACTGCGTTCGCGAATACTGCTGCAATGGGCACGGTTCAATATCTGGACCCTGAAGGTCCTGTGCGGGACCCGGTACCGGGTC
>WTGA01000026.1:0-6252 GCA_011523765.1 Gammaproteobacteria bacterium
GGGGGGGAGCGGATGTCCGTGCCGATGAAGAACATCCAGGCGGAGTTGAACCCGTCGTCCCGGCAGGACAAACGGAGGCAGATAGAGTCGGGGTTCATGCTGCATCAAGGGGACGTGATCAGGCGTTTCGACACGGCCAAGTGGGGGGCGTTCCTGCGGACGGTGGGGAGGTGCGAAGGCAAGCTGCTGGTGTGGTACCGTTATATCGAGGAGAAGAAGACGATACTGGAGTTGTTGAAGGGGCTGGGACAGGCTGTGGGGGAGTTCTCCCGTAAAAACTTCATGGCGTTCAAGGAGGACCGGCTGAGGATCATGGTGGCGCATCCCCGTGCGGCGGGGGCGGGGCTGGACTTCAGCTGCGCGGACGATGCCGTCTATGTGACGTGCAACCCGTCCAACACCGACGTGCTCCAGAGCATCTACCGGCTGTGCACGGTCACGGGGGCGGAGGCGAAGAAGGTGTGGTTTCTGATGTCGGACACGGACGAGGGTAGGGCGGATTATGATAGGATGCGCGAGAAAATGGGTATCACGGAGAGGCTTTACACCGACGCGATGGACGTTGACAGATGTAACGGTGTTGTGGTACGAAATAATAGGAGGAAGGTTTGAGGATAATCAAGTACACCCCCCAGGGGACGATGCGTACGCTCGGACTGTATTCATGGGACGATCTGGACAGGAACATGGTGGGACAGGATTTGAGGTTCCGCTTCCGGGACAGCGCCCGTGACACGGAGAACTGCGCGTTTCTGATGGATTTCGACAACATGTCCAGGCACGAGGGGGAAAGGCTGCTGGACATGGCGTACAGGGTGCTGGGAGACGTGAAGATGTACAGCGTGTTCACGGGAGGAGGCTACCATATCTATGTCCCCGTGGAGAAGGGCATAGGGAAGGACGATTATGCCGGATACAAGCCGTCGTACGAGGAACGCATGGGGGGTTTCATGGAATGGCTGCCCGACAAGGTCAAGGCGGACGTACAACCGTTCAACTTCCATTCCACCGGACGGGTTCCGGGTTCCATCAACAGCAAGAGGGGCACGACGGTGGAGTACGCCGATTTCCACGAAGGACCGGTGCTGGGGGGACTGGACGACGTGTTCGACTGGACGGAACCCCCGGCGAAACGGGTCTATGTCGATGACGGGGGGGCTTCCCATTGGAAGCCTCACAAGTTCTGTCCGTTCGTCGTCAAGGGCATGCAGGGCGGCGAAGAGATGAAGGAGTACGAGATGTGGAAGACCGTGACGGGCATCCTGGCCCCGTCGGGGAGACACGCCGAGGCGAGGAAACTGGCGGAGAAGACGGACAGGATGGACAAGGTGGAAGGCGTCCTCAAGAACAAGGACTCGTTCATGTACGCTTGCGGGACGATAAAGAAGAAGTATTCGGAGAAGATGGACGGAGCGTGCGACGGTTGCGGACACGGGAAGGTGTGGGGTTCCATGCCGTCGTACGTGTCGGGGCCGGAACCCACTCCGTCCGCATCCGCGGGATTCCATCTGACGGGCAAGGATGGCGTGAACCCTACGAGGATAGACGTGTACTCGGTGGTCAACCACTGGTCCAACCTGCACCGGGACACGCGTCTGCTGGTGGAGGGGACGCTGTACGGGTGGACGGGGAAGTCTTACGGGAAGATAGGCGATCTGGAAGCGAAGGGGAGCCTGTTCCCGTCCCGCGTGGTACGGGAGTTGAGGGATATTCCCGCGCAGGACATACAGAACACGGGGGATCTCGACGCGTGCATATCGCGGCTGCGCAAGGGGGATTCCCTCCGCAAGGTGTCGGCGGAAGACTGCGACGGAACCGGTTACATAAACATGAACAACGGTATTCTTAACCTGGAGGATTATATTATGGAGAAACATCATCCGATGTACAATATGTTGAACCATGTCAACATGAACTATGACGAGAACGCGAAGTGTCCGAGATTCTATGAATTTCTGGACGAGGTGCTGCCGGAGCCCGATGATCAGGGGTTGTTGCAG
The DNA here is from genome assembly GCA_011523765.1 of Gammaproteobacteria bacterium. Taxonomy (GTDB): domain Bacteria; phylum Pseudomonadota; class Gammaproteobacteria; order Arenicellales; family Poriferihabitantaceae; genus WTGA01. The sequence goes on from WTGA01000026.1 coordinate 2,001, forward strand.
GTGTTTTTCGGACTCGCCATGAGTAACATTCCCTGTGAAAAGCACGAGCAGTGCCTGTGGATGCACGGAGGTTCGGGGACGGGCAAGACCACCATCTACAGGCTGCTTGAGATGCTGCTGGGAGACAAACTGACCAAGGTAGGACGGCGTTCCCTGCCGTTCAGGGAGAACGGCATATCGTTCGACATCACGGGACACAGCTGCGTGTTTTTCGAGGACATGAAGACCGACAAGCTGCTCGCAAGGGACGTGGAGGAGTTCGTGACGTCCTACCTCTCCACCGGCACCGTATCCGTGAGGAAGCTGTACAAGGAGACGTTCTCCGGACATCCCAAAGGGGCTTTGATATTCACTTCCAACGACGCTCCCGAGTTCGCGTCCACGCAGGACGGGGCGTTCAGGCGCATACGTACGCTGCACTTCTGGAAGAATCCTTCCAATCCCGACCCGTATCTGATGGACAAGTTCAGGAAGGAGAAGGACGGTATATTCCTGTGGGCGCTGGAGGGGTTGAAGTGGTACCGGGAGAACGGCATGCCCGGGTACAGTACGGGGGAGAAGGAGGCCAGGGGTACGATGAAGGAGACGGTATCGGACAGCATGGAGCTTTGGTGTGAAGGAGTGGGATACGAACCCGCGCAACGCACCCCCGTCGAGTCCCTGTGGCAGCACTTCCTGCGCTGGTCGGGAGAGAACGACGTCTCCTACTCGAAGGAGAAATTTTCAAAAAGACTCCGGAAATATCTTCCGGGGAAGCTGGACGTTCCTCCGGGAGACATATTCAGGAGGAACTCGGACGGGAGGTATCTGGCGGTGAGACCGCCTGAACGGAAAAGGAGGGATGCATGAGCGAAAAGAGAGAGAAGGAGTTGAGGAAGGCGCTCCGTAAAATGCGGAGGGTGGCTTCCAAGAAAGAACTGGAGTCGCTGGCTCCGAGGGTAAGAAAACGATTACGTAGGAGAAGGAGGGAGATCATATGAACGATTTGCACGATTTGATATGCAAGGCATGGGAGTCCATGAGCGAGTACGAGAGGTCGGTGGTTGCGGGGAAGGCGGACGGACACAAGGTGTTCTCCGAGAACCGCAGGGAGCGGGGGCAGTCGGTGTTCTCGGTCGTAAGGGAAGGGGAGGAGTGCGAGCCGGGAGGACTTCTAATCCTGGCACGTCTCTGTCTCTCCCTCTCCGTGAGGGGTTCCGCAGCGAGGTACGGTATCGCATACCCGGGCATCTCCAACATGGAGAACGGGAAGAGGGTGCCCGCCGGAGTCTATATGCAGGGACTGGCGGACGATCTCGTCTCCGTCTATGATCTGTCGTAGCCATGCGAGTCCCTTGGCCATGGATACGTAGGAGGTTCCGGACGGGGATAGACGGCTCCACCGTCCCCTCCTGCCGCGGGAGTCGAGGTGGAAGAAGGGGTTTCTTTGGTTCGGGTATATTCCGAGTCCTACGAGGTCGAGGTCGCCCGTCGTTTTCAGGGCTTCCAGGAGAGCGAGGTAGTCGTCGTAGTACGTCTCCAGGGCGGTACGCTTCATTGAAGAATACCGGCGGGTGAGACGGAAATCCACCGCCCGTCCGGTGTAATGGTATGATTTTCCCTTGTCGGGCGGGCGGAAGTCCGAATGGACGGTAAGGTCGCCGTCGGGCAGTTCCGCCATGACCCTCGCCATAAGCATTATCAGGGACGGATCAAGGTCCCATGGAAACAGGAACAGGTCAGGTTCTATATGGGGGTGCGCTCTCTCCCAAGCCTCCTCCGCGGGAGTCATGGTAATGTTCGGAGGGGTGCGCGTAACCGGCTCGGGCGGTGTATGATTGAGGCAGCCTGCTGCCAATATCGTCAATACGGGTATGGATACGGCCGTAACGATCCTTGCTCGTATTCTCCATGGCGTTGATTTTTTGGTGGAATATTTCGTGGTCATTCTTGTTCTCCCATGCCGCCTGTTTCTGTATGTCCGCCAGACTGTCGAGGGTCTTCACCGTGGCCTTGGAACATTCGTTGAGGTTGGTGATGACGTGGGACAGCGACCCCAGCACCTTGGCGTTGTCGCTTTGATGCTCGAACAGCTTGGAAAGCGTCATCTTCAACTGCCATACCAGCGTCAGGCACAGCAGACCCGAGATGGACGACGAGACCAATAAAATCCAGATTACGGTTTCATTCATCGCCGTCGGAACCCCTTTTCGCCGGGGCACAGTCTCACCTTGACGGGGGTGCAGTGTTCGTAGGGCACCTTTTTCGAGGTGAAGAATGTCTTTTCCGTCCGGTACCGGGTGACGCAGTTCCTCTTTACTTCGGTGTAGCATCCGCTGAGAGCGTCCACTGTGCGTCGTATTTTGGTGGCGTCGGTAGAGGGGAGCAGATCGACTCCCGAGCATCCGGCGCATAACAGAGTGAAAAGTAAAATTTTCATGGCGACTCCTTTAACCCATCATACCATGAAAATGAAGGGAAAGGAACCCCCGTAAAATACGGAGGCTCCCCTTGGAGGTAACATTTCAGAATAATTGTTTTATTTTATCGGACTTTTTCTTGTATTCGTCCGTTTTTTCTATTTCGTCGAGAACCCTGCCTTTCTCTTCCAGCTCCCGTTCGTACCGTCCCTGTTTCGTATTTTCGACGGATTCCGCTTTCCGCACGATCTCCCTCTCCCTCTCCATGCGTCCGCGGTTGATCAGGGAGCGTTTGAAGGCGAAAAACCCACCCATGGCGAGCAGGGCTATGATCAGCCACGCCATCATTTCATCATCTCCCACAGGTACGCAGCGCCCGATATGATGATGGCAATCAAGAACCCGTTAGCCGCCGCCAAAGCCAATACCGCCAGTAACTGCATGAGAAAAACAATAGCTTCTACCATCCCATGAATTCCTTGAAAGCGGAGGCGATGAAGATGCACAGGGCGACGGTAACCCCCATAGTCATGATCGTCAGGAAGACAAGCAAGGTCAGCTTCAAGAGTTCGTTGAGGAAGACGGTGGCTTCTACCATGACGGATCCTCCATGTAACCGGCGGAAGGGTCGTCGACGCGTATATCGACGGTGAGGTACCTGTCGATGATGCGTTCGACCACCGACAGCACCTCGGCCCTTTGTTCGTCGGGGACTCCGTGGACGCTCAACACCTCTCCCAGGGTTATCGGGAGCACCCGTTTCACCCATGCGGTATGTTTGGCCAGGTCGTCGAGTCCGTGGCACACCATCTCCTTCGCTCCCCCGGGGCCGGTGAACCCCTCCACGGGATCACCCTCCAGCTTCCCCTCGTGCCAGTGATAGGTGTAGGTCTGCGTCTTGAGCTTCACCGTGTCCATGCCGTATACCACGACGGGTTTGGTGGTGTGCTCGGGAATCTTGCGGACGAAATCCGCCCCCTTGTCGCGGCATCCGTACGACAGCATGACCGACGCCAAAATGATAAGTTTCTTGTTCATATGATCCTCCAAAAATCAAGGTTATTGGATCATGGTACCGCGTTTTTGCCCGTATGTCAAGAGTATATTTTTCCACGGGTCGTAAGGATCGATGAGGATGGACGAGTGCCCGTTGGTTTCGAGCCATTCCCTCATGACCTTCTGGAAGGGACGCTCCCCGTAGGCTCCGTTGCGTTCCCGTTTGAGTTCGACGTAGAAGGAAGGCGCGTGGCAAGGCACCACGAGCAGGTCCGGCCAGGACGTGTTCCCCGTAAGGAAACAGCACTTCCATCCCTGCTCCGCTATGAACTCCACCACTTTACGGCGGAAGTAGGTCTCCCTCGGAGACGTGTAACTCACAGGGAGCAGCCGACGGCGAATCCCAGCATGAACGCCGCCCCCAGGATGACGCACAGGAGGCGGTCCCCCTGGGACGTCCAGCCCTTCAAACGGTTGGCGGAATGGCGTACGGAAGAGATTGTTTTTTTCATGAGATATTCCTTATTCGTGTCCGTCCGAATCGGGACGGTGTTCCTGGTCGGTTCCCTCGATCCCCTGTCGGAGACGGCGGGAGGTTCTGCGGTCGAGAGCGTCCACGGCTTTTTTCTTTACATCCTTCAGAGTTTCCAAAGCCATCACTCGCCTCCCCTTCGGGCGACGCGCAGTATGCCGATCGTATCGGTGGCTTCTTTGGCGGAGGGAACTTCAGGCGCGGAGGAAACTTCAGGTACTTCATGTGCTGAGGGAACTTCAGGTGCTGAGGGAACTTCATGTGCTTCAGGTGCTGAGGGAACTTCAGGTGCTGAGGGAACTTCATGTGCTTCAGGTGCTGAGGG
>WTGA01000026.1:6352-38870 GCA_011523765.1 Gammaproteobacteria bacterium
TGAGGGAACTTCAGGTGCTGAGGGAACTTCATGTGCTTCAGGTGCTGAGGGAACTCCGTCTTCATGATCGGTATGCCCCGTCTCGGCGGTTTCTTCTTTGTCGTGGGCCATGAGCCTGGCCACCATTTCCACCGTTTCGGGAGTCACCCCGTTCACTCCCGCTTGGGAGGGATCCCCCGTCTGCATGCGGAAGGTGATGGTGTTCCTCACCGGATCCACGTAGATGGAAGGCGACCTGTAGGGGCTCTCTTTTTCATGCAAGGTGAACCCGTCAACCTCGCTTAAATTTTTCAATCGTTCGATGTACATTATCTTTCTCCTTTAAGTTGTTCGAGAGTTTCTATGATGAGGGCGTACAGGTCGGGGTCGTTATGGCCCCGCTGCGTACACTCCGCTATGCGTTCGTTGATGACGGAGACAGGCTGTTCCGTTTTGAAGCAGGTCAACAGACGTCTCCAGAAGTGCTCCGCCCCCTTGTTGAAGGTCTCGGTGGAGTGCCTCCGTATCTTGGACTCGATGAACGCGATCACCCCCGTCTCTTTCTTTTGTACGGGAGGTTCGGGAGCGGGACGGCACGAGTCCAGTTCAGCCACCACCGATGCGTCGGAGTCGAGAGGCCCGTAGGACTTGCACCGGTTATAGACGAGATGATACAGATGTGACAGCCTCAATTCCCCCACCCTCTTGCCGTAATCCAAGAAGAAGTCGTGTATCCAACGGGGAAGGTATTTGTTCGGACGGGGATGGATATGGTTGATCTTATGGAAGTCCGCCTTGGTCAGCACCCGTTCCAGCAGCTTGCGTATGCGCATGACCTCCTCCCACCACATGACCTCGTCGGAGCGTTCCTTGCGCGCGGACTCCTCCTGTACGGGCGGAGGAGGTAACGGAGTATCCCGTACGGTTTCCGTCTTCAACGGAGGCTCCGTTCCGTAGTCGATCAGGGCGCGCACTTCCGCCGCGTTCCGTTTCAGCTTGTCGATGAGACCGGGATCACCCCCGTCCCGCTCCAGAGCGTAGATGTTGTCGTCGAGGGAGGTAAGGGTCTCCTCCAGTTCAGTCAGCAGTTTCGTCTTTTGATCCGGTGTCATGATAATTCCTTTTTGATTTGCGTAAATCTTCCAGGACGTCCCGCAACGAGCGTATCTTGGTCTCGATGCGTTCGATCTGTCTTTTCCGTTTCGCGATCTTGTTTTCGATATGCGCTATATGTTCGTCGTCGCCGTACACTCTAGGCTCCGTCATGCAGACCGTTATAATTGATGTGCTTGCTGCGCGCCTGTACCGCTTCGGTGAACTCCTCGGAGCCTCCCTTCAGACCTTTCAAGGCGATCGCCTTTTTCTGGGCCAGGAGAACGCTCATCACCTGGGTGATGTTGAGTTCGGGCGTTCCTTTGCGCGACTTCTGGAACCGGCATACTCTCGCGGCGTATTCTCTTAATTTCATGATTTCCTCCTTGTATGGTGGGGAAGGTCGGAGTCAAGGTCCGCACTCCCCCGTGGTTATGGTCATACCGTATCACGGTACGGGCAAGATGTCAATGCTTTTTTTATTGAAAAACGATACGCTTTTCTCATATCAGCACCCGCTTGCCGCTGCAACGGGACTCTATTTCCAGTTTCCTGAGATCGGCTTCACGTTGGGTCATGTTGCAATGAAGGAATCCGTACACTATGATGGCGCAGATGAATACGTATGACAGCATGGACGTGATACTGTCGATGATGGCTTCGAGATGACTCATAGCAGCTTCCGCATGAGGAACACCCACAGACAGGTGATGGCGAATACGACACCCGTCACGAATCCGTATAGAAAAATCATTTTTCCTCCTCGTATCTGAACTTCCTGAACGGAGGGAATGCGTAGCAATTGCGGCAATAAAACGCGTCGAACTCGTGGTTTCCCTTGGTGGGGTGGTTTATGGTCGGACGCTCCCCGAGAAGCTCGTCCCCCCTGACGAAATATGCGTTGCAGTCGATGCATTGATCCCTTCCGTCGCGGCGCTCAGGGTCGGCGGGTCCGGGATAAACGCACTTGTACAGCTTCATTTCCTCGACACCTCATCCGGATAATTCCTCCAAAGAATTTTACGGTATTCGACTTCCGAATCAAACTCCATGTATTTCAGAGGCGCTCTTAGGATTCGGCGCCTGTCCTGTTCGACCAATGTGCCAAGCTCTTTACGCGCCTTTTTGAGTCCCTCGATCCCGTCATGCCGGAAACAATACTTGGTTCCGTCCGGGAATGTTTCTGATTTTATTGTCCGTATCATTCCCTGTACCTCAGATTGTCGATACGGTTGTCAAGTTCCGCCACCCGTCTGACATGGCGGTTCTGCTTGTCGATGTTCTTGGACTCCGACTCCCTGCGGTGCTTCTCCTTGCGGATCATCTTCGCTTTCTCCTCTTCCAGCCGTTTTATTTCGTTCTGCTTGTCGCTCATGATTCCTCTTTCTCCTTGTTTTTAACAACTCCACCGCCTCTTCAGAATTTTCAAAACATCCTATCTGGACAAAAGTCTGTTCGGATTCCCCTACGGCTTGAAAAACCAACCACCAAGAGGCGTTGTCGTCGGTGTCGAAAATTTGTGTGAAAAAATAATAATCGTTTCCAAATAAATAGCTCGTGTCTTTCATTAACTTCATTCTATTCCTCCCCCTTGTTGACGAGTCTGTCGTAGTCCATTGCGTTATATTCACTCACCACCGGTTCGTAAGTCCGGCGGAAAATATCATCCTTGCAAGGGTAAAATTCGCCCTTGACCCCCTTGATTACCCAGGAGCCGCGGATGACGTCCATAGAACCCTCCATAGTCGGGATGTGCCAGACGATATTGCCGCCAAAATCCGGACATTTGTACATATTCCCCACCCAGGTACGGATGGCATCCTCGTTTTCCGGCAGCCATTGCGCCGCCTCGATTACGACGGGCTTTTTCCTGAACTTTGCAATACTCATATTACGTCCTCCTTTTCGCTCATAATCCCTTCCCCTTGTTGATCGTCTCCATGTCCATGCCGTCTTTTTGTTCCGGGTCGTAAGGGAGGTCTTTCAGATGGGCGTAGTCGCCCCGTACGGTTCTTTCGCACTCGATCAGGAACGTATCCACTGCCATTTTCTCTTTGGGGACGTCTTGGAAATCGGCGCAGGACTGCCATCGTATGCACGCCCCCTTGTGGTTCTCCACGATCACCTGCATGTTGTTGTCCTTCCAGTTCTTGATCTTGACCGAGATACCGTCGGCGGTCAGGTGGGCGTGGAGCTGGTTTATATTCTTCATTCCTCCCCCCCTTTAGCTTCCATATTCCCCTTAAACCACACTTTCCACCGTCTGTCAACCCCGGACTAACCCCGCCGTCTTCGATACGCCCTGGAGTCCATGCCCCTGTTGCCCCAGCCTATTGTATGCAGGGAGTTACTGTTGGGGTACAACTCGAATCCCTGCAATATCTCCCTGTTGTTGTTGTTGCCGTACTGCAACGGACGGATGAAGGAGTCGTCGCCGACCCGTGTGCGGAAGAGCCTGTGCTCCACCCCGAGGAAGTCCTGCGTCTGGCTGTTCATCTCGGAGCTGAACCTGACCACGTCCTGTGTGTCGCCGTCTATGTTGCGATCCGCCCAGAAATGCAACCTGGTGTCCGCCCGTTGTGCCTCCGTGAGCGTCGCATAAGGGGTTCCGCCGGAGGTGATTTGCAGGTTCGACACGTTTCTCAGGCGGAGCAGTTCCTTTATCCATGCGTTCAGGTGGTAGCTCCCGATGCCGTCGTGCACTGTGAAGATCGCCGCAACAGCGTCCGACATATTGTGGGGCAGCGACCCGAGCAGGTTGTTGCCGAATACGTTGGCGAGGGCGATCACGCCCCGCACATGATATTCATTGGCCCCGTCGTCGCTGAGAATGGCATCCATCATCCTGATGCGGTTCTTGTCGGTCGGCTCGAAATTCGCATCGGTGCGTGAGGTGGGTTTGGGATTCTCGGGTGTCCCGTCGGGGGAGGTCTTGTCGTACACCCCCGAGGCGTATATGATACCGCCCGGGTTCTTCGCCGCACCCGTTTGCGTCAGCACCAGCGAGTCGGGGCTGGAGGGAAGCTCGGGGTCGGGGATGGAGGGCAGGTGCTCCGTCACCGACGGGGCGATGGCGATTGCCAGAGCGTCCAGCCTGGCCTCGAGTTCCCGCTGCTTCCGTTCCGTCAGAACCTGCTTCCTGAACAGGGCGTAATTGGAGGGTGCGATATGTCCGGGGATGGTGTACTCGGCGCACCCTGCGAACACGTGGTACCGGTTGTCCGAGTCGATGGTCGCCCCGACGTGCACCTCCTCGGCATCCGCCACGAGTTGCCCCACCCAGTCGTTTTGGGAGGTGTTCGCCCGGTAGATACGGTAGGTCATCCCGAGGATGGTACGGGTCTCGTTCTGTCGCAGGAACGCCGCCCCCCCGTTGGATTGGAGAACACGGTGGGCGTCTCCCACCGGCACCCTGAGGGAGGGCTTCACCCCCGTATGGTCGGGCATGAAGGTCTGGGGGTTGGCGCTGGAGTAGGCTATATGCGGATCGGTTGCGCTGGTGGTGGGGGGTCGGTTCTTGGGGTGCTGCCCCGACCCCGTCGGGCGTGCACCGTAAAAGTTCATCGCCGCCGGATCGGCGGGCAGCTTCCCGTCCGCCCGTACCCAGTCCTCGGAGAACCACCCGAGCCGGGTGTCCAGCACGAGCCTGTCCTGAATCCATATCTCGTGGGTGAACGTCCCGTCGTCGTTCTCGTAGGAGAAGTAGGCGGCGAGTCCCAGCCCCCTGACGTTCGCCTTGATGGTTCCGAAGTCGGGGAGGGGGTTGCCCATGGCCTGGCCGGCGGAAACCCCCCAATATCTCCTTCCGTTGATGGTGGTTGCGGCGGGGAGGATGGTCACCCTGTCGCCTATGTTGCCGCTGGAGCGGTGGATGGCGCGGTATTCATATAGATGGGAGGGGTACCTGCTGTTGTCGGGTTTGAGGGCGTTGAGCGCCGGTGGGGATGCCTTGGAGTAGGCGGTGTATCCGGGGTCGTCGTAATTCCACTGGTCGGGAGGGTCGTTCTCCTCCTCCGTCTCGTCCACCCAGATATTCAGGTGGCGCACTCCACCGCCGTCCCTCGGCGGACGGTCGTGGGAGACCTGCACGTTCCCCGGTATCTCGGGGGGCGGCTCCTGTTCCAGTGCGTCCAGCCTGGCGTCGATGCTGTCCTCGTCGCTTGATATATCCCCTATCTGTTCCTCTATCTCCTCGATCCTCGTCTCGTGGTTGGTCAGTATCCCTTCCTCCTCCACATTGGCGGCTTTGAGTCCTTTGAGGATGTTCTGCACGGATGCGTCGCTGCCGTAGGGGACGAGGAGTTTCTGGCTCGGGATGAACGCCGTGCCTGTCATTGATATTTCAATTTTGGCGGCGGAGGGTATTTCGGTGTCCAGTTGGTCGGCACCTTTCTGGGTGCGGAAGAAATATTCGCTCCCGGCAACCACCGCCTGGGTGCCGGTCATGTCGGAGGTGTTGTCCTCCTTGATTGTGATGTTCCGTTGTACGATGCCGGAACTCAAGACCCCGTTGGAGGTGTACGCCCCTATGACAAGTTCCACGCCCGTGATGTCCGCATTGGTGGAGTTCACCAGGTCGGGGAGGGTCACGGTAAGATTGCCCGCCACCTTGGGTTTGAATATATTGTTCTCTATCTTGTAGAGGGGGTTGTCGGAGTCGGGAAGCCTCCATACGTCCGAGACCGTCCTGGCGGGGGTGGTGGTGGTGCGCCCACTATTGGTGCTGGTGGGATTCTCCAGTTCCGCCGTCCTCGTCGCCTCCTTGACCGACCCCTCGGTGAAGGCGGCTATCCTTATACCCCCCACCGAGCGGACGTTGCGGGCGGGGGTTATCCTGTCGAACACCACCCGGAAGGTCTTGTTGGCGGGTATCTCCGTCTCGATCTCTATGTCCGAGGTGTCGTCCTCCTTGACCGTGACGTTCGCCCTCTGGGCGTAAACGGTGGTGTTGTTGATGTCCAGAATCTGTACGGTGGTGGTGAAATCGACGTTGCTTGCCGTGGTCAGGTTTTCCAGCGTCACCCTGATTATCACGGGATTTCCTTTGGTGGTTATACGGTTGTTCAAGGCGGTGAGGGTTATGGCGCTCCCGTCGTAGTCCTCCCGTATCCCCACGATCTGACGGAAGAAGGGGGTGCTCCCCACGACATACGGTTCGATCCCGGAGTTTTGCGCCCCCTGATCCCTGTTGTCCGCAAGCGTCCTCCGCTCCAACTCCACCCTGTGGATGTGCCCCTCCACCTCCACATGGCGGAAGAGCTTGAGTTCGTCTATCTGCTCCTGGGTGGGTTGGGAGTCGAAGTAGCGTAACAAGGGTTGCTTGCCGATGTCGAGGATGGATACGTTGTCGGAGAGTTGGAGGAAGCAGGCCTGGAATATCGATCCCGCCAGGGGGGTGTACCTCACCGAATTTGGCCCTATATTGTCCACTGTGAGTTGGGCGGAGAAGTCTATGGGGTTGGCGAGGTCTTCCTCCGTCAGCGTGTAGTTGTTGCCGTTGTCCAGCCTCACCATGGAACCGACATTAACCACCGATGGGGCGGGGGTCAACGGGGCCAGATTTATGTTGTATGTCTCCTGCTTGTCCAAGGAGGTGCGGCGTATCTTCCTCGTGTGGGTGAACACCTTGTCCTTGTCCTTGCCCACATAATGGGTGAACTCCACGGCTATCTCGATATCGGTCAGCCCGTTGTTGCCCGAGAAGTTGCTGGTGGAGAAGTTGAGCGTTCCTGAGTAGCTGGTTATGAAAGGTCTTCCCGGTATGAGAAGCGTGTTGAACGCCCTCTTTGCGATGAGGGTGAACCGTTTGAGAGTGTTCCAGTTCTGGCTGTTCCCGGTACCGAAAGCCGTAAGGGGGATGGGGACGTTGAATTTCTCGCTGATATGGTAGGGATCGACGAACTCCCCCGCCGCCTCCTGGAACCCTATGACCTCCTTCTTCGCCCTCGGAATGTCGATGCATACCTCGTTGGCGGGGAGGGACAGGGGGGACGTGGCGTTGACTCCCACCGTCAACGAGAGGACTGTCAGGGTGGACGGGTTGTCCCGTACCAGCACATACCATTGTCTATTTTTGAGGGTTCTTTTGGGTATGTTGAAGGTCAGAGAGGTGCCGAGTAACGCATTGGTTTCGGCTGCGAAGGACAGTGTCTGTGGCTGCATGTACTCCACCACTTCACCCTCGGCATCGTCGTATAGCGCCAAAGCCATTGTCACCGTGGTCGCGGCCGAGGCGGTGTAACGTACGTCGAAGCGTATCGTCATATCGACCTCCGTCTCCGCAGGGAGAAAATTGGCGACCACCCCTGAAGAGGCCTTTATAGGCTTCCCGCTTGAGGAGCGTGAAGAAATCGCATTGATGAGCAAGCCGTCCGCATCGAATGGCAGGAACCCCACATCCCTCGTGTACTCGCTGTCGTAATTGAAGGTACGCAAGCTCCAATTTCCCTGACGCGTCAGGGAAGTCTCCGGTGCGATGGCCAAGGACTTGTACTTGACCCCCGTGACCTTGGGGACTTTGAACGGTTCGGGGGTGTAGTCGATGAAGTTTTCGGAGAAAGGGCCAAGAAACGTTTCCAAGGGTTTTTCCAGAAGATCCACTTGATAGGAAGCGAATCGAACATGGTTCTCGGGGACACCCGACGTAGACGCCGCTAATACGTAAATTCGCATGGTGACGTCGGTGCTTTTTGCGTCTAAAGTTACTTCAGTCTTGAATGTGGAGGATGAAAGATCCAAGTTGATCTGGCGTCCCCCAGAATCCGGGAGCTGTGGTTTAAAAACAGTTCTACTTAACCTGGCATCAGTAGATCCGTCCCGGAAATTTATTTGAGGTACTACAGTGTATGAGCCGGCGCTTGAATGGTTGAAGGTCAGACCCGTTAATATTATCCGTATCTTTTTCTTGGTGGATCCTCCCTTGAATGTGATGATGTTGTTGGTGATGGAGAACGCTCCACCCGTATCTGCAAGTGTCAGATCGGGAAACGTTAATTGTCGTGAACGAAACCCTCCACTACCTGTAGTGGCGGGGAGGGTTGTCTGTATTCCCGAGGAGTACACCGCCCCTCCCAGCCCAATCACCACGGGATCGGGAGTCACTTCCTCTTCCCTCTCCGTCAAGTCTGCATCGGCGTCGAAGAAGACGGCGTCCCCCTCGACCTCGGGAGTGAAACACGCTTCCGTCGCCCCGTCCGTCTCTTCGGCCACCAAACCCCTTATCTCCGCAAGGGCGGCGTTCTCCGCAGTGTCTATGGCGCTCAAGGCGGCGCTCCTCGCCTGCCCCACGGCGGTGACGGATTGCCCCTGCTGCGAGACAACCTCGCCCACGGCGGCATCCCCCGCCTCCTCGATGTCACCGTCACCGTGATCCGTCCCCGCCAAATCCGTGCCTCCGGTAAAGGTCTTTCCCGCTACGTCTATATCAATCAAAGCCGTGTGCATGTTGTCGTCGATGTCCGTGATGGCGAACCTCTGCGCAGCAGTAATCTGCAAGATGGAGGAGGGCAACACCCCCGTGGCGGTGGGTGGGGTGGCCTGCGCTTTGTCTCTGATCGCCGACACGGAGGAGGGCACGGTATCCAGGGTGTCGTCCTCCGTGTCGGTGTCGTCGTAGATCGCCTTGTAAGCCTTCCTCGCCTCGTCCCTCGCTTCCTCGGCCTCGTCCCTCGCTTCCTCGGCCTTCATCACAGACGCAGATACGTTTTCCACCTTGGCCGCCTCGACCCGTATCGCCCTCACTGCGTCGGGCAGCACCCCCGTGATTGCGGCGGGCAGCGTGGAGGGGAAGGGGTCGGGGATGCCCTCGGGCGCTCCCTGTCTCGTGTCGTCGTAAACGGTGTCCGTGATCCTCCCCACCTGCTTGTCCCCCTCGTCCGTGACCCTCTTCACCTGCGCGTTTCCGGCGGAGGGGAGGGTTCCCGGATTGACCACGGTCGTTCCGTCCGTCTTCGTCCCTCCGACAATATCCGTGGCGGCGTCCTTGACCCGGTTGACCTGCGTGTTCCCGGCCGCTGTGACCTTCGTCACCTCCCCCGCCGTGGTCGACGTAATACCGGCTATCGCCGACTCCGTGTCGTCATGGAATTTCTTGGTCGCCTTGTAGAACTCGTTCGCCGCCACAAGCAGACCCCCCGCTCCGGACGTGATGCGTCCGCTGATGGCTGCGGCTTTCTGTTCGGCGGTCAGGTCGGCGGAGTCCTTGCTCCCCGATGGACCGTTGAGCAGCACCTCGGCCGTCTGTGCGGTTATCCTCACGGCAGCGTCCGCCGCATCGGGATCGTACATGGCGTCGAGCAGGAGGTTGAACGCCGCCGTCCGGTTGGCGACCGCTTGAGTCACCTGCTCGGATATGTCCGTCCCCGTCTCCACGCTCGCCAGATAGCTGCGCGTACGCCCCATCCTCACCACCGACTTGCCCGCAGCATTGGTGTAGATCAGGACGAACACGTGGGCGCTGTACTGCTCCTGTCCGGACGACGGTTTCGTGGCGTCGAACGTCCAGTCCCCGTGCGTCCCTCCCGTGGGGGGAAAATACCTGTGTTGCTCGAAGTCCCACCAGCCGTGCTGCGCGTCCCCGTAGGTCTCCCCCGACGTGGCGGTGACGGTTTCCTTCGTCTGCATGGGAAGCTGTACATCGTAGGACGGCAGATCCCCGTCGGGCACGGGGGAGTCGGTACCCACGACGAACTCCTTCTCGTCCACGCCCGCGGCGGCGGAGTTGGAGTTCTGGAAGATGAGATAGTTAAGTCCCTCGGGTCGGGCGGGGATGGTCTTGGTGGAGCCGTCGAACCGCTTGAGGACGATATTCGCCCTGTCGGGGTTGCTTACGTCGTAGAACGCCCCCATGTTTCCCAGTATCCTGTTGATCACGGTCTGTATGTTGTCGGAGTCGGTCGGCAGGGAGTTGTCCGCCCCACGCCCCACGTCGGCGCCCACCTGCGTCCGCAGGTCCTTCAGTTTCTCCTTCTCGGCATCGACCGTCGTCTCCAGCCTGTCCCCGTCCCCCCGTACGTCCTGGATCGCCCTGCCCTGCTTGGTGAGCTGCACGTCCACCCTTTGCATCTTTTCGGACACGTCGGTGAACGAGTCGCTCGTCCCCAGCGACATGTCGTACTCCACGGCGGTCTCCCTGCGGAAGGTGTAGGTCCCCGCCACGGGAACGGTCACCTTCCACAACCCTCCGGTATCCGTCGGAGGGGTGAAAGCCGACTCCGTGAGAGGAACCACGTCACCGTCGGAATCCGTCACGATGAACTCCGTCCACGCCCTCGCATGGAGGATCTGCTGGTTGTCGTTCCTGAGGGGCACCACCTGGTTCGCATTTTCGGTGGTGATGGTCAGGGTGTTGCCGTTCAATATGGATACTGTCATTCTTCCTCCCCGGGGGAGTAATATCCCCTCTTGAGTTCGTCCATGCCGGGAGAGTAGCGCATCACCGCCGATGCCATCTGTCCCGCCATACGGTAAAAGTTATTCATGATTGTAACACGGGCGTGGCGTTCCGCCATCTCCCGTATCTCGTCGTCGGTTATGTCGGAGAGGTCGGAGTTGAGCCGTCTCGCCTCCGTCCCCTGCAATATCATCGCATTGGCGAACAGGCGGAAGGAGTCCCTCACCATGGGGGTCTGGTCGGATACGTCGCCCGTCCCCAGCCTGTGTAGCACGTCGGACAGACGGGTGGAGGAGTCCGCCCCGCCGTAATACATCCGGATCGTGTCCTTCATCCCCCTCCAGGACAGGAACCGGCGGGCGTTCTCCATCACCTCCGCCGCATGCCGATCCTCGCTCTCCATCCCCTCCACCGTTTGACGGGTGTCGTAGTGCAATGCGTACCTGTCCAGAACCTTTTCTATCGCGTCCCAATCCATGCTCATCATCGTGATCTTGTCGTTGTACTCCCTCGGGGACAACGGATAACGGTACGTACGCCACGAAGACGACCTCATGGGACTGTTGATCTTGACCGGCTTGAACCCGAACAACGTACGGAACATCCTCCCCGGTATCCTCTTGTTCCCCACCAGCACGTCGTCGCTCTTCAACGCTCCCGACGCCAGCATGAAATCCCTCGTCTCCGTGCTCTTGGGGGTCTCCCCCCTCTTCAACGGGTTGATAATGAATATGAGCCTGTCCATGAAATCCACCGAAGCGCGCGTGCCGTCCCTGTCCTCCCCCGCGCTCATCGGAACGCCCAGCATGTCCCTCCACGGCTCCACCGTGTCCAGCCCCGCGACCGCTTCCGCAAACTCCTTGACCGCTTCCACCGTTCCCGCCATGGCCGGTTCCGAACGGGGCAGTCTCGCCCCCCTGACCCCCGTGGCGACCCTCTCGACGAATCCCTTGCCCGGACTGGTCATGCTCGACGCCACCTCCTTGGCGTAGTTCTCGACGATACCCGGACTGCCCGAAAGCATCCCGTACAGCACCGTGGTCATCCCCCTCTCGAAGAACGAATCGTCCGATATGTGACGGCTCAACTCCAGAAACGCCTTGGACGCCCTCCCCCCCGGACTCTCCGCCGACATGTCCTCGCCGAGTCCCAGGGCGTTCATCGCCTCGCCCGTCCCCGGAGTCAACTCCAATATGTTATGGAAACGGTACATCGCCCCCATTCCTATCCCCACCGGTCCCAGGGCGTCCCAACGGAAGAACCTGCCTCCAATCTCCACTCCGCTGCGTCCGCCCCACTTCCTGAACGAATCCTCGTCGGTGGACGAATCGATCACCCTGAATCCGGGAACATGCCTGTCCGCCGCCACGGTGGAAAGGAACACCCCCGTACCGAAGATACGCCTGGACGACTTCATCGCTTGTAGAGGGTTCCTCCGTATCGCTCCCACGGGGGTGAAATGATCCACCGCCATCATCATGTTCGCCCATACCCTCGGAAACGGCATCAACACCGTACCCGTAAGCTGCATGCCCGTGTTGGAACTGTAATGGAACGTCCTCGTGGCGTGCTTGTATATCTTGAGTCCCAACGAACCGAACATCCCCGCATCGGGATAGTCCTCCGGATTCGCCCTCAACAGGTTGGCGTCCGCCCTGAAATCCACCTCCGACATGTAATTGGAGATGAAGTTGGGGTTGTCCCTCAGCACCTTTTCGGGATTCTTTTTAGCCTCCTCCAGCACCCTGGCCAGACGGGCGACCGACCTCTGCTTGTCCTTGAGGGATACGACCTGTCCGGGACGCGCCGCGGGGAGGGCTGTGTCCATTATAATCCGTTCCATCGCACCCACCTGCGCTATCCCCTCGTGGAACGCCGTAAGCAACTCGTCCGCCATGTGCAGGGGCATGCGGGCGGTTCCCGTTGCAATGTTGAGTCCCTTCTCCCACCATTGATCCGATACGTACGCCCTTTGATAACCGTACTTGTCATAACGACGGGGCAGCTTCGTACCCAGCCATATCCCTTTGAGTTCCTTGCGTCCTTCCTTCCCCGCCATGTCCTTCATACGGGCGGCGACATTTCCCAAAGTCCTCCTCGGAAACGACCTTAACAGTTCCCGCGATACCCCCGCCCATGAACGCCTGCCCCTCGCAGCCGCCGTGATGTTCCTTCCGTAATGGTACGCCGTCTCGGATACCATCGAAAACAGTCCCGAAACCCCCGCTATCGCCAAAGCCATGTTACTCAGCATGTTGTCGTAATGCGCCCTCATGGCGTACTGCCCCGTAACGGACAGCCAACCGTCCTTCTCCGTCAGCAGCTTGTCATATAACTTGCTCCACGCCTTCTGCGTCTTTTTCAGAACCGCCTCGTCCGACGGGGACAGTCCTCCCGGAAGGAATCTCTTGGCGTAGGTACGCTCCAGGGCGTGTTCCAGTTCCGACGCCTGCGACAGCGTCGCTCCCAGCGCCTCGTGCGCCCTGACCTTGACCCCTTGACGCAATAACTGCGCCTCCGCCATCAACGTAGTGTACTCCTTCGCCGCCTTCAACGCCCGGTCAAGAGGCGCGTCGAACGTCTTGAACTTGGAATCGAATATCTTTTCCGTAAGGAATTTCCTGCGCCGTAGCAGTTCCTGTACCGTTTCGTCCAGCACCGGAGAGGCGGCTTCCACCCCCGTCCTGCCGGCTTCCACTTTCATCTCGTCCAGCGTCCCGTGGAGATGCGCCATGTACCGCTTCAATCCGTCAACCGAAGTGTCCTTCTCCACCGCACCCCACGCCCTGTTCATGGCCAAGGCATGCCCCTTGTCCCCCTTGGGTACGGGATACTCGTCGAATTTCACCATCCCCTTGACCGTGTTTCTCAGCATCTGCGTACGGGTAACGAACTGGTTGACACGGGCGGGGTCGATGTCCAGCGCCTCCCTCGCCTTCTTCATCTTCCCCAGGGCTTCCAGCAAGGCTTGATCGGTCGATGCCCTGTCCGCCAGACCCTTCGTGTACGCTTCAAGCTGCTCGTCCGTGGTCGCCGCCATGATACGGGCTTCCTCGTCCCCCACGGCGGTCATCTTCCTCGGATCGTATCCAAGCCCCTCCGCCTGTTCCCTCAGTATGTTCCGCCCGGCCTCGTCGGTTCCGTCGGCGAGCTTGATCATGATCGCACCCGTCTCGTCCATGCCCTTGACGCCTTTATACGCAGCCCTGCCTCCCTTGGCGATGAGTTTCCCCACAGCCCCTCCCGTGAGTATGTCCACGGAGTCGGCGAGCCATATGCGGAAGCCCTTTTCCCATCGGGACGCCTCGTCGATGTCGTCGCCTATGAATCCTTCCCATCCGAGCAGGTCGAATACGACGGAATCGTACTTCTCCAGCTTGTCCGGGTCGTCGTAGGAGGACACGGTGGAATGGAGCAGGGAGACTCCTCCGCCTACGGCGAGGGCGGCGTAAACGGGCATCCCCGCCAGCCCTATCCCCACGCCCGCTCCTATGGGCAGCAGGAACGCCCCCATCTCGATCAGTTCGGAGTCCTGCAGGGAACGTATCTGTTCCATCTCCTCCATGTTGGTTCCCAGGATGGAGTTCATCGCCCTTATACCGTTGTTGGCGCCCTTCTTCACCATGCCCTCGACATGGTCGAAAAAGTCCGGTTCCTCTACGTTTCTCGGGGCGAGGTTGCGCACCAGCGGCTTGTAATCGTCCACCCTCGGACGGGGGTTCGCTGCGTAGGAAGCCTCCCTGGAGTCCGCTTCGGCGGAGGATACCACCCTGGCGAACATCTCGTCCGCTCCGGGAGGCAGCTTCCCCTCCTCGTCCACGTTGGATTCAAAAAACGATTGGAGTTCTCCGGGAAGGTCGTCCCCTTCCTCTACATCGTCGGGGGAGCCGCCACCGGAAGTCCCTTCATCGCCTTCTTCGCTTCCCGATACATCTTCCCCCCCTGATATATCGACAACAGAATCACCATCCTCGCCAAGGTCGGGGTCTTCTGACAAGTCCTCCCCAATCTCTTCCTCCCCCACTTCATCGTCGAGCAGACCCGGTTTTGATGGGTTTTCCGAGGACTCTTCTTTTCGGTTTCGCCCCTTCTTCGATTTTTCTAATGGCATCCCGTTCCCTCACCGCCAATAAACGGGGTCCGTAAAGTTTGATCTGTGCCGGATTGTGTCCCTTCCGTATCAGTTCCCGTATCACTCCGGCCTTGTCGCTCTTTCTGAACTCCGCGGCTTTTTGTTTCTCGATTTCGTCGTCGTCGTCAGGCTCGAAGTCGTTGACGTACCAATCGACGATACCTTCCTCATCTTGATTGTTTTCCTCCGACATTATCGTCTCCTTCCTTTTTTATTGTCTCCTTTTCCGTCCCTCCGGTCAACCCCTTCCACAGGGGCGCTATCCAGTCGAACATCCCCCCTTTCTTGGGCGGAGGCTTCCCCGTCAGCTTGTCGAGTCCGTACCGCTCCCTCATCATGTTGACCCCGTCCTTGTCCAGTCCCCACCACGCCGACGGGCGGTTCGGAAGACGGCGGAGGGCGCTCTCCACGGTTCCCGTCCTTTCTCCCGGAGAGGCGACGAGTTCCCTCGCCAACGCTTCCGGACGCATCCCCAGCGCGCGCGACATGCGCAGGTAAACGGCGGCGTCCCTGGCCTCGAGTCCGCCCGTATAACCGGCTACCGCCTCCCTCCTCCGCTCGGGGGTCAGCTGTCCGAAGTCCTCCTTCTGCTCCGTCCTATAACGCTTTGCAGCCTCCTTGTACGCCGCATCCGTGAACCGACGGAATCCCGGCAGCCCCGTAGGCAACGTTATCCTGCCCTTCACGGGACGCCCCGACGCATCTATACCCTTTCTCTCGTGCGTCCCCCATACCGACCTGTCTATGTCCCTGTCCACCTCCCTGCGCACGGCATCGCTCTTCATCCTCAGTTTCCAGTTGCTCGGAGACACTTCCGCGAACTCCGACGTATCGGACGTCCCCGACATTATGGACGAAACGTCCGCCATCATGCCCCTCATGATCTTGTCGTCGCTCAACGCCTCGCCCTTCAACATCATGTTCTGCTCCATCAGCTGCATCGACTTCTGCATCTTGGTGTATCCCATGACGGTCTTGTACAGCCTCCTGCGGGTCTCCGCCGTCTCGTTCTTGTCGAACACCCCCTGCTTCCTCAATACGTCCAGATCGCGGTTCACGCCCTTCAAGGACGGTATCCCCGACGGAGAGGTGTTCCTGTCCAGTATCCTGTGCATGGTGGTCTTCTTCATCACCCCCTGCGCCGCTGTCATCTCGGCATCGGTCATGAAGGTGGAGACGGGTCTCCCGATCCATGTCTTCGACCAATGGTCAAGATCAACCGTCTTCGCCTTGCCTTTCTCCCACACGGCGATGCCTCCCTGTCCGTCGTTCACCCTGGCCATGAAGGCTTTTTTCGCCCCCTCGTCCAGCTTGAACACGCCGGATATGCTCCCCTTTTCCTTCAGATCCTCCTTCCACGCCTCGAACTGCGACGAGGTGAAGCCGGGGGAGCCTTCATATCGCTCCGCCACATCTTCATATGTCAGTCCGTCCAGCCATTCCACGACGGACGACCTCTTGTACCTGTCCTTGTCATCGATACCGGCATCGGAATTTCTCATCTTGTTGACGGCGGAGCCTATGTCGCTGAACTTCCTCCTGTCCTTCTTCTGATCCCCCGCGACCGCCTTGACTATGTCCTGCGCCGTATCCAGCAGTCCCGCCTGAGAAGCGTACTTCGCCGCTTCGGGAGACTCCTTTTGGATGGGCTGCGCCACATCCGCCCTTTTCCTTCTCCGTTGGGTGACCATCAGCCGAACAACTCCTCTCCGATACGCCCCATCAGGTTGCCCTTGGTGCGTTCCTCGGCGGCTCTCTCAGTGGAAGCTGCCGCCCTGTCATACTCGCTCTTCTGCCGTCTCGCCTCGGTCATGATGTCGTTGGCGAGGGACTCCGCCGCCTTGCGGTTGGCGGCGAACACCGAGGAAACCCCCGTGCCTCCGGAGATGGATTCGCTTCCCGTGAGAAACCCCACGTTCCTCGTCTCCTCCGCCTCCTCCGCCGCCTTGAACCGTTCCTCCTCCTTCACGTCATCGGCATGCCTTCCCGCCTGCCTCATGACGGCTTCCCCCTGCCTGCGCTGGTATCCCGCCCTCTCGGCGGCTTCAGCCCGTATCGCCTTGTTCTGCTGCATCGCCCCGAATATCTTGAGTCCCACGGAAGCCCATCCGGCCGGTCCGGTAAGACCTCCCGACAGCAACGGCAGGACTCCTCCCAAATCCCCTCCCTTGGTGGTGAACGACTTCCATACCGAATCCCCCACGTCCCCGAAAACCTCTCCCAAGGCGTTGACCACGCCCTGCTGCCCGGGATCGTCAACCTTCAGGTCGGTGTCGATGAGATGCGCCCCCACGGTCTCCCTGACCTTCTCCCCCAAAGCCCATTCCCCTGAACCGTCAAGCGTAGGATCCGTCATTCGGTGACCTCCATATGGATTGAATCAACCTCTATCTTACGGGCTTTGAAGGAGAATTTCAACCCGTCCCTTATCGAGTGCATGTTGACGTGCCCGAACTCCGTCTCGGTGATGGAACGGGAGGTGGACTCCGTCCCGTCCCTGTGATACGTCCCTATCCTCACTTCCTCGGGGGTGGCGTCGTCCGCCTTGAACGACCCCAGCAGGTGCCCCGTCTTGTATTTCGCCGTATCGAAAGAACTCATCCCCTTGTTCGCTCCGGCCATCACATAGGACGCCGGATGCTTGAGGGTGAGGGACAGCTCCGCCCCCTGTTCTATGGGGGTGTCGTCGTTGATCCTCAGCACCACCGTCCTGTCCTCCAATGTGAAAAATATCTCGTCGGTTATCCTGGCCATCTCCCGTACGGGGGAACCGAACGAAAGCTCCGTCCACCGTACGTCGCCCGACGGCTGGAGCAGCCCCGCATACGTCCTTCCCTTCTCCGTGACGAACACTATCCGTCCCGTGTCGGCGAGAGCGGTCATGCTCTTGATGTCGTCGTCGAAGAGGAAGTCGCTTATGCTGCCTGTAACGCTACGCCATGTGTTCCGTTCCCGTTCGCGGGAGCGCTCCAGGGCGTAGATATGTTTCCTGTCCAGCATGACCTGGTAGGTGAGGTCTTGCAGGACGAGCGGAGGCACGGGGGAGGGGATGTCGGAAGGATCGAGGACGGCGTTCTGCAACGACTCCAGTCCCAGTCCGTCCATAACTATACGTCCCTTGGAGGTGCCTATGATCGTGTCCTGTCCGATGGCAGTCACCCAGTACACTTCGATTCCTCCCTCGTCGGTCAGGGGTTGCGTGTATCCGTATGGAATCAAGGACGGAGGATTGTCCCTCGCAGGCAGTACGATGCGTTCTATGGTGGAAAATGAAAACACGCCTTGCTCCGGCCCCTTGATAACGTCGGAGGTGGTGGAGGTGACGTCCAATATGTTACGTCCTCCGCGCGCACCCGCAAACAGGTACCTGTTGGAATCCGCCGTCACGGAAGAATAATAGTAATCGGGGGACAACCCCACCACGGGGGGACCTATGAAGTCGATGTAATAAAGCTCCGGAGAGACTTCCTTCTCTCCCAGGAACGGTTGGGAAACGACGGCATCGGCGAACGCCGTTTTCAACGCGGAGTCGATATTGTCGTCCGAGAACCGTAAAGGCAGCATGGCGACTCCGGGTCTCCTTTGCGTGACTTTCTCCTTCACTACCACGACATCAATACAATTGGATACGGGATTTATATTCCGATCATCAACGGCATAAATTCCCTCCAAATCACATATCGTTTCTATCTCCGTAAAAGTAGTTTCCGTTCCCGCCTCCAGAACATATGAAGCGATATACAGATACGCCTCCCTGTTGGCATAATACCACGATGGAATTTTTATGTTACGCGCTACTTCCCCTTTTTTCGCCATATCTCTCCATAACGCCCGCTTGTCCCACAGTCGTTTATCTTCATCCGTATCCTTAGGAGGCGGAAGAAACTGCGCGGTATCGGTGGATGCCCTGTGTCTTAACGAAAGATTCTCGTATTCCACCACGGGGAACTGTTCAAAGTACGGGGTGGCTTCTATGCTGGCGCCTCCCATCGCACGGGTGAAGTCCTCCGTAGCCGTCTTCTCGGTCGAATATCTCAGGATGCAGTTTCCGTAGGTGCTCCATTCGAACGCCGTCGCTACCGGAAACTCCCGTTTACGTTCACTGGCTTGTAGCAGGGAGTTGACCGCTTCCGTATCCTTGGGCAGGGTAAGGGAACTCCTGTCCATGGGGGGAAAATCCCCCACGGTACGTTGGACGGCGTACTGCCTGAAAAACTTGTTGTATTGGGTTCCATTGTTGTTCCACGCCCTGAAGTCTATCTCCTTCAGGATATTGTCCAACCGGGTGGAATTGGCGGTGGTCAGCAGGGCGGTTCCCGGACGGGATGTGAACTCCGCCGGCGAGGGGAATCCGACACCTTTGTCGTCCTCGAACAGACGATTGAACGGGTTGTAAGGTTTCATCCATAAATCGTAACGCCCCAGTTCTCTCGAAGACAGTATGGACGGGAAGTAATGCAGACGCTGTCCCGTCCCCTTGAATTTGACGGCAAGCTCCTGCATGACGAACTGCGATCCGTCGGGGGTTCCTTCCAACACCAGCGGAGGCATCCGCCCCGAACGATCCACCGCTACGAAGTTGTTCACCCCCTCGATCAACTCGTAGGAAGGAAGGGGGTTGCGTATGTCGTCGAACAAGCCCTCGCGGGACGGAACGTCCGCAAGGTAACGGCGTATGTCCGATGAAAAAATCGCCAAATCACGTACGGATGCATTGTTCACTCCTATGACCGGGAGTCTTCTTGACGAGTAAGTGAAATTTCTTATGTCGTACGTGGCTTGTGCGAGGACGCCGGGGTCGTTGACGGCTTTTCCCGGACGGTATGTTCCCGGCATCGCCCTCGTGCATCCGTTTCCCACCACTTTTCCGGATCTATTTACTACCAGAAACCTGTGCCAGAAATGTCCCATGGACCATCTGCATTGCAGCCGTCGTATGGTACTCCCGGTGAGACGATCCGCCTCCCTTCCCGTGGAATACGGCACCCCTACATGGAAGGGACGCAGTTCCCCCATGGCCAGGGAAAGAAGATAATAAAGGTCGTACGAGTGACGGTTCTGTTGTACCACCTCCCTCCATAACCACAGTCCCAGTCCGTTACGGGTGATGGTGCCTGTTATCGCTTCCGCGGGAGCTGAAGCGGCGAGTATCCATGCGGTGGCGTTCAGAACTTGCTGCGAGGGAGAGTTTCCACTCCAAATACCCGTCTCCCCCAGTAACCGGACGAAATCGTAACGGGAACCGATCCGTTTCTGGTCGTACATCCCGCTGTCCGACGATCCCGTCCATTTGGACGGTTCCGCGTAAGCGTCGTTTACTCCCCACTCGAACTCGTACAAGGGATCGTAGATGAAGAAATAACTGTTTCCGTTCCACTCGAACGGTATGACCCTGTCCGTGGGAAGAACCTCTATCGGGAGGTCTTCCGTGGCTGGACGGTTGCGGAGGTACTCCCCCCGTTCATGGATGAGGTTCTCGGCGTGGAGAAAGTCGTTGTCTTCGGAAGCCCGGTACTGCCCCCTCGGTCCCCTCATGCTCCCGTCCAGGGGAGTGGTGACTATGCGTCCCATCAGCGTCCCGTCCGCATGCGGGAAAGGATCGACGGCTCCTTGAGCCTGTGTCCCTTGCGGTTCTCCACCGCCGCCTGTGTCTCCATTTTTTTCTTGTCCCGCCTGTGCATGGCTATGTACGGGACGCTCACCTCGGCATCAGTCGAAAGACCCTGCTCCAGCGCCACCATCAACTCCTTCTTGACGTACTCCCTGAACTGGATGCTCCACGAGGATATGTCGGCGTTCACCAGCCCCCTTTCTCCGTCGTCCTCGGGAGGACGGGGGATGTACAGGGCGAATATCTCCGAACAATCCGAACGGAACTCGTTCCCCACTATCCTCCCCAGCTTGCCGTACTCCGCATCGTATCCCGTCAACGGGTAGGTGAACGGCTGGTAATGGTCGCTGAAGTTGTAGGAGTACGGGTAGGACGGACGGCTCCTGTCGAGATGATCGTAGAACTCGAAGATGTACAGGTAGTCGGACGGCAGGGCGAATCTGTTCCGGTACTCCCTGTAGATGTCGTCGGTGCCTCCGGCTGGTTCGAGTGTCACCGTCTTCGTCAGAAAAGGCCAGGGGTACAGCCCCATGGAAGTCCTGACTATGTCGGCGTACAGATCGAACGCCGCCAGAGCGTTCTTCGACGTATCATCGGTGGAGGTGACCCGCCCGTTGCGCGTGCGCAGCATGGCGGGATTGATTAACTCGGAGACGACCCCCATCCATACACCTTACGCCACCGCTACAGCGGTCATGGAGTCCAAATCACGGGGAGTGAAATACAATTCCCGTACCAGAGGATCCCATATCCGTATCCCTTCCAAGTGATACTCCTTGTAGAGAAACTTCTCGTAACTCTGCGTGAAGTCGTCCGTGGATTTCAGCCTCACGTTCATGTTGGTGGGGGACAGGAACTGGAAGCCCTTGGGGTCGAAAACTATCGCCCGGTACATCCCGTTAGCGTCGATGTAACTGGAGGCGGTGACATCCGTATTGGCGGTCGCCGTGTTGAATCCGCCCGAATTGGTCGCCAGAGACTGGTCGGCGGTTCCAAGCAGACTCAACGAGGACGCGATGTGCTTCGATCCCGTGAAAGTGAGATGGTTCGCTATGAGTTCGCCCGCCGTGTTACCTGCACGCTTGTTGTTTGATCCGATGGTCTGGGACACCTTGCCTGAACTGTCGATGGTGATGTCTCCGTTCCGGGTAGCTCCGTTCCATGTGAAGTCCCTCCGCAGGGTCTCCGACCCGAAAATCTCGTCGGGTACCGTAAGGAACTGGTAATTCTGGAACTCGTGAATCTTCCCTTTTCCGAGTATGATGCTCGAACCCATGTAGTCCCGGTTACCGATCTTGTCCTGGTTGATGTCCTTCCACATGGCGTACACGGTGTTGGTGGTGAAGATGGTGCATTTGCCCTTCAACGCCTCTTCCGATCCCGTGTTCCTGTTGATGGACGATTCCGTTTCCGAGCCGAAGGTGCTGTTCTGGAGATCGGCGGTCAGGTAGAAGAACCTGCTCACCTCCAACGGACAGGACACCCTGGTATTGGACGCATTGGCCTTTCCAAGGAGACAGTTACGGTAACGGTCGGGAAGGGTCACTTCCTTTCCCCGTCCCGCCTCGGCTCCGAATCCCGCGATTCTGGGGTTCTCGATGACGGGAGCCGTCAACAGTTCCTTGAACATGGAGAGGGTTTCCGTCTGGAACCACTCATTGAGCCGTTCCGTATATTTGTTGACTAGGAAATCGTGATTGTGACCCGTCACCTGCGCATCGGCGCGGGGTACGGACACGTTGAGCACCCGTCCCACTCCGTCGCTGGAACGCCGTCTCCATCCCAACTGTACGGGATTGGGAGTCGCCCTGTTACGACGGTAACGGTGATCGACCGTATTGGTGTTTCCGCTGGTGAAGTCGGGATCGCCCCCCTTCAACTTGTAAACCTTCTTCTCGTCCGAACCCGGTGAATCCGACAGTCCCGCAAGCGCGATGGCTTCCGCGTCGATTTTCCCGAGAAAATCCATGGTCTGGTTCGCCTTGGTGTTGGGTCTTACGTTGAAATATTTTTTCAACACGTTCATCGAGACCGCGAAGTCTTTTTGAACCCTCCCGAAAGCCACCTGGGCTACATTTTCAAAAGTGTGGTTCAATGGCATAAGTTTCTCCTTTAGGCGGTCGTGTAGGTACCTATCTTGTCCCCCGACCTGGTAAAAAACACCTGCCTGACCAGAGGGTCGTATAAACGCAAGGTGTCAAGATAAATTTCAGAATAAAGTCTATAATTATGGGAATTTTGGAAGTCCTCCGCAATCTTGAACTTGACGTTCATCTCCTTGGGAAGACCGTAATGCATCGCCCTGCGATCCACTATGTATGCCATGGAGAGGTTGCTTGCGTCGGCAAACCGTTCGTTGGTGTGGAGTAACGCATTACCCGACACTCCGTTGTAGTTCTGCGCTCCCGCGGAGGCGTTCTTGGTGGTATCGGAACGGAAGTCCTTCGCCTTGTCCTTCACGGTATCGACCGTGTTGGGGTCCTGGAAGTTCATGTTCTCGGGATACAGGTCTCCGGCCTGGATTCTTACAATCTCCACCGTCTTGCCCCGGAATACGACCTGCCCCGTGCTTTGTGCCAGATTGAATGCCAGACTGGTGAAAGTGAAGTCGTCCACGACGGTGTTCCCTTTCCTGACCGTGACTGCGGCGCTCGACGAGTCGGATACCACGGACACCCTCCATGTACTGGAAGACCCCCCCGTCCCTGTCAGTCCCACTCCTTCACCGCCCGGAACCAACGCCCTTACGCGGAACCGTTTCCTTCCGGAAGTATTGGACGCCTTCTGTACGAAGTCGATCCGTCCCCTTTCCGCTCCCGAACGGGGGACGGCGGACATGACCGGGTTGGCTGCATGCTGCCATGTAAGGGGATCGGGAAACGAGGTCCCGAACCGGTTGGAAGCCAGCGCGTCCGGTACCGAAACGAACATGTATTTGTCGTAACGCCTTACATAGGCGTGTCCCAGAAAATTTTTCCTGTCATGGAACAGCTCGGAACGGCTCAATACGTCCCTGTTTTCCTCCTTGAACCGGGCGAACGCCGTGTGTCCCATGACCACGATTCGTTCCGCTTCAGCCGCCGCGTCCCCGAGACGGGGGTTGCTGCCGTCGTAAACGTGCGTGTCGGAAGGGTTTCCCGTCTCCAAATCTATGGGGGATTGGGATCGGTCGGCGGGGTTAAGGTATCCCGCATCCCTGCAATTCGCCATCTCGGAGTCTATGTAATCCAGACCGTCGATGGTGAACGGGGCTTCGTACGTTCCCTTCTTGTTCTGTGCGGCGGTGAATTTCCCCACCATCATGTGACGGAAGGAATCCAGGAACTTGACCTCGAATCCTTTTCCCTCGTCTCCGGAACCGCCTCCGCTGCCCAGTCCTCCCATGACGGGGTTTTCCCTCATCGGCATGGTGAATCCGTTTATCATCATCGCCAGCATGTCGTAATTGTAGGCGTCCACCATCCTGTCCTTGAGAATGTCCACCAGCTTCTCGAACGAAATGCCTGTGAGTTGCGCCTGCGTACGGTCGCAGGTGATTCCCACCTCGCGTCCCTGCCGGGCGGATTGGCTGGAGCGTCTGCGCCATACGGGTTCGTCCGTGTCGGGAGTGGGTCTGTTCCTGCCGGCGTAGTTCTCGCCTGTGGTACGGGACGAACCCGTTCCCAGCCTGCCCAAGGGCACCTCTTTCGATGAGATGGGACCCAGCATGGATTTCATGTCCGTACCGCCACTGAACGGCTCGGGCTTCCAGAACTTTTCCAACGTATTCGTGGAGACCGTGATCTCCTTCTGCGCCTTGGTCTGCGCAGTTCTTACAGCATTTTCAAAGGTCAAATCGGTCATAATCCACCTCTTATCCGTCGACCAGACCCCGTTTGTTGATCTCGTCCAGGACCTTGTTTAGTTTTATTGTAGCAGATTTTAATTTCTTCTGCATATCTTTTCTCGATCCGTCATTTTTATACGGCATGTACTTCTCCCGGCGTTCTATCAGGGCGTCCCTCATCTTCTCCAGTCCGGAGGGGGTGAGGCTCTGGATGCTTACCGCCGCCTGTTTCAGCTGCAGGCGTTCGGGGGCTGCACTGTCGTTCAATGCCCTGTTTATCATGCGGATGAAGGCGGAGGAACTCTTGATTTTTTCACCATGGTATTCCACGTCAAACTCGGGGCCGTACTTCTTTATGAAGGCGATAGCGTCCTTCATCACCGCACGGGTGTCCTCCCCGTATTCCTTCTCGATGGCGGCTCGTTCTTGAGCGATATAGTCATTCTTCTCCTGTATCTGTGAATCATGGTAATTCCGACGATAATCATCGTATTTCTCTATCATCGCGTACGCCTGTTCCTCCGAGAACATGTTGTCGTGGAACATCTTCCTCAAATCATCCCGGTCGTCCTTGAACTCTTCACCGGCCAGGTAGGTCTCGGCGAACAGGTCGTCCTTGTACCCCTCCGCTTCCTCGGGCACGTTGAACCCCTCCTTGAGAAACGCCCTCCATTCCTCCTCGTTTTCCGTGGAGGGAACCACCAGCCGGTCGGGGTCCTGGTTCTCCCTCAGACCCTTCATGTACGAGTACATGTCCCCCATGTCGAATATGCCGTTCTCCACCAGCATGGACGAATCTATGCGGTTCTTGCCCACCATCGCGGCGAACTGGTCGTCGGGCACCCTCCCCTCGGCCTGGGCGGCTTCCAGCCATCCCTCGTAATCGGAACTCTGATAGACCGCCATGGCGATCTCCTCGTCGGTTATCTTGTGGGGATCGACCTCGCCGGAGGCTTCCTCCTCCTCGTCCTGCTCGTCCCTCAGATCGAGCAGTCCTTCAAGCTCGGGGTCCCTTTCCTCTTCTTCGTCGGCATCCTCCTCTTCGGTTTCCTCTTCGGGTTCTTCCTCTTCGGATTCCTCCAGATCATCCCGTTCCTCGTCGGTGTAACTGTCGTCGGTGTAGTCGTCGTCCCCCAGAATGGAGTCGATCAGATCGTCCTCCGACGGCTCGGAGGAATCTTCTTCGTCGTCCACTTCTTCGTCGTTCACTTCTTCTTCGATTTCATCGGACATATGTACCTTCCTTTAAGTTGTCTCCTCAATCACGATTATCGTTCAAATGTTCCAAAATGAAAAGCCCTATGCTACGCCTTCCCATGAAATGCTCCATGTCCTGTCCTTTAACGGGGCGTTGCATCCATACCTGCGAACATTGGATCAGCGTGTCGAGTACTATCTTTCCTTGGGGGGTGCATCCTATCACCTTCAACGCCTTACGGAACTCCCGTTCCCGCGTCGGGGACACTTCCTTGTCCGCCTCCTTCGGTCGCTCCCGGTACCGCTCCAAGTGCCTGCGTACTTGCTCCAAGCGCGTTAGCCGCAGCGGTGTCGTCGGCGATCCGCTGCCTTCCGAGTCTGAGCTTTTCCCTGGTGAGCCTGTCGGCTTCATTCCTCAATACTCCCGTCTCCCCCGCTTTCATCATAACGGACGAGAAATAATTAGGCAAGTCCGCCACGTCCAGCATCGGATTGTCCTCCGCCAGTACCTCGGCGAATCCTCCTATCATGTTGGCCATCCTCATAATCTTGTTGAACATGCTGTTCTTGTTGGCGAACGCTATCTCGCTGGTGTAGGTCGCCTTGAGCACCTCCTCGCCCAACGGGTCGTCCTTCCCGATCTCCTGATGGATGAGATAGTTGATACTCAGCACCAGCGGATTGAGGTCGTCCGCCTGATCCTGCACCACGAACGCCGTCAGCTTGCGGTAATCGTCCGTGTCCCTCGACTGCACCTCCGCCTTGGTCATGCGCGACTTGTTCAGCAGCTCGAACACGTCCAGATAAAAGACCCTGTCCAGCATCATCTGGAGATACTGGGAGTACTCGATGGGAGCGCGTAAATCCGCCCCCAGAGACAACGGCTTGGGTTCCTGCGTCCCCGCCTCGATGAAATTTATTCCGTCCGGCGACAGGTCCAGCGCGAGCCGCTGGTTGTCGTCGGTCATCGCCCAGGCCGGGTCGAACGTGCGCTCGAACGCCTTGACCGTCTTCTCAAGCCCGTGACTCAACGCCATGAGCAACGGCAGGGACTTCTCCGCCTGTCCCCTCGCAAAATGCATCACCTTGAACGGAGGCGACGCCTTGTTCACCATGATGGGGCGGTAGTCCTTGATTTCCACGGACATCACCCTGTCGATCGTGAACCATACGTCCGCCCATGCGGACGCTCCCGGATACATGTTCTCGGTCTTGTCGCGCGGGAGAAGCGCCCTGATCATCTTCATGCGCTCCTTCTCCTCCAATATGCTCCTACGCAGGTGGTCGTCCAGATGCTGTCGCAAGACGGGCACCGGCACGTTCAACCTGTAATACTTCCTCTTCTCGGCGGCGAACACCCCCGCCATGCTCCGTTCCTTCCAGTAGTCCGGCTGTCCGAACGGCTCGGGAAACCGTCTCCTTGCGTTGAACTCGTTGAGTTCCTCGCACACCAGATGGATGTCGGTGCTCTTGCCGTCCGACGTACCCACCCCCAGCATGTCGTACGGGTAGTACTGGAGCTTCGCCACCATCAACGGGTCCGGGTCCACCGTCTTCGCCGCAAGCCCTATCTTGAGCTTCTCCCTGGACGCCTGTCCCATGATGGAGAAATTCTCCGGATCCTGGATGATGCTGTGGATGTGTTTCGTCCGTTCCGTCAACGCCTTGATGACGTCCACCAACGGAGCTTTTTTCTTCTTCTTAACCCTCAAATGACGCAACGGATGGAGTCCGAAAAATTCCTCGGTGGGGGAGAGGTGGTACGAAAGAACCCCCGACAACGCCCTTTCCAGACTGTTCTCGGGCGAGGGATTGTACATGTTGCACTCCACCTCGTCGTTGTGTCCGTATTTTCCCCCGTGTCCCGGAGTGTAGAACGACGTGATGAGGTCGTACATCGCCTTGTTCCCGTCGTCGTTGCACAGCATGCACTTCTTGAACTCGATGAACGGCTCCCTCAACAGGGGTTCCAGCATGGCTGCGTCTTGCGGTTTCATTTAACGGTATCCGCCGAACCTCTGCCGGTTGGTGCGCTTGTTCATCTGCATCTGTCCTTCCGCCGACATGGAAGCGGGGGTGGTGTCCTGGAACGGTTTCTCCCTCAATCCCGCGTCGAGCAGTCCCGCCATCTTGATCCGATCCTGTCCCGCCGTCGGAGGGGTGTACACCCCCATGCTCAACCTGCGGGAAGCCCTCTTCTTGCCGTAACCTATGTTTCCGGGCATATTTCACTCCTTTCCCCCCCTTGAAAAACGACCGCAGTTCCTCCATGGAACCACGGCCGTCCAACCAAGGAAGGCATAATCTCTATCTCCTATCGTACCACACCGAACCCCTTCCGCCAACCAGATTCCCCTTGTTCACCATCATCGGACTCCACGGCTTGTACCGGGCGCCCTTCTCAGTCACCCTGACGCCCCCCGACCGCTTGTAGGTGAAGTCCCTCTTGATACGACCCCCGTCGATGTTCAGACCGTTGTACAGCGTCCTCAGCGCGTCCGCGGCGTGGTCAACCCCCCTCGACTTGTCTATGGCGTCCATATGCGCTCCCGTCAGGGGGTCTTTTTTCCGACTGAACTCCCCCAGCATACGCAGCCCCCTGTGGGCGTCGGTTCCCGTAGCGTCTTTCTCGGGAAACCGCAGCAAATGGAGGTTGTCGTTGATACGGGAGATGTCCGTCATCAACTCCACCGTCTTCTTCTGCGGCTTGACGAGGCACTCGGGAAACACCTCCCTGAACCTCTGCTTCGGCGTGTCCTTCCTGTGCGTCCCCAGCGTCCTGTTGCCGCCGTCATGGGGCAGGAAAAACACATCCGGGACGAACCCGTCGTCGTGCATGTCCCTCCTCAAGTCCATCAGGTTGTCGTATCCCGTATAAAAATCCTGTATGTTGACCGTATGGTTCAGGCAATCCGCCTGCGCCGTCCATGCGGCGAAACCCTCGCCCACTCCTATGTCAACTCCGACAACATTGGTCAGGGAAGGATCGTATTCGCTCATGTAGAACCACGGCTCCCTCTTCATCTCCTCGATTTTATGATGGAAGAACGTTCCCGGTATCTTCGCCGTGAAGTCCAGCTCGTACTCCCTTTCAAACGCCCCGTCGGGGTTGTCCTTCCTCAATTCCTCTATCTCCTCCGGCGTGAAAACATTCGTATGCCACACGGGG
This sequence comes from Gammaproteobacteria bacterium, assembly GCA_011523765.1. Classification (GTDB taxonomy): domain Bacteria; phylum Pseudomonadota; class Gammaproteobacteria; order Arenicellales; family Poriferihabitantaceae; genus WTGA01. The sequence continues at coordinate 34,750 of WTGA01000026.1, forward strand.
AACAACCTCACGGGGTGTCCGTTCCTGATGGCGTTCACCGTCATGTTGTACAGGTGATCCTGCCCCTTGGCCGTCCCGAATGCATTGAATACTCCCCTGGAATCCGCCAAAGTAGGCATTATCGACCTGTATATGGCTTCCTCGCTCGCATCCTGCGCCTCATCGACATTCACCTCCCTGTACTTCATCCCCCTGATACGGTCATGGTTCTTCGACGCCATCAACTCCACCGTGATCTGATCCCCCAGCGACGGACGGGGGATCGTCGCCTTCAAAAGACTGTTGTTGAACTTCACCCCCTCGAACTCGGACAGGAAATCCTTGTAATAATCCCAGATAATCCCCCTCGCCTGCAACTTCGTCGGGGCCATGAACGCTATCGACGGATAACTCGAATCGACATCCGCCCTCAGCTTGAATATCTTCTCCTCCGCCAGATACTGCCTGATCCTCACCGTGTCCTTCATGGCGCATCCCTGGCTTTTCCCTCCCCTCCGATGTACCAGCAGGATCTTCATCTTGATCTTCTTTTCCTCGTCGAAATACGTAGTATTTTCGTCAAAGAATGGTATCTGAGGGATTCTAAGTTTAAAGTCTTTCTTACGTCCGGACACAATCCACCCCGCAGATCAATGGTCTTTTCCGCTTGGGTCCCCAATACTTGAATTTAACGGTACATCCCTCCGTCGCACATTCGTACGTCTTCATCTTGTCGGGACTGAACTCAGGCGTACGCTTTCGTCCGCCTTTTCGGCTTCTTGTTCCTTTCGTGGGTTCTCTTTTTCCGCTGGAACTCTTTCTGCTCTTTCTGATAATTTTCATAAAAATCAAACGACGGGTTCTTTTTCTTCTTCCAATAAAGCTCCCGTCCCCTCGACTCATCGTTCCGCTTCTTCATGGCGGACTCCTCACGGGAGATACTAGCACGGATGTTCTTTCCGATGTAATCTTTTATCGACGACGGCTTCCTGTCCTTACGCTCCTTCATATAATTCTCGTAAAAATCAAACGACGGCTCCTTCAACGGAGGACGCACCGATTCCCTACGCCTGGCGTACAACGCCTTTCCCCTCTCATGCGCTTTCCGTGCGGCACGGGCGGCGTCCTCCCTCGACCTGCGGGCGGAGTGTTTCCATCCCCTCCGCCGCTCCATCATGTTCCAATCCTCGCGCGGAGTCCCCTTGCGTCCTTTTACCATGTCACCTCCGGCGCACGGGCTTCCTCAGCGCAGCCATGCCCCTGCTCACCTTGGTGGAAGCCTTCGGTCCGCTCCCCTTGCGGTGCCTCGCCAACGCCTTGGCTATCAGATACACGCTGCCCGCCGCAAGTCCCGCCATGCCCAACGGCTTCAGGTTCTTGCCCAAAAATCCCGAGATGTCGTTCGCCGTCTTGTTGATGCCCGGTACCTGTCCCGCTATGGCCGTGGCGAACGCCGCCGCAGCAGCCTCCCTGGCCTGGATGCCGTCGGAACCCCCCAACCCCTCGGCTTCCTTCATCCTCCGCCTCGGAGCGGCGAAAGTCCTCACCTTGACGGGCGACTTGCCCGGCGTGACGGTCACCGCCTTCTTGCTTACCACGGGTTTCTTGACCGGAGCCTTACTGACCGGAGCCTTCCTGACCGGAGCCTTCTTCGCCACGGCAGGTTTCGCTCCCATTTTCTCTTTTATCTTCGCACTCTGACGGTCGAACAGGGACGACTTTTTCTTCGCTTTCGCCGCCTTGTCGAACCGTTCGGTCTGCTTCTTCTGCATCAGACCCAATCCGCCCAACGCAGCCGCTCCTCCCGCAGCTATCAGACCCAGCTTCCCTTTGGAAAGCCCCTTGGCCGCTTTGGTCCCCTTTCCACCGTATTTCACCGCCAACCTCGCCTTGTCGGCGGCGTCGGCTTTCGTCTTGCGTACGGCGGGACGGGTGTCCCCTTGCGCCCTCAACGGAAAGTCCTTCTTCTCGGGAAGCGTCCGCTTCCGTTTCACCATCGCTTTCGACTTCGACACGGTCTTCTTCCGCCCGGACGGACGCTTCGCTCCCCGTTCCCTTGCGGCGGCGGCTTTCTCCTTGCGGGACGGAGCTCCGACCGTACCCCCTTTCATCTGCCCCCGTATCTCCTTGATGCGTTTAGCTAATATCCGTCTCGACGATGGAGAGGTGGACGTCCTCAACGCGTTTATAAGTTTCTTCAATTCGGCTTCGAGCCGTTTCCTGCCCGCTACCGCGGGGTTTTTCTTCGGTTTCTTCGGTGCGGCCATGCGCCCCTCCTTTTTCGTTTGTTTGCGGAAGGTCTCCGGATGGATTTTTTCCGCCTTCTTGAATCCTTCGGATATGTATCTCTCCGCCCGTTCCTTCAAACGGGGGTCTTTGGTGGACAGGAACGCCCTCACGATCCGCATCTTGTGCGGATCATCCAGACCGGCGGCTATCCGCCTCAACTGCGCCTCGTTGAACTCTCCCTTTTTGCGGGCCATGTTCAGCTCCGGTAGCGGTTGAGGTCGTAGTTCCGCTTGCGCTTCCTCATCCTGTCATCGACGGATCGTACCGCCGCCTTCGTCCCCCTCACGGAAGACCCCGCCAGCGATGAACGCGCCCCGACCAGTTCCGATCTCGTACGCGCCTTGGACGACTTCCTCACCAGGGCGAGTCCGTCCCGTACGGATGCGAAGCGTTTGTTCCGCTTGTGCGGACTGTTTATCGGCATATCGTTCTCCTTACCCCCATTATGGGGGAGGAAGCCGTCCGTGTCAAGCCCCGTCCTTTTCCGCCTCCTCCGGTACGGGCAGTCCTTTGACGGTCAGCGCCCCGTCGTTTTGAATCTCGGGGGTGAAAGCCTCCTTTATCGCCCGTGCGTACTCGTCGGGTATGTCCACGGACAGGTTCATCACGGAACCGTCGGACCGGGTCTCGACGACCTGTTTGGAGACGCCGAAGCGGTTGGGCGCGTCCTCCTTGACGAAGGCGCGGAGGAGACCCTGCTTCTTCTCCAGCACCCTGAGCGCCCCGAGCCTGGCCTTGTTGCGTTCCGCAGCCTCCGCCAGTTCCGGAGCGTCCATGCCGTCCATGTCGGCGAAGGAGTCCTTCGAGGGGGAGGCGACGGAGGCGAGTTCCTCCGCCATGGACTCGTGGACGGCTTCGGCGCGGAGCCTGCGTCCGGTCTCGACGACGGAGACGAAGTCGGGGCGTTCCCTCCGCCAGGCGAGGTAGGTCGTATACGGCAGCCCGGTCTCCTCCAGGGCGCCCTTGACGGTCATGCCCTTGGCGATGCACTGACCGACCAGCAGGGCGGCGCTCCTGTCGTAGGGACGGTAGTACCGTTTGTCGCCGGGGGAGTCCACGGGGGAGCCGTCCTCCGCCCGGTACCACCGCACGGAACCGTCGTCGCAATGGACGGGAAACACCTTCCCCGCCTCCTTCTCCTTTTCCGACGGAAGGATGCGCGCCTTCCCCCGTCTCCTCATGTCCGAAGGCTTCATCCCCCCATCCTACACCGTACGGGGGGTTGACGCAACCGCCTCCTCCGGTGCACGATGGAACCATGGACCCCTTCGGAGAAGAACTATCCTCGCTCGACAAGCCCTCCCTCATGAAACGGTGGGCGGAGGCGCACTTGAAGCGTTCCCGGGGAAAACTGTCCGTAGCCGCCCGCAACATGGGAGTGTCCCCCAGGACCCTTTACCTGCTCCGCAGGAACCACGGCATCAAACTCAACAAACAACGCCTCCCCCGCATCGAATCCAATACGGAAGAGGACGACGCCTTCGGAACGAAGGACGACTTTCCCGGAATCGAACGGGCGATGGAAATCACGGGACTCACGAAAGAAGAACTGCTGAACGGGGTGTGACCCCCCGGGTGTCCCTTGCAACCTTGTTTCCAATAAAACACCGTTATTCATAAAGGAAAACACCGTTATATGGCCGCGGATACCCCTTTTTCAGGTGGTTTAATAACACTGTTATATGAAAAACACCTTCTTCAAACCTAAAATACTAACACTGTTATATGAAAAACACCTTCTTCAAACCTAAAAATATCGTTTTCAGGAGCAACGCGTCATAGGGGGGTGGGGGTTTTTGGTTATTCAAAAGGGTAGTCATAAGGGTACTCAAAAGGGTTGAATATTCATAGGG
>WTGA01000026.1:38970-46612 GCA_011523765.1 Gammaproteobacteria bacterium
CCGTTTCCGTTTGTCGGGTATGAAAATGGGCGGCTGGAGGTTACCACTCAAAACGGCAACAACCATATCCATGCGACAAAAATTATTGCGGGAACGGTTGTGGGAACGGTTGTCTTTTTTTCAACCGGAGCGTTCGTCCGTTGGTACAACAGGCGTTTTAGCGGACGATACCGATGACCGGGACCGGGAGTAGGAACATTTACGCCAGAGGATGGCATTACGATCGCATGGAGATCGATCATGCGGGGACGGCGTCATTCACCGTACACCGCACCAAGGGACGCCGCCGGGAGAGCGTGACCGTGTATTCCCTTTTGGGCGGTACGGAGTCATGCGACGCATGGGACAGGATGTACCTCGCCGTCACGGGATGGATCGACGGGAGGGAATACGCTCGCATCGGGGCGTGGTTCGACGCCATGGCGTTTACCGCAAACCGCTCCGCCGCCGTGGCGTATGTCGACCGCACTTGACAAACGCACGCACGCATGGTAACATGGACGGCGGAGGTTGGAGGAATGGACGCACGCACGCACGCACTTGACAAACGCACGCACGCACGCACGCACGTGGACACGCACGCACGCATCCTGCTCGATCAATGGCATACCGATTGGCGCATAAACTGGCAGAGGATGCTGTGGACGGTGTTGCAGAACGCACGCACGCATCCGCTGTATGAGGAACTGTCCCCCCTGCTGAGAAAGACCATGCACAGGTACAGCTGGTACACCGACCAAAAGATACATCAACTGCTGACCGGATATATCGGTCATACAACAATAGGAGAACATATGGATACCAAGATTTTTCTCAAGCTGACCCGTCCGTCACGTTACGGCGAGGTCAGCGTCACCTGGCCTGTCGATGCGGACACCGACGAGACGACCAATCTCGACAACATCGACCGCATCACCAAGCGGATCAATTCGTGGGCGGACACTCTCGGAACGGACGCGGGTGCGGCGGATTCCCCGGAAGGAGGAGCCTCCTCCAAGACCGTGAAGGCGTCCGCTGCGAAAAAACCCGCATCCAAGACGTCGTCGTTGCCCGCCCGTCCGGGAGCTGCGAAAAAAACCGCCGCAAAAGCGACCGCCTCGAAACCGACCGCATCCAAGGCATCGGCATTGCCCGCCCGTCCGGGAGCTGCGAAAAAACCCGCATCCAACGGAGTGGCTGCGTTGCGGAGAGGGACGTCCGCCCCTCCCCCTCTCCCTCCCTCCAAGGTGGACAGGGCGGTGGCTGACGAGTGGCTCGGACGGTTCGCCGCTTCGGTGGAGGAACTCCGTCCCGATCTCGCCGCCATGGACGACGACGCTTATAACGAGGTGGTCATGGACACGCTGACCAAACTGTCCAACATGACCTACGACGAGATTTGCGGACTGTCTCCCGACCACTTCACCACCACCACCGCAGCGGTGGACGCTGCTCTGGTGCTTTGAGGAGGCGGCATGGGAACACGATTTTTGGCGGATTGCCGCAAGAAACTCAAGGAAATGGAGGACGAACGCAACTCCCCGTACGTGTCATGGAAGGACTACGAGGAGGGCAACATCGCCCTGCTGTCCCTTCCCGTCATAAAGTACGGGATAAAGCAGCATCACGCCAAGGCGGCGTGGAAGTTCCCCTTCATGGGCGTGGGTGCGGTGAAGGTGTTCGACATGAACGATAACATCGCATTGCATTGGAACCTTTGGGATCACGATCTTCCGGGCATGGAGTACATCCGCTGTCCGGTCAACGACCACATGAAGGAGGAGATTGCGCAACATGAAGGCGCTTCCGTGCTGATGGTGACGGGTCACGAGCTGATAAAACGGGAGGGATACAATCCGTTCCACAAGACGGAAATGGAGTTCCATCCCGAGGACTCCGACGCTTTCAGGTTGTTGTTCGATGCCCATCCGATGGTGGGCAGATGATTTGATTTTATCCGGACGCGGTCAAGGCGGGAAGAGTCATATGACCGCGTCCTTTTTTTGGAGGTGACATGGACAAACCTTGCTTTATCTTCGATATCGAGACGACAGGACTCCCCATGTTTTCGGCTTTCCGATGCATGAGTTACAGTTGGAGCCTTGAGGGGGAGATAAATACCGTTTTCACGCTGGAGGAAGCCGTCAACATACTGAGGGCGGCGATGTGCGTGGATGTATATATTGCGGGACACAACATATTCACGTTCGACCTGCCTTTGCTGCTCTGGCACCACCAGCGCAGCGGATCGACCGCTCCGTTGCAGTCGGAACTGATACGGGTTGGAACGGCGGGACGGCTGCTGGACACGCTCATCTTCTCGGTCAAGCTGTTTCCGTTGAGGGAGAGGCACGGCATGGGATCGTGGGCATCCATGGTGGAGACCGTTTACGGGATGGAGGGCAAGACGGAGGTGGAGGACTTCGCCACTGCATCCGATGCGGAGCTTGCGGAACGGTGTTCGCATGACGTGCGGATACAGCAGTGCCTTACGCACTATTTCTGCGAGACCCACGGCGCTCCGGACAATATAAACGGGTGGGAGGAGGACTGCGCCTTTTTCCCCGTGGTGCTCGATCTGCTGACTTCGGGACTGCCTTACGACAGGGACAAGGCGGCGGAGGCGAGGAAGCTGGTGGAAGCCCGTTTGGCGGGACCCTTGGCGTTATGGGAGACGACGGCTCCGGGAGTGAACCCGAACAGTACGAAACAGATAGACGCATGGCTGGTGGAACGGCACGGGAAGGGGCTGCCCCGTACCAAGAAGGGGAGACCGTCGTTCAACAAGCAGAACAAACGCAGGATAGTGAACGAATTTCCCGAACTGGGACCGCTCCTGCGCATCACCGCCGAGAGGGGGACGGCGCAGTTTCTGGACAAGGACAGCAAGTCGAACTGCGAGAATTACATAAGGGAGTCGGTGCATACGGGCACGGAGGCGGTGTTTCCGTCGATGAACGTGTACGGTACGCGTACCCATAGGGCGAGTTATTCAAACCCGCCGCTGAACCAGTTTCCGAAGCATATAAGGGGCATCGTGGAGGCTCCCCGGGGATGGTTGATGGTGGGGGTGGACATAGTGGCGTTGGAGATGTCGGTGATAGGACGGGCGTTCAGGGAGGTGCTGGACGACGACACCATAGAACGTCAGGTGCGTTCGGGCGTGAGCGTCAAGCAGCTGACGATGGACGCGTTCGCTCCGGCCATGGAGCGTACGGTGTACCAGCCGGGGGAGACCCCCGAGAGTCTCGCCAAGAAGGTGAACTACGCCCTGATCTACGGGGCCGGGATACCTTTGCTGATGGATTTTTACAACGCCGACAGGAGCGTCATCGAGGAGTGCGTGGAGCGCAGGTTCCCCGGATTCAAACGGCTGTCGGATGCGGTACAGAGGGGAGTACGGGGGGCGGAAGTCTCCGACGACGACGGGGGAAACTCCACAGGCACTATGGAATCGTTCTACGGGACGCAAATCAGGACGGAGAAGTGGAAGGCGTTGAACACGCTGTGTCAGACCAGCGGCGCGGAATATGCGAAGAGGGTGTTCACGCGGCTGCATGAACGGATAACGTATGCGTTCGCGGATGCGCGGGCGATCATCTTCAACCACGATGAACTGCAATGGCTGGTACGCGGTACGGACGCGGCGTACGTGGAGGGTATCGTGAAGGAGATATGCGGGGGACTGGAGGAGTACATGGACGGACTGGACGACGGGGTGGGATTCCTCACGGGGGTGGATTACGCCGTGGGGAGCAGCTGGAAGGAGACCCACTGATGGAGTCGCGGTGGGAGTGGAAGAAGCCGGACTACAGGGTACGCTGCACGGTGTGCGGACGCATGATCGGAAAGGGAAGGCTGCGTCTGCAGGTCGTATGGGAGGAACCGCCCGGAGCGGATACAAGATATGGATGGGTTGACTTATGTCCGCGGTGCTTCGACGCACAGGCGGACGCAAAACAAAAGGAGGAGAAATGAGTAAATGGGAAGAACAGGAAGGGAGATGTACGGAGATTGTTGCGGATTACCGCAGACTGGTGGAGACGTACATGGAGTTATGGGAGTGCAGGGGAATCAAGGCTTACTGCTACGGAAATGCGATCGCTTTTGAAGAACTATCCAAGCTGGGGAAGGAAGTGGACGCGGCTTGTTCCACGTTACGCGAACTGGGAATGACGATGGATCGGTATGAACAGGAATTGAAGGATGAGAAAATGAAACAAAAGGAGGAGTAATGATAACGAGTAAAAAGGTAAGGAAACTGGTAAAAACATTCGAGAGGATGCTGCCGCACGCCGTTTCCGAGGCATCGCTGGACATGTGCGAGACGAAGGTATCCCATCATCACAATCTAACGTCCGATCGGAATGTCTTGCATAAATGCGGAACGGTTCATTGCCATGCAGGATGGTACCTGCTGGCTAAGATGTGGGACGGGAAAAGCGATTATATGTCCGAGGATCGGATGCATTACTACAATGAAGGGATCGTGTTGATGGTGGAGGACTTGGGATTTTATGAGGACAGAGGACTGAAGTGCTGGGCGAGGGACAATCCCGATTTATGGGGTAACGATGAGGGAACAGGAATGTTCGTACACTCCACTGCGTTCGCTTCCGTCGGGAAGAGACGGGCGAGAACCTTGAAGGACATAGTGGATCACTGGAGACAGGTCGGGGATGCGCTGGAGATTGCGGAGATAGGGGATGATTATTTAAAAAGGAGGAAGAAATGAGTAAACGACATGAATTGAGTGTAAGGGTGAAGATGGAACGCGCGACGACCACGTACAGGATGCGTGCGGAAACATGGGGAGAGGTGCTGGACGCCCTGGGAAGGATCACCCCCGCGGGGTTCCTGCTGCCGTCCGAGAAGGATGCGGCGGAAACGAAGAAACGGGCGTATCATCCCCCCGACGGGTATCCCAACAGGAAGGATAAGTTCGTCCTTACGATGACGTACGCGGGACGGGAGTTGAAAAAAGGATATTCCTACAGGCAGATAGCGGACAAGTTGAACGGTATGGGATACAGGACGCGCGGAGGACGCGGTTGGACGAAGGGGCGGCTCTCTTCCGCCCTGTCGAAGTACCGCAGGGGATTCTATGACGGCGATGGACGGAGGGTGAAATGATAACGAGTAAAAAGGTAAGGAAACTGGTAAAAACATTCGAGAGGGTTCTTCCGTACGCGAGGCGTAAGGGAGCGTCGCTGAATATGGATTCCGCCGTAGTCTCACGACCCGTAGGTTCCAATACCCCCGCATGCCAGGACCACAAATGCGGAACCGTCCATTGTCACGCCGGATGGTATCTGTTGGCGAAGATGTGGGACGGGAAAGCAGAGTATTTACCCGCCGGACGTCACTATTACTACGATGTAGGGGCGAGGATGATGGCGCAGGACTTGGGATTATTGTGCGGTTATGCCTTGAAGTACTGGGCGAGGGACAATCCCGATTTATGGGGTAACGACAGGGGAAATGAGATGTTTATCGGTATGCGGGCGTTCTCCCCTGACGGCATGAATGTCCCGGAAAGTTCCTTGGACGCGATCGTGGATCATTGGAGACAGGTGGCGGATGCGTTGGAGCTCGCGGAAATAGGAGGGGTCATATGAATTTTATTCGAGTAGAGGACAGGTACCGGCGCCTCATTAACTTGGATACGGTTCTGGCCGTGCGCCTACATGGTTCCAAAATAATTCTATGGTCGCCGGGGGACCGGAATTCTTTGAATTTGGATTACGAAAGCGATGACTTGGCGAGAGACGATTACGAACGGATGATTGGGTTCATCCGCCACAGCCAAATACATTTGAAGGATTCGAATTTATAACCAAGGGAGGGAAAATGAACGAAGAGCTTGAAGAGATGAGGAATGACATCGCGAGAATCGCATCCGCAGTGCATACGTCGCTGGTGGTGTCCCACGAGTACTGCGAGAGCGCCGACTACAAGAAGACGCTGGAGGAACTCACGGACATACGGATCAAGTACGAACGCAAGGGGAAGCCATGGAGTCCCGTACGACGGTACGGGAAAAGATGGTTGGAACGAATATGGAACATAAAGGAGAAAAAATGATAACGAGTGAAAAGGTAAGGAACTTGGTGAAAACATTCGAGAGGATTCTTCCGTACGCGGAACACGACGGGGCGCTGGACATGGGAACCGGGGGGGTCTCCTGTCGGACGAACAGCTTCTTTTCCGGACATCAATGCGGAACGGTTCATTGCCATGCCGGATGGTATCTGCTGGCTAAGATGTGGGACGGGAAAAGCAATCACCTGCGGGGGGGCAACCGGTCGTACTTGGACGGAGTGGCATTGATGATGGAGGACATGGGAGTTAGTGACAGTGAGTATGGTCTTGTTGACTGGGCGTCCCAAAATCCCGATTTATGGGGTAACGATTACGCGCGAAGTATGTTTTGCGAGAATGAAGCGTTCACGCCGGGAAACAAGGAACGTGCGGAAACCTTGAAGGACATAGTGGATCACTGGAGACAGGTCGGGGATGCGCTGGAGATTGCGGAGATAGGGGGAGTGGTATGATAACGAGTGAAAAGGTAAGGAAAATGGTACGTACCCTGGAGGAGATGCTCCCGTACGCCGCAGACGAGGATTCTTTGAACATGCACGAGCCGGCGGTCTGTAGCGATCACGTGGAATGCGGAACCGCTCACTGTGTGGGAGGATGGTATCTGTTGGCGAAGAAATGGGACGGGAATACCCGGCATGATCCGTCCTTGGAGGATGAAGATTGGGATTCGGGGGCGGATTTGATGGCACGGGATTTGGGGATCGATTCGAGATACGACTTGGAGTCATGGGCGTATGAGAATGACATTGTATGGGGGAATACACGCGGACTCGACATGTTCAGGGAGCATTTCGCGTACACGCCCGGGGGCAAGGAATATGCGAAGTCGTTACGGGAAGTATGCGATCATTGGCTCGAGGTGGCTGACAGGCTGGACGAGCGTACGCCGTGGTACCGCAGGTGGCTGGTATGGAAGTAGAGCCGTTGCTGCCCCATCAGGTCGATGCGGTACGGTTCATGATGAAGGGATGGGAGCGGGGGTGGTCCGTGCTGGTGCACCAGATGCGCTCCCGCAAGACGAGCACCGTCCTCACATTCCTTGAATGGGCGAGGATGACCCGTGGAATAGAAGGAATGAGGGTACTGGTAGTCGCCCCCCCGAAGGTGCTGCCCGTCTGGGAGGAGTGGAGGGCGAGGTACGCCGTGGGAAGACGGGTCACCGTCCTCTCCAGTGGAGCGTTGTCGTCGTCCAACGTACCGTTCGAGGGAAAATCCCCCCGTTTCGACGTGCTGGTGGTGGACGAACTCCACCAGTTCAGGGCGTACAGCAACCGCTTCAAGCGTCTGCGCAAGCTGGCGGAGGGGACGGCGTACCGCATGGGGATGACGGGAACCCCCATCGACAAGCAGCTGGAGGAGTTCTTTTACCCGCTCACGCTGCTGTCGGAGGGGAGTTTTTTCGGTACCAGGAGCCGTACCGACTTCCGCAGGGTCTATTGCGAGAAGATAAATCCCCATCTGACCCATTCCCCATGGAAGATGAAGTACGAGGCGGAGGAGGCGTTCGTGGGGGAATTGAGGAAGGTGGCGCATTTCTACGACGACAGGGTGAAGATACGTC
>WTGA01000092.1 GCA_011523765.1 Gammaproteobacteria bacterium
CGCCGACCCGTACATTCACCGCGCCCGGGTCAAGCCGGGTTTCGGTCGCCATCAGACCCGACATGGGTGGCAAAAAGGCGACATGAATATTGCCTGCTTCCGGCGGTACGGGAAAACGTTTCGGGGGCTTGCTGTCATCTTGCCGCAGGGGTCGACAATAGAACGATTCGGTGTTGGCAAAATCGAATTCGAGACCACATTTCCAAAGCTTGTCGTTAGTGATGCCCTCCACAAAGAGATCAATGCGAACATTGCTGGTCTTGGTGGACCCTCCAGAATTGCGGACGTCGCGCATACGCAATCGATGCCAGAGGTGATTGGCGGTGGGATGGGGGATCGGAAAAAGATCGCGGCGATTTACAGTGACGCCAGGCCGTTTGTCCGGTGCACTCTTGCCGGAGTATTTCTCGTTCCAGCGCTTCAGACCAATATCCCATAGCGCCAACGCCTGCATGGCCGAAGTTTTGCCCGAGTTGTTCGGTCCGATGAAGACGACCGGGTTTCCCAATTCGACCTCAATCTCGTTGAAGCGCTTGAAGTTGCGTATGGTTAGCCTGGTGAGCATAGATAATGGCCTGTTCCACGAGAATTTAGAGTTTACTCCATAAGACCTCATTTTCGCCACATTACGGCAAACATTACGGCAAACGGCAGCAATTCCCGCCAAAAAAATTTTCACCTAAATTGCAGGCCAATGGCAAGATTTTCGGCAGGAAGGATTCTCAGGACGATGCCGACCCGTTCTGCAGGATGGCTGCAGAAAAGAAAACCGGGCTGGGTGTACGCTGAAGAACCGCCTGGAGTACCCCGAGTCACGGCCACCCGTCAGGAGGGGGGCTTCGGGCACCAGCTGATAGTGCCCATGTGCAATGCTCCCGTACAGGTCGTCCCAACTGCCGATCAAGTATTCATCGAACATCGTTCGTATTTTCCGCCACAGCGCACTGTGGCTGTGCTGGCTCTCAAGCGCCCGGTTGAAGACCGCACAGCAACATGGCTGGATCTGATCGACCAGAAAGGCCAGCACCATCAGGTGTATGAGCACCGTCGTTTCATTGCAGCCCCGGTCGGACTGCAACAGCGAGGGATATTTTCCGGGCCTGGCGCGGTTCGGTCATCTGCCCGAAAGCGGTGCGAACGGTCCGGTACAAGCCCGGGGCGGACAACTCCTTGCGACCAAAGGATTTTTTCATCCAACTTCACCTGGTTCATGAAATTGGATGGGTATAATACTATTATTCACGAAAAAGTTTGCGAACAGCTTTTTTCAAAAACCTTTTTTCAAAAACCCTGAAATCCCTTGTGTTCACCCATTCCTCGAACCTGGCGGGAATTGCCGATTAAGCCGGAGATTCTTGGAAAAACCCCCTGAATTAGTTCAAAATCAGGTTGAGTTGCGGAAGTCGGGCTGGACCTGGGGGAGATTCCGGATTTCGAACCCTGTTTTGAACGGGTCGCAATCTTTTACCGTCAGCTGCCCTGGCCAGACACCGAGCCATAGCGCAGTTCCCGACAAAAGTACTGCCGCCTCATCCGGCAGAACCCTGGTTTCCAGCCCGGTGCCTGCCAAAGTGCAAGGCGAAAAAAAGGGCGTTCAACAGAACGCCCGGAATAGACAAACACCTATGGAGAAAAACTGGTCATGCGGCCTTGCGGAGGTCTTCTTGTCTTCCCGCACCGCAAGGATGCCGATCAATGACGACACCGGTGTGCCGATGCAGCTGCCGGACGGTTTCGGCGATGTTTTGACGCTCGATCCCGATATCCTGCAACAACCTGTCTGAGAGGGAGTTCAGTTGACGAATGGCCACCCTGTTTTCGTTCCAGGTCCTGACCTGGTCAACGAGCCGAGCCACCAGACCGCGCTGAAACCGGCCCTGTACAACATTGCTGTGGGGGCTGTGAATGATCGTTGTGTTCATGATAGTCTCCTAATGGACGATGGTCATTATTACAGTCAGTAATATCAGGGCACCGATATATGCGATACCCACTTTGACTAGTGCTTGGTGTGCCATAATTGGAATCCTCTCGTTTAGTTGTTGATTCATAACAGGGCTATTCGGTAGCCTGTAGGGTGAATATAGGGGCAATCCCCCTTGTGGGCAAACGAAACTTTTTCATACAATACATGAGTGTTTGCTCATGTATGAAGAATGACCGTCCGATACCCTTCAATGTCTGCCCTGCGGGCGCTGGAAGCCGCCGCGCGACATCTCAGTTATACCCGGGCTGCGGAAGAGCTTTTTGTGACGCAAAGCGCCATCAGCCATCAAATCAGGCACATGGAAGAGCTCTGGGACGTCAGGCTTTTTGAGCGGCGGGGCCGTCGGCTGGTGCTGACTGAAGCCGGACATGTGCTGGTCCCCGTTGTACGCGATTTTGTCCGGCGCATCACCTTGACCCTGGAGGAAATCGTTCACAAGGAGGACGGCCCGGCCGCACTTCGTGTCACCCTGTTGCAATCCTTTGCATTCAAGTGGCTGGTTCCTCGCCTGGGCCATTTCAATCACCAGCATCCTGATATTGAGGTGTGGATTTCCACTTCCGATGAACTGGTCGATTTTGATGCGGAAACCGCCGATGTCGGCATTCGACTGGGGTATGGCCACTGGAGCAACCTGTATGAAGAGCGGCTGTTGAGCGAATATGTTTTTCCGGTCTGCAGTCCCCATTTCCTCAATGCGCACGGGACTCCTGAAAAACCGGCGGATTTGCTGGACCTGCCCTTGCTCCGGCGAAATGCGGTGGACATCCTGCAACGCTGGCGTGACTGGTTCAAGGATGCCGGGGTCACGGTCGGAAAAATGCCAAAGGGCACACAGTTCCCCCAGACCAGTCTGGCGATCCAGGCGGCGATTGATAACCAGGGCATCGCGCTTGCCCGCAGCGCTCATGTCCTCGACGACATCAAGGCCGGGCGGCTGGTGCGCTTGTTCCCCCGGGTCAAAAGCAGGTCCTATATCTCGTATTTCCTGGTCTGCATTCCCGGCCGGGAAAACGAACCCCAGATCGCCGCTTTTCGCAGGTGGCTGAAACAGGAGGCTGAAAAATCGGAACAGGAATTCGAGGAAATGCTGAACTGAACCACCACGATTACCGGTGATTTCGAACGGCCTGAATCACCCGATCAGTATCCAGACGGGCCAGGCAATACCGCGGGCAATTCCGTTTGTCGCAGACCGTGCAGCCATCCACACGAATGATGCAGTCCCGCTCCCCCAGCGGTCCGACTCTTCTTTCGTCCGTAGGGCCGAACAAGGCAATCACGGGAGTTTTTTTTGCTCCGGCCACATGCATGGGAAAACTGTCGCCGGTCAGCATCAGGGCAGCCCGGCCAACCAGTTCAGCGAATTGCAGCAACGTGAGCTTTCCCGCCAAATTCAAACAGGTTCGAACTCCGGCACGGTCCAGGGCCCGGTTGATTTCATGCTGTCGTTCCGGGGTTCCCGTGAAAATGACCTGATGGGTGTCGTGGACACGGGCACCGACTTCAATGAACTTCTCCAACGGCCAATCCTTGGAACTCCATCTGGAAAAGGGGCTGATGATCAGCACGGGTTTTTCACCTGCCCGGATTCCAAGCAGCAATTCATCCACAAATTCCACCTCGCCCGGGCCCGTGGGCAATTCCATGCAGGCATCCCGGACAGGGATATCGGCCATTTGAAGTACCTCGCCGATTTCCCCGATGGCATGCAGCTTCTTGTTCTTGAATCCGGCGATGCACGGCCAGCGGCCCTTGACAAATTTTTCCGTTGCCCGGGCCACATACAGGAACCACACCGATTTGGCCAGGCCCTGCAAATCGAATGCCAGATCAAAATGGTGCCGGCGGACCTGTGTCATCACGCGCCGGATTTCCCCGGCCACCCAAAGCGGCCGGGTGGACCAGTTTTTCTTGCATCCGTCCCGGTCGATGAGAATCATTTCATCGACCCATGGACTGTGCCGGTATATTTCTGCCGGAGCCGGGGCAGTCAGCAGGTACAGTTCACAGTGTGGAAAATGCTGCTTGATGCTGCGGATATGGCCACTGGCATGCAGCACATCCCCCAGGGAAGATTGCTTGATCACCAGTATTTTCATGGCACCATCCCCCATTTGCCGGATCAATCGTACGGGCTTTCCATTCCTGCCGGCCGGGTTTGAAACCACCGGAATGTCCACAAATACTGTTCCGGGGCCTGGTGAATCAGCTTTTCCATGGCTTCGCTCATGATGGAGGCATCCCGTACCTGGTCGCCCGTTGGAAAATCATCCAGGGGCGGCAAAAGCGTGGTCACATAGCATCCGGTTTCCGGGATGAGACGGCAGATTCCCGGAATGACCACGGCATCCGTGATCCTGGCCAGCCGTCCAACCGTGTTCAGGGTAGACCGGTCCTGGCCGAAAAACGGCGCAAAAACCGTATGCTTGCCCGCCCCCAAATCTTCATCCGGCACCAGAAAACAGGCCCGGCCTTCGTTCATTCCGTCAAGGATGCGGCGCAGCCCCTGGTCCCGCATGTACACCTTCACCTTCCGGTGGCGCATCCTAGAACGATACAGGAACCAGTTCAGGACAGGGTTGTGGTCCCGTTTCATCATCGAGACCAGGTCGATTCCCGTCATGAAGGACATGGGAAACATGTCCAGGGTGGTGGTGTGGTAGGTGATCAGAATAGTTTTTTGTGTCCCGGGCAAACCGGATAAATTTTCCATTCCCTGTACACTGGTAAATTTTCCGATCCGGTTTTTCGTGCCCATCATCGCCAGTCCCATGTCCATGAGTCCCTGCCCATAACATCGAAAATGATCCTTGAGCATGGCCTGCCTCTGGTCATCGTCCAGTTCAGGAAAACACAGCCGAAGGTTGGTTTCCGCGATCTTCCTGCGTTTTGAGTTGCGCTTTCTCATTTGGTCGCCATAGCATCCTCCCATCGCCATCACCCATTTTCGTGGCAGCCACATCACCAGCCACAATACGACGAGCAAGGACCATGTGCCCCAGTACCCGGGCTTCAGAAAGCCCGCATGGAAAGACTCCGAAGAGGCATCATTCCGGTTGTGGGCAGCAGGCATCCGATTTCTTCACCGTGGTTGCAATGACTGTTTCAAACGTGCACGCTGGATCCGGGAACCAGGCTACGGGCCGGTAAATTCCCGGTATCTCGCATCGGTTTCCGCCAACCAGCACAGGTCATCCCAGGTATCGATATCCCGTGATTCCGCACAGCTGGCCAGTGCCAGCCCGCACTCGGAAAAATTCGCGCGAACCCTGGACAGCACAGTGGACTCCCCCCACCGGACATCCCGGAAAATACGCTCATTCTCCTGGTTAACCCCCAGAAAATAAAATCCGCCGTCCGTTGCCGGACCAATGACATTTCCACGGGTCGTCAACAGTTCATAGGCATTTTCCAGCGTCTCACCGGGAAGATGGGGAATGTCGCAGCCCATGACCGCTGAATAGCCGGACTCTTTCACGCCTCTTTTCAGCACATGCATCATCCGCGACCCCAAATCCCCTTCTATCTGAACTTCAAGATCCATGTCCACGGAAGACCGCAGCGACCGGAATACCTCGAATTGCGCATGCGGGGAAACCGTTAACACCAGCTTTCCCGGCCAGTGCCGGTGAAGGTTCTCGACGGAATGGGTCAGCATCGTCGCGGCCAGCCGTGCACAGCCCGCTGCGTCCATCCGGGGATACATGCGAGTCTTGACCTCACCCGGAACGGGCGCTTTGGCAAACAAATACAGTGGAATCGGGCGGTTACCGCTCATCCCCGTACATGACTGCCAACCGTTCCGGAGCCACCCCGACCCAGAACAGAAAACGAAGTTTCCACATGAGCATCACCGTTTTCAGCGGGCCACGATTTTGCCAGCGGCGGGCCGATGTGATGACGGCCTGCTTGATCAGACCCGGCCTGGAATAGCGATTCAGCATCTTGGACAATGCAATATCTTCCATCAGCGGCACAGACGGATATCCGCCGCATTCATGAAACACCTGGCTCAAGACATAGATGGCCTGGTCCCCGGTTCCGATCCGCCTCAGCCTGGAACGCAGGTTGATCATCCTTTCGATCATCCGGTAAACCCACCCCTGCGCACCCAGCCGGACATCAAACCGGCCCCACTTCACCCCTGTACTGATATTCTCTCCGATCATTCTCATTGCATTCGTCGGCAGCCGTGTATCACAGTGCAGGAACAGCAGCACATCTCCCGATGTCAGGCTGGCACCGGCATTCATTTGCGATGCCCGCCCCTTGGATGCGCTTCGGATATACCGGATCCTGGATTGGTCCCCGATAGCCGAACGGACATCACTGGCAATGGCCCGGGAATCCTCCGCATCGCTGGAATCCACGATGAAGGCCTCACGGTAGCCATCCAATGCCTGAATATGGTGAACCAGGCCGCGCAAGTTCTCTCTTTCATTGTAAATGGGAACCACCATGGAGATAGAGGGCGCAGCACTCACTGTTCGCAAAAATTCAGGTGCGGGGGCTTCGGTTCCCGGCAATGCGCAGGCGCAAGGCATTCAGGCGAATAAAGCCCGTGGCATCCGACTGGTCGTAGGCACCGGCATCCTCTTCAAAGGTGACGATCCTTTCATCGAACAGGGAATCCGAATCCGACCTTCGTCCGAGAACCGTGACATTGCCCTTGTACAGCTGGACCTTGACTTCACCATTTACCGTCTTCTGGGAAGCGTTGATCATCTCCTGCATCATCAACCTTTCGGGACTGAACCAGTATCCATTGTAGATCAACCTGGCATATCGCGGCATCAGTTCATCCTTCAGGTGGGCCACTTCGCGGTCCAGTGTGATGGATTCCATGGCACGGTGGGCCTTCAGCATGATGGTTCCGCCGGGGGTTTCATAGCATCCCCGGTTCTTCATGCCGACGTAGCGGTTTTCAACGATATCTGCCCGCCCGATGCCATGCCTGGACCCCAGGGCATTCAGTCTGAGTATCACCGCCGCCGGAGACAGAGACTGCCCGTTGACGGCAATGATATCACCGCCGGAGAATTCCAGCGTGATGTCTTCCGGCTCATCCGGCGCATCCAGGGGAGAGACCGTCCACTCCCAGGCGCCGTCCCCGGGCGTGGTCCAGGGGTTTTCCAGCTCATTCCCCTCATGGGATATATGCAGCAGGTTGGCGTCAATGGAATAGGGTGAACCGCCGCCCGCTTTCTTTTCCACCTCAATACCGTGGCGCTGTGCATAGGCCATGAGCTTTTCCCTGGAAGTCAGGGTCCATTCCCTCCAGGGAGCGATGATCCGGATATCGGGGCTCAGCGCATAGGCAGACAACTCGAAACGCACCTGGTCGTTTCCCTTGCCGGTCGCACCATGGGAGATGGCGTCAGCACCGGTTTTCTCCGCGGTTTTCACCAGGTATTTCGCAATCAGGGGACGGGCGATGGAAGTGCCCAACAGGTATTCGCCTTCATACACTGCATTGGCACGAAACATCGGAAAGACATATTCCCGGGCAAATTCCTCTTTGAGATCTTCAACAAAAATCTCCTTGATTCCATATTTTTCCGCCTTTTTGCGGGCAGGTTCCAGATCCTCGCCCTGACCGATATCCGCCGTAAACGTGACGACTTCGCAACCATATTCATCGGCCAGCCATTTCATGATAATGGAGGTGTCGAGACCCCCCGAGTAGGCGAGCACTGCCTTTTTGATACTGGACATAATCTTCAGCTTGTATACCGGAAGGGAAAGCGATGGATTATATCATTGGAAATTACCGCCCGCTTTAGTAAACTTGCCTTTCGACGAGTGCCGGAGCCCAGGGCACTCTTCAACCGGGATCACGTTGCCTGCCATGCGCCACTTTTTGAGTTTGATGGATTTGTCCGCCAAGGAAATTCGGCGCATTATCGCCCGCGCCATGGAACTGAAGGCACGGGCAGGCGCCGCTTCCTCCTTGATGGACGGGCAAACCGCGGTGCTGGTGTTCGAGAAATCCTCAACCCGGACCCGGATATCCTTTGAAGTCGGGATTCGCCAGCTTGGGGGAAGTTCCCTCTTTCTGTCTCCTGCCGATTCCCATCTCGGTCGTGGCGAACCCATTGAAGATACCGCCCGGGTGCTCTCCAGAATGACGGATTTAATCGTCATGCGCACCGGGCCGCACCAGCGGGTCGAGACCATGGCAGAACATGCCAGCATCCCGGTGATCAATGGCCTGTCGGACTTTAACCACCCGTGCCAGCTGCTCGCCGACATCCAGACCTTCACCGAACACCGGGGCGATATCAGGGGAAAAAAAATCGCCTGGATCGGCGATGGCAACAACGTGTGCCACTCGTGGATGAACGCCGCCAGGCAGCTTGATTTCCTGCTGTCGATCGCGACCCCTGTGGACCACCGCCCGAACCACGCTGTCACCGAATCCTGCCGGTCGAACATCGAATTGACCACCGACCCCGGGAACGCCGCAAGCGGCGCGGCCCTGGTTGTCACAGACACCTGGTCCGGGATGGGCTATGAAAAAGAAAAAGAAACCCGGTCCATCATTTTCAGCGGCTATTGTGTTGATGACGCATTAATGTCGGCCGCCGCTGACGATGCCCTGTTCATGCACTGCCTGCCGGCTTACCGGGGCTGTGAGGTGGCGGCCAGCGTCATTGATGGGCCCCAAAGCGTGGTCTGGGATGAGGCGGAAAACCGGTTGCACGCGCAAAAGGCATTGATGGAGTTCCTGGTATCCACTTGACTGCAGCCTGCCAATGCAATCATCCGCAAGCCGCCAGGACCGGACTCCGGCCGCTGACGGCATCCGGGTGAAACACGAATCCACAGATTGACACGTTGAAAGATGGGTCGAAACACCCTCAAACATGGCAAGACTCCACGGAGCATCCCGTTCTTCCGTGACGGCACATTCTCTTTGTGATGGCCCGCATTCTCGTCCTGTACTACAGCCGCCATGGTTCGGTTGCAACGCTTGCCACGCATATCGCCACCGGGGTGGAAAGCGTCCACCACTGTGAAGCCGTATTGCGAACGGTGCCGCCGGTTTCAACCGTATGCGAAGCGGTCGAAACGGAAATTCCGGACCGTGGAGACCTGTATGCCACCCCACGTGACCTGGAAACCTGCGACGGCATTGCCCTGGGAAGTCCGACCCGTTTTGGCACGGTCGCCTCGCCCCTGAAATACTTTTTTGACCAAACGACGCCCCAATGGCTGAACGGGGCGCTGAATGGCAAGCCTGCGGCGGTATTCACTTCGACCGGCAGCATGCATGGCGGGCAGGAAAGCACCCTGTTGTCCATGATGCTGCCGCTCATTCATCACGGGTCTGTCATCGTTGGTGTCCCGTTCGCCCGGTCCCCTCTTGGCAGGACCCGAAGCGGCGGTACACCGTACGGCGCCAGCCATGTTGCCGGCAGTGACGGAGCCAACCCCATTACGGGGGACGAAAAAAACATTGCCGAGTTACTGGGGAGGAGAGTGGCCAAGTGCGCGGCGGCGCTGTCCGGGTCCGCGCTCTGAGCCGCGGTGAATGCGCCGGTTCACAACAGGGACCGGATGAATGGGATGGTGATCTTCCGCTGGGCCTGCAACGATGCCGCATCGAGCTTGTCCAGCAGCGCAAACAGCGACCCGGTATCCCGCCGATAGTGAGACATGATAAACGCAATCACATTGTCGTTCAGCGCAAACCCGCGATTTTCGGCCCGGATTTTCAGGGCGGCCACCTTCTCTCGATCATTGAGTGCATGCAGGTGATAGCTCCCGCCGGAAGACAACCTGGAGGTGAGGTCCTCCAGTTCCAGGCCGATTTGGTCCAAAGGGGTGTTCCCGCTGGCAATCAGACTCCCCGACAGACCGGTCGCCTTTTCATACAACCCGAGAACCTGGTCCTGAATACCCGCCAACCCCCTGAGATTCTGGATGTCGTCGAGACAAACCAGTGTTCCGGAATCCATCTGGTCCCGGATATCCGGAATTGAATTGACCTGTCCCAGGGACAGAAACTGAAAGGATTCGCCGATGCGTTGTCTGGCATGGCAGCAGGCATGCAGCAGATGGGATTTGCCGCTGCCGTGTTCCCCCCACAAGTAAAGCACCCGCTTGGCACGCTGGTTCTTCAGCAGTTTCTCCAGTTCCCCGACCAGCATCCCGTTCCGGGCCGGGCTGAAATTGTCCCAACTGGCTTCGTCGGCCAGTTGGGTGGGGATTACCGTCTGCCCGTACATTATCCGGACGGCCCGTCCACTTCCTGCCGGATTCCCCATTGCCACAGATATTGCACGCCACTGATGACCGTCGTAAACAACACGGCAAGAATGAGCAAATCCGTGATCAAGGGGATGGAAACGATGCTCGCTTTTTCAATCAGAATGCATACCATCAGGGAAATCTGGGCAAATGTGTTGACTTTGCTGGTATAGGTGGGATTCATGAAATCCTTGGTCCCCATTGCGACCAGTATGAGATAGCCGGCAACGATGACCAGGTCCCGGAACATGACGACGATAAGCAGCCAAAACGGAAGGTCCCCCAGAATCGCCAGCATGATATAGGTGCTGGCGATCAGCAATTTGTCTGCCAGGGGGTCCAGCACTTCGCCCAGGCTGGAAACACAGTTGTAGCGTTTTGCAATGTAACCGTCCAGTCCGTCGGTAATCCCCGCAAAAATGAACAAAGCCAGGGCGAGCGAATAGTTTCCTTCGTTGAGCAGCAAGATCAGGACCGGGCAGGCCACAATTCTTACCAGCGTCAACAGATTGGGAACTTGTGACAACACATTGACCACCGTGTAATGTTGAACCGTTGGCAAACCGACCGCTTTACCGGATTGAAACCAGGCCATGCAATCCGGACCATTGTTTGGAATACCGATTGTACGACCCTTTTTTCCATCGGTCATCCTCAATATCGCCTCGCTGTCGCCCCGCCAATCCGAGGTGCCTGTACCAGACACATTTCGGAAACACACGGCTCCCCCCGGCTCCTGGCCGACTCGGGGCGGCAAGCCGCGAGGCCCCGGGAGCCGTACCAGCGATGTCCGGGGAGGCGGGCAGTTCCCAGGTTTCCACTGCCGGGCGGCCCCTGATCGCTGAATCCTGGTCGCGCGGCTCAAGAATCTTCGGCTGCAATCAGGCATAATCGTCCTTGGAGAACCGCCACCAATTCCAAACGCAAAATACGACATGGGGCAACACAAACCCGTCCTGACCTATCAGGACAGCGGCGTCAGCATTGACAGGGGGGCCGCGCTCGTGGACAGGATCAGGCCACTGGCAAGGCGAACGGCGCGGCCGGGTGTGCTCCAGGGGCTTGGCGGATTCGGGGCATTGTTTGAATTGCCGGCTGGTCAATACCGTCATCCTGTCCTGGTGTCGGGCACGGATGGCGTTGGCACCAAGCTGAAACTCGCGGCCCGCCTGGACCGGCACCGAACCATCGGTATCGATCTCGTCGCAATGTGCGTGAACGACATTGTGGTCTGTGGGGCAGAACCCCTGTATTTTCTCGACTATTTTGCCTCCGGAAAACTGGACGTTGACCAGGTGGCATCGGTGGTCGAGGGCATTGCAACAGGTTGTTTATCCGCCCGGTGCGCACTCATCGGCGGAGAAACCGCGGAAATGCCCGGCCTGTACCGGGCCGGGGACTACGACCTTGCGGGCTTCGCGGTGGGTATTGCCGAAAAGGAAAGATTGATATTGCCGGACCGGGTTCGACCCGGTGATGTCCTGATCGGGCTGGCGTCCTCTGGCCCGCATTCAAACGGTTATTCCCTGATTCGAAAAATCATTGAGCACACTGGCGCGGACCTTGGCGGCTTGTTGGATGATTCCACACTGGGCGACAAGCTGATGGCCCCCACCCTCATCTATGTGAAATCAATCCTGAAGCTTCTCGAATCCGTTCCGGTACATGCCATTTCACATATCACGGGAGGCGGTCTGCCGGAGAACCTGCCAAGAGTCCTGCCCAAAGGGGTCTGTGCCCGCATTTCCAGGTCCTCGGTCCCGTTCCTTCCCATCTTCAGGTGGCTGCAGGAACAGGGCAATGTCGCAGAATCGGAAATGTACCGCACGTTCAACTGCGGAATCGGAATGGTGGTCTGTGTGGACCCTGCAGACGCGGAAATCACCCGGGAAATACTGGGTTCGTGCGGGGAACAGACCCATGTACTGGGCGAGATTCTGGACAGTAATGACCCGGCCGTCGTTTTCGAACCCTGACCGGCCCCGTCCTGGTGCATCATGGTTAGTCTTGTGGTCTTGATCTCAGGTGGCGGGACCAACCTCCAGTCCATCATCGACCAGGTACAACGCGGAACACTGGATGCCAGCATTGCCGCTGTCATCAGCAGCCGGGCGGATGCGTACGGACTTCGAAGAGCGGAAAAAGCCGGGATTCCATGTGAAACCATTGTTCCAGGCGCGTACACAACCAGAGAGGCGTATGACCGCGCCCTGGCCAATGTGATCCATCGGTACGAAGCAGACCTCATCGTACTGGCCGGATTCATGCGCATACTCGGAGCCGAATTTGTGGAACGTTTTGCCGGCAGGATGATCAACATTCACCCCTCGTTGCTGCCCGACTACAAGGGAATGAATACCCATCAGCGCGTCATTGATGCAGGAGAAACCTACCATGGCGCCACCGTCCATTTTGTCACGTCCGAACTGGACGAGGGTCCGGTCATCATCCAGGCCAGGGTGAAAGTTGGCCCGGATGACGACGCAGGGTCGCTGCAACAAAAGGTATTGGAGCAGGAGCACATCATTTACCCCAAGGCCATTCAGGGGATCGCTTCGGGAAGGGTCAGCTTCGACAATGCCAAGCTCCAGGATGAAATGATTCCAGGATGAAATCACGAAATCCCGGCACAGTACAATGCATTGCTTCGGCGACCCTGGTGTGCCTGATGACGTTGGGGCCTGCGCAACCGCTCCGGGCATTTGAGATCCCAGACCAGTCCCTGGTGTATGAATTCACCTACAACAAGCATACGCTGGGTCAATTGGAGGTTCTCATTGAAAGGGACGATGATTCCATCAGGACAACGGCCACCAGCCACCTCAGTCCCATTGCAAAGCTGTTCCAGCCGGAGTTGGCCGAAGAAACGCTGTTTAGCATTGACGGCGACACGATCAGGGTGGAAAACGGGGCTATCCTGTCCCCGGACAGCAAGACCGTCAGCCGCCGCTACGTCATCGACCGCGATGCAGGCGTGATCCAATTCAGTTCCGGCGAGGACCTCCCCGTAGAACCGGGGGACCGGTTCGAGTCCACCTCGTTTCCCCTGGTGTTGCTGGCAAGCGATATCACCGCCCTGGGTGGAGAGCACATACGGGAAATCAATGCCAAACGGGTGCGTGACTATGTTTACTTGCCGCCTGAAAGGGAAACAATCCATGTCGGTGGAGTCGAGTACAACACCTGGAAAGTGACTCGTCACCGACGCGGGGATGCCCGCAGGACAGTGACTGCCTGGCTGGACCGGGACAACCACAACATTCCTGTCCGGATCACCAGCCGGAAGCGGAAATCAGTCTCCGTATTCACGCTCCAGCCCGTTTCCTGAGAATATCTTGGGTTCACGCCTGTCTCATCTTGTAATTTTCCGCAAGAGCACCATCTGTCAGGGACATCACCGTGATCAGCGGCTTCCCGGCACACCGAGGGCGGCACGGTCGACCGGAAGAGAATCCAGGGAGACGGCCAGCATGCAGCCGGTCTGCAACCTGCGGACAGAAGGGGTGGTACATGTGGAAAATGCCGTGCCGGACAACCGGTGGCGGCCACCCGGCACCTGATTTGCGGGATGAAGAACCAGACAGAACGAGGGTGCCCATCGGGGCTCCCTTTTCCGGCAGAATGATTGAAACACCCTTTGAGACCAGTCACCATCACCTGTAGAGACCCCGTCCTGGCATCATGACCGCCGCCCTCACCATATCGAATCTCAGGAAGTTCTATGACAATGGCCATGAAGCCCTGAAGGGGATCGACCTGAAGGTGGAAACCGGTGATTTTTTCGCTTTGCTTGGCAGAAACGGCGCCGGAAAATCCACTGCGATCGGAATCATCTCATCGCTGATCAACAAGACTGCCGGAATCGTCAGGGTGTTTGATGCGGACATTGACAAAGACTTTGCCAGGGCGAAATCCTATATCGGCATCGTCCCCCAGGAAATGAATTTCAGTGTCTTTGAAACCCCCCTCCAGATTGTGATGAACCAGGCGGGTTATTACGGCATCCCCAGAAAGCAGGCCATGCAACGGGCAAACCGGTGTCTCGACCAGCTCGGGCTGGCTGACAAGAAACAGGTGTCTTCCCGATCGTTATCGGGAGGCATGAAACGCAGGCTGATGGTTGCCCGGGCACTGGTCAACGAACCCAGATTGCTGATCCTGGATGAACCCACGGCGGGGGTGGATATCGATGTCAGGAGGACAATGTGGGAATTTTTGAGCGACATCAACCAACGCGGCACCACCATCATACTGACCACCCACTATCTTGAAGAAGCCGAAAACCTGTGTCGCAACATTGCCATCATTGAAGACGGAGAACTGGTAGAGAATACCAGCACCAAAAAACTGCTTTCACAACTGCAGCAGGAAACCTACGTGCTGGACCTTGCGGAACCCCTGGAAAGGCTGCCCGAAAGCCTGTCTTCGGCCCCGGACCAGTACTGGAACTTGATTCATAACATGACGGTTGAAGTCAGCGTGCCCAAAACCCTCGGGATCAACCTGGTTTTTGGTGTGCTCACGCAGCACAATATCCAGGTCCAGAGCATGCGCAACAAAACCAACCGGCTTGAACAGCTGTTTCTTGAAATCACCAACGAAAGAAGGGCCCGGCAGTTATGACCTTGCAACAGCAATGGGTTGCGCTGGCCACCATCCTGCGCAAGGAGGTCACGCGTTTCATGCGAATCTGGCAACAGACCCTTTTTCCCCCGGTCATCACCACGTCATTGTATTTCATCATTTTTGGCAATCTTATCGGACCCCGAATCGGGGAGATGGACGGACACTCCTACATGGAATTCATCGTCCCCGGGTTAATCCTGATGTCGGTCATTACCAGTTCCTATGCCAACGTGTCGTCCTCCCTGTTCAGCGCCAAATTCCAGCGTTCTATCGAGGAATTGCAGGTCTCCCCGGTGCCAGACAGCATCATCCTGCTGGGATATGTCGGGGGAGGGGCCATCCGCGGTGTCCTGATCGGGATAATGGTGACCTTGACATCGCTGTTTTTCAGCCAGCTTACGATCCACAATTTTTTTGTCATGACCAGCGTCATCGTGTTGACGGCCACCCTGTTTTCATTCGGTGGTTTTCTCAATGGAATGTTTGCCAAGAAATTTGACGACGTCACCATTGTCCCGAATTTTGTACTGACTCCCCTGACCTATCTGGGCGGCATTTTCTATTCCATCAAGCTGCTCCCGGATTTTTGGCAGGCGGTGTCGCACATCAATCCGATTTTGTACATGATCAATGCCTTTCGGTACGGTTTTCTCGGGATCACGGATATTGAACTTGGCATTTCCTATGCATTGATCTGCCTTTTCATCGTGGCGCTCTTTGTACTGAATTTAAGGCTTCTGAATACCGGTTTCGGCATTCGTCAATAACCCGGTCCGGGTATCCGGTCAAGTTTGGACACCTGGCCAAGGATGTTCAGAACCCAAAATGATGGTCCCGCGCGCTTTGTTCACCCTGCGCATCGTTGCGTCCATGGTCAAATTTCCATTTCCGGGGAATGCAGGCCACGGTCAGCGTACTCCACCTGTTCCAGGGGATTTGATAAAATAATACGAAATAATCAAGCATAGCGGGGAATTGTTGTACCATTGGCAAGCAATTCAAGCCGTAAAATGGCTTGTTGTGATTCCTTCAACCTTGGCGAATTTTTTACGGCAACTATGAAACGGGGCAACCAGAGCTTTGATTTTATCATTATCGGAGCAGGCTCCGCGGGTTGTGTGCTCGCCAATCGGCTAAGCGAAAATCCCGGCTATCGGGTATTGTTGCTGGAAGCCGGGGGGGCGGATACCAATCCCTGGATCCACATTCCTGTGGGTTATTTCAAGACCATGCACAATCCGAAAATGGACTGGTGTTATGTGATTGATCCGGACTCCGGGCTGAACAACCGGCAAATCAAGTGGCCCCGGGGAAAGGTGCTGGGCGGTTCAAGCTCCCTGAACGGCCTGCTCTATGTCCGGGGTCAGCCGGAAGACTACGACGAGTGGTCCGCCGCGGGAAATACGGGATGGTCGTTCGGTGATGTCCTGCCGTACTTTATCAAGTCCGAAGACCAGGAACGCGGTGCAGACGCCTATCACGGCACGGGAGGACCGCAGAAAGTTTCGGATATCCGGCTGAGAAGAAAAATCACGGACGCGTTTGTGGAGGCCACCCTGCAGGCCGGCATTCCGGCCAATGATGATTTTAACGGGATCCATCAGGAAGGCGTCGGGTACTTTCAGTTGACTGCACACAAGGGCATGCGGTGGAGCACAGCCAAAGGGTATCTGAACCCGGTTCGCCGCCGCAAAAACCTGGTCATCGAAACCGGAGCACACGTGACCCGAATTGATTTCGAAGACCAGCGCGCCTGTGCAGTGCAGTATCGCAAGAAGGGAGAAATGTTCACAGCCCGCAACACAAAGGAAATCATCGTGTCGGCCGGCGCGATCGGTTCACCGCAGATACTGCAATTGTCCGGTATCGGCCCGGGCCCGCTGCTCAACCGCCTGCAGATTCCCGTGATCACCGAGTTGCCGGGTGTCGGACAAAATCTCCAGGACCATCTGCAAATCCGCGCGGTATACAAAACAACCGAACCCACGTTGAATGACGAAATCAGCAATCCATTCAGACAGATGATGATCGGTCTCGAATACATTGTCCGGCGCACAGGGCCCATGACCATGGCAGCCAGCCAGATTGCCATTTTCACTCGTTCAACCCCTTCCGTGAGCAGACCGGATATACAGTTTCACTACCAGCCCCTGAGCTCGGACAACCCGGGAGAAGGAACCCACCGGTTTTCCGCGTTTACCTCTTCGGTCTGTCAACTGCGGCCTTCCAGCCGGGGTAGCATTCACATCAAGTCCCCCGATGCCCTGGAGCATCCCTCCATACAGCCCAATTACCTGTCAACCGAAGAAGACTGCAGGGTGGTCGTGGATGCCATGAAGGTGTCCCGTCAAATTGCCTCCATGCCTGCATTGAAAAACTATATCCTGTCCGAGTTCGACCCGGGGCCGGAAGTGCGCTCGGATGAAGAACTGCTGGAACATGCCCGCAATACTGCAACCACCATCTATCACCCCAGTGGTACCTGCAAAATGGGAAGGAAATCGGATAAACAGGCGGTGGTCAATCCGGAACTCCAGGTCCACAATGTTGCGGGACTGCGTGTTGCCGACTCCTCCATCATGCCCAGTATTACTTCGGGCAACACCAATGCACCCACGATCATGATTGGTGAAAAGTGTGCGGACATGGTGCTTGCAACCTGGAAATCCAGGGACCGGCCCGACCAGATTAACTAAATTTAATCAAATCCCGGGGGGGATAACCCGATAAAAATTGCGAAACCCAGGCGATTGTGCCAACATTGGGGCCTGAAATGTCATTTTAACTGTTTTTGCTGTTTCCCGGTGAACAGATGGTAGTGTCCGTTCTGGAGCAGCGATGGAGAACAATTGACAGCTCAGTGCATGATTGGCATGCGGCTGTTTCCCCAGCCGGCCTATGTGCCGGACAATCAAAATTAAACTCAGGTTTATGTATCCAGGAACAACTCAATCAACCCACAACCTCCCGGATTGCATAAAATAAAACCACTCTTAATGAGGAGAACCCAGATGAAAAAACTATTCACCCTGTTCAACTGCGTTGCGCTGGCAGTTGGATTGCTAATAACCAGTTCTGCGATGGCCGAGGTCAAAATCAGGGTACAGTCGGTTTTGCCAACCAAGGCGGATGAAATTGTCATGCTGAAAGACTTCGCCGAAAGTGTTGCAACACTGACCGGTGGCGAAGTGCAGATTGAAGTCCTGCCGGATGGCGCGGTTGTGAGCGGACGGGATATCCTCGATGCCGTGGACAAGGGCCTGGTCGAAGCGGGTTTTGCCTGGACACATTACTGGTCCGGCAAGCATCCCGCCGCCATGTTGTTCGGGTCACCCGTTGCAGGAGCCGGTGTAGGCATCGACAACATCGCTTTTGTTTCCTGGCTGATGAATGGCGGCGGCCGGGAGCTGTACAACCGGCTGTGGGATGAAATGGGCATGAACATACACGGACTGATGCTCCAGCCGGTAGGCCCTGAAGCGCTGGGGTGGTTCAAAGAACCCATCAACAGCATGGAAGATTTTCGAAAATACCGGTTCCGTACCCCTCCTGGAATACCCGGACAGACCTACAAGGACATCGGCATTGCTTCCGTGGCAATGGGGGGAGGCGACATTCTCCCGGCCCTGGAAAAAGGAACGATTGATGCAGCGGAATGGTGTTGCCCGAAACCTGACAGTGTTTTTGGCTTCCAAAAGGTGCTGAAACACTATTATCTGCAAGGGCTGCACCAAGTGGTCGTAAACGCGGACCTGTATATCAACGGCGATGTCTGGGACAGCCTGACAGAATTCCAGCAACAGGCGATGAACATTGCTGCAGACGCCTCTTTGATGCGTGCCATGAGCTACCGTATTTATGAAAACGGCAAGGCGCTCAAGGACTTGACCGAAAATCATGGCGTCCAGCTGCACGATACCCCTTCAGACTATTTCCCTGCGTACATGAATGCAGCCAGAGCCAGCCTTGAGAAAAATGCGGCGGAGAACGAATTCTTCGCGGAAGTCTGGAACTCCCAGATCGAGTTTGCAAAAATTGCCGTTCCGTTCTGGGCGGGTGCACAGACCTCCAATGCAAAGCTGGGCGCGGCGTTCGCGGACTCCCTGAAACAGTAATCCTTGAGCTTGCACCGGACCGGAACACCGGTTATCCACGTTCCACGTATTTTGCGAAAAAAAGCGGACCCTCCGGGGTCCGCTTTTTTTTGTTCGAACCGGAATCACCGGATGGGCCCGGTCCATTGCACCCGCAATAAGTCAGACAACCCCTCGTAAAGTATGGTATGGTCAAGGCCATGTTGACAAAGTTGTATCGGAACCGATCGCTGAAATGTACGCTCATCACCATTGATTATAGAAATGGCTGAAGAAATCAACCCGGATGACCTTGAAATCGCCGACGAGCTGATCGCTGAAAGACGCTCTGCGGATCCGGACAACCTGCCGGATGACATGCCGCCCTGGATGGCCTGTACGATCTATGTGATCGACAAGATGAGCCTGTGGGTAGGTCGACTGGTTTGCTGGTTGCTGGTACCGATGTGCCTGGCCATGGTGTACGAAGTCGTCGCGAGAAAATTCTTTGTTGCACCGACCATGTGGGCCTATGATATCAGCCGCATGCTGTACGGTGCCCTGTTTGTGCTGGGTGCGGGATATGCATTGATGAGAGGGGTCCATATCCGGGCGGACTTCCTGTATCGCAACTGGTCGCCCCGGACCCAGGGCATGGTTGACGCGGCCCTGTACCTCCTGTTTTATTTTCCGGGCCTGCTGGTATTCCTGTGGATGTCCATTGACTATGCCTGGACCGCCATCGAACGGGGTGAACGGGGCATGGACACCGCCTGGATGCCTTATATGGGCCCGATAAAAAGCGCTTTACCCATTGGCATCATATTGCTGCTCATTCAGGGTGTTTCGGAATTTCTGAAAAGCATCTATGCATTGACCCGTGGAAGGTGGCCCATCTGATGATTGAGGCCGTCCTCAACTTGCAGCCCGAAATCATCGGCATCCTCATGATAGGGTGCATGCTGTTTGCCATATTTATCGGCTTCCCCATTTCATTCACCCTGATTTTCCTGGGCATGGTATTCGGACTGTGGGGTTTCGGGAACCTGGTGTTTTACCTGATGACCTTCCAGTTTTCCGGCGTCATGCTCGAACAGACGCTCGCGGCGGTGCCGCTGTTTGTGTTCATGGGTATCCTGATGGAACAGGCGGGGCTGATGGAGCGGTTGTTCAATGCTGTCCAGCTGACGCTGTCCCGAACCAAAGGTGCCCTGTACATTGCCGTCCTGTTCGTATCCACCATCTTTGCGGCGGCAACCGGGATCGTCGGGGCTTCGGTGACCATTCTCGGTATCATGGCGGCCAAGACCATGAACCGCTCCAGATATGACGTGAAACTGTCCGCAGGTTGCATCACCGCCGGCGGCACACTCGGGATCCTCATCCCGCCCAGCATCATGCTGGTGGTCATGGGGCCCATTCTGGAAGTGCCGGTTACCGACCTTTTTGCGGCCGCTATCATCCCCGGTTTCATGCTGGCGTTTTTATATACCGGCTATGCCCTGATCCGTTGCCAGCTCAACCCCAGCCTGGGCCCGGTATTGCCCGAAGACATGCAGCCGGAGTCCATGAGGGACGTCTGGAAAGAGTTTTTCCTGGGTCTGGTACCCCCCGCTGCACTGGTCGGCTTTGCCCTGGGGAGCATCCTGCTTGGATTTGCAACCCCCACGGAAGCTGCCGGAATGGGTGCATTCGGATCCTTCCTCCTCGCCGCCGCATACAAGAAACTGTCTTTGCCGGGGTTCAAGGATGCACTCATCAAAACACTGGAAATTTCTGCCCTCATCCTGGTTCTGGTTGCCGCGTCCAACTTTTTCGGTGCCGTATTTTCAAGGTTGGGCACCCCCACCATGCTGACAGAATACCTGCTGACCCTCGATTTGCCTCCCTACGCCATACTGGCGATGATCATGGCTCTGATTTTTCTCCTTGGCTGGCCGTTGGAATGGGTGCCGATCGTATTGATTATCGTCCCGATACTGTTACCGCTGGTTGACCAGCTCGGCTTCAACCTCGTGTGGTTCGGCATACTCGTTGCCGTCAATTTACAAACAGCCTGGCTATCGCCGCCAGTGGCGTTGTCGGCCTATTTCCTGAAAGGAGTGGTCCCGGAATGGGACCTCAAGGACATTTATGCGGGAATGCTGCAGTTCATGGTAATCCAGCTGCTCGGCCTGCTGCTGATCATCTTCTTCCCGCAAATCGCTTTGTGGTTGCCCGAATACCTCAACGCTTCCGGACCCTGACCGTCGCAAATTTTGTTCCGGAGTCATTGGTATGACTGTCCGTATTATCAAAAAGGCAATCAAAACGCCGGCCTCCAGCCAGGACGACACCCACCGGATTGTCCGGAGCATGCTGGAGGAAATCGAGGCGGGCGGTGAAGCAAAAGCCCTGGATTATGCAAAAAATCTCGACGGATGGGAGAAGGATATACCGGTGACCCCGGAGGAAATTGACCAGGCCGCGGCTTCATTGCCTGATCAGACCAAACAGGACATCCGGTTTTCCCATGCACGCGTCAAGGCATTTGCCGAATGCCAGCTGGCCAGCATGCGTGAGTTTGATACCGAAATTTCTCCAGGCCTGGTCTGCGGCCAGCGGCTGATTCCGGTGAATACCGCGGGATGTTATGTGCCCGGTGGCAGGTACGCACACATCGCATCCGCCATCATGAGTGTGACAACCGCCAAGGTGGCCGGGGTGAAAAACATCATTGTGTGCTCACCGACCCATGGCGAACGCGGGGTCCACCCGGCGATTCTTTATGCCGCCGATATGGCGGGTGCCGATACCATACTGCATCTTGGCGGCGTGCAGGGCATCGCAGCACTGGCCTATGGATTGTTCACGGGAAATTCCGCGGATATCCTGGTGGGCCCGGGAAACCGGTTCGTCGCAGAAGCCAAGCGTATCCTGTTTGGCCGGGTGGGTATCGACATGTTTGCGGGCCCTACCGAAGTCCTGGTCATTGCGGATGAACAGGCGGACCCGGACTTGATTGCCTGCGATCTCGCAAGCCAGGCGGAACACGGACCGGACTCCCCCGCATGGCTGATCAGCACATCACAACCGCTGGCCGAACGGGTGATCTCTCTGGTTCCGGACTATATTGACCGGCTGCCTGAGCCCAACCGGTCCGCCGCACAGTCCGCCTGGAGAAACTATGGTGAAGTCGTGGTGGTCGATACCCGGGAAGAAGCAGTCACCGTCAGTGACGAATACGCCTGCGAACATCTCGAGGTCCAGTGCCGGGACCTGGACTGGTGGTTGGCCCATCTCGGCAATTACGGCTCGCTTTTCCTGGGGGAGGAAACGACTGTCTCGTACGGCGACAAATGTTCCGGCACCAATCATATCCTGCCAACCAAGAAGGCGGCCCGGTACACGGGAGGGCTCAGTGTCAGCAAGTTCATCAAGGTACTGACATGGCAGCGCATGACCCGGGAGGCCAATCGCGATGTCGGGGCGGTCACGGCACGCATTTCACGCGCTGAAGGCATGGAAGGCCATGCACGCAGCGGTGATGACCGTCTCCAGAAATATTTTCCCGACGAAAGTTTTGACCTTGGGATCCAGACATAAAGCCCCGGTCTGATGGTTTGCCATGAGCCTTCCCATCACCACCTGAATCGCCAATTTGCCCTCGATGGCCGGGCATTCGTCGTTTCGGGCGCGAGTTCCGGAATCGGCCGGGCCATGACCGGGTTTTTGATCAGCGCCGGTGCCAAGGTGATCGGGATCGCCCGGAGACAACCTGAGCTGGAGTCTCTTGCGGCGGAATGTAACCGCTCAAACCGCCCGTTTTTTCCGCTTCGTGCCGACCTCCGTGATCGTTCCGCCCTGGCGGCTGTCGCAGCCCACTGCATGGAGGCCGTTGGGCAGGTGGACGGCATCATCAATGCTGCAGGCATCAACCTGCGTGAACCTGTGGAAGCCATCTCATTCGACAGTTGGGACAGCACACTCAATCTCAATCTGTCCGTTCCCTTTTTCCTGAGCAGGGAATTCGTTCCGGGCATGAAAAAAAACGGCTACGGACGAATCATCAATATTGCTTCGCTGCAGTCATCCCGGGCATTCCCGAATGGGCTGGCCTACGGGGCTTCCAAGGGAGGCGTGTGCCAGTTGACGCGTGCCATGGCGGAAGCCTGGTCCCGGTATGGCATTACCTGCAACGCCATCGCCCCGGGATTTTTCCCCACCGAGCTGACCGCACCCGTATTCTCAGACCCGGAACAGGCGCAGTGGGTGAAAAACCGGACATTGCTCCGCCGTCATGGTGAACTGGAGGACCTGTGCGGTGCCACCATATTCTTTGCGTCGGGAGCCTCTTCGTTCATTACCGGGCAAACACTACATGTCGACGGCGGATTTACCGCCCACTGATTCCGGATGAAAGCGCTCGTTTACACCGCCAGCCAGGAAATGATCTTTCGGGAGGAGCCGGCACCCGAACCCGTCACAGGGGATGCACTGGTGAGCATTGAATCCGTCGGCATCTGCGGGTCGGACATGCATGCTTATCTCGGCCATGACCCGCGCAGGGTCCCGCCCCTCATCCTTGGACACGAAGCGGTCGGTACCGTACTGCAGGGCAATTCCCCCGGAGAACGGGTTGTGCTGAACCCCCTGATCACCTGTGGAACCTGTCATGCCTGCCTGGGCGGCCGGCAGAATCTCTGTGACAAGCGGGACCTGATCGGCATGTACCGGCCCGGGGCATTCGCCCAACAGATTACCATCCCGGAACGCAACCTCATCAGGGTGCCCGATGACATGGACCCGAACAAGGCGGCACTGACCGAACCCGGAGCGACCGCCCTGCATGGCATATTGCTTGCAGAAAATGCGGCGGCAAGGCCGGTCAGCGAATCCCGTGCGCTGGTGATCGGAGCAGGTTCGGTGGGACTGCTGACCGCCCTCATTCTCATGGACAAGGGTGTGCGCCAGGTGGACCTGGCAGAAACCAATCCACTGCGCCGAAAGACCGTCAATACCCATACAGACTGCCACACTTTCGACCCGGTCGAGGCCGCACCCGGTGAAAACAAATATGACCTCGTCTTTGATGCGGTCGGTGGTGCCGTTACCCGCCAGGTCAGCGTGAAATGTGCAAAACCCGGGGCGGTCATTGTACATACCGGGCTCATGGACAACCATGGAACCCTGGATGTCCGCAGAATGACCCTGCAGGAAATCACCTTTATCGGGTGTTACACCTATACACCGGTTGATCTTCGCATCACCCTGGAAACGCTGCACAGCGGGGCACTCGGCTCCCTCGACTGGATTGAACTCCGGCCGCTCGAAGAGGGTGCCGGGGCATTCCATGCCATTCATCATGGACATTGCGCAGCTCCGAAAGTGGTGCTTCAGGTTCAAGACTCTGGAATTCAATGATCCGACCGCCCGTCGGCGATTCCTGTCCGGTGTGGAGGACGAATCGTTGTTTCCGGGTCCCGGCGTTTTCACCTGAAAATTTTTCCTGGTGCCGCTGTGGAGCGACCGGGGCCGGCAATGCATGATTTTTGCGGACGGCCTGCCACCGGTTCAACGCGGGAAACAACACTGTTCGTCGAAACTGGACAGTTTGTGGGCAACTTAACCGGACAATTCATGAACTCCTAACACTGGAACCTTGTTTAGGGCAGGACATTGCAGTAGTATTTTCCCGCAAGTGTCACCAGTTTTGCTTCGGGCGATCCCGGGTCTGGCCCGACCGGCAAATCATGGTGTATTGTGCCATCCTGTGTTTCCCGTCTGGTGGCCCCTTTTGGTGGGACGGGCAATGCACGGAAATCCCGGTGGCTCCTTGCCGGACCGAGGACTTGAGACATGACAACTGACGATTCCGAGCGGCCCACGGGCGTTCGCTACCAGGCCGATGAAAAGCCTCCCGCCATGCTTGCCTGCGGCCTCGGCCTGCAGCTCGCGATCCTGTGCTCGGCCGGAATTGTTCTGACCCCGGCAATCGTGGTCCAGGCCGCTGGCGGGCCCGAAACATTTCTGGTATGGGCGGTCTTTGCTGCGGTCCTGGTCAGCGGCATCACCACCATACTGCAAGCGGCCCGGTTCGGGCGGATTGGTGCCGGTTATGTCCTCGCCATGGGCACTTCCGGGGCGTTCATCGCGATCTGTGTCGCAGCGATCGCCGAAGGCGGTCCGGCGATGCTCGCCACGCTGGTGGTCATTTCATCTTTCTTCCAGTTCGCGCTTTCCTGGCGGCTTTCGCTGCTCCGGCGAATCCTGACCCCCACCGTCGCGGGAACAGTGATCACACTGATCCCGGTCACGGTGATGCCGATTGTCTTCAGCTTGCTGACGGATGTTCCGGACGGAACCCCGGAACTGGCGGCACCGCTGTGCGCCCTCGCTACCATACTGGTCATATGCGGCATCTCGCTGACCGCCACGGGCACGCTACGCCTGTGGGCGCCGGTCATCGGCGTCATCACCGGCTCGGTCGTTGCCGGCTTCTACGGTCTCTACGATGTCGGCCGCATTGCCGACGCCTCGTGGATCGGGTTTCCCGAAGGTGGCTGGCCGGGTTTCGATCTCAGCTTCGGACCCGTCTTCTGGGCACTGCTTCCGGCCTTTGTCTTTGTGACCCTGGTGGGTGCCATTGAGACGATCGGGGACGGAGTCGCTATCCAGCGTGTGTCCTGGCGCCGGCCTCGGGCAGTGGATTTTCGCGCGGTGCAGGGTGCGGTAGCCGCGGACGGCATGGGCAACCTGCTGTCCGGCCTCGGGGGAACGGTGCCGAACACAACCTATTCGACGAGCATCGCGGTCACCGCGCTGACGGGTGTCGGAGCACGCAGCGTCGGGATTGCGCTGGGAATGGCCTTTGTCCTGATGGCGTTCCTTCCCAAGGTGCTCGCTGTGGTACTGGCGATACCGGGCCCGGTCGCTTCGGCCTATATCACCGTACTGCTGGCGCTGCTGTTCGTGGTCGGCATGAAAATCATCGTCCAGGATGGCATGGACTATCGAAAGGGCTTGATTGCCGGGGTTGCGTTCTGGACGGGGGTCGGCTTCCAAAATGAATTGATCTTTCCCGAGCTTGTCTCGGAATTCGCGGGCGGTCTCCTGCAAAACGGCATGACAGCCGGGGGCCTGGTGGCCATTCTCCTGACCTTGTTCCTGGAGTTGACGGCCCCCCGCCGCCGCCG
The DNA here is from genome assembly GCA_011523765.1 of Gammaproteobacteria bacterium. Classification (GTDB taxonomy): domain Bacteria; phylum Pseudomonadota; class Gammaproteobacteria; order Arenicellales; family Poriferihabitantaceae; genus WTGA01. Next base: position 26,118 of record WTGA01000092.1, read on the forward strand.
TATTCAAGTGGATTTCAACACCAATGCGCTCCCGAAGATCCGGGAGTTCCTGCTGACATTCGCGTCCCGCAGCGGCTGGAATGGTGAAATGGCACACCGCCTCGACGCGGCCGCCGAGGAGACGTTGCTGACGTTGCTGCAGCAAGACGAGGATGAGTTCACGGAAGGACGGCGCCTGCTCCTGACTGCCCACAAAGAGAACGGTGGAGCCATCCTGGAATTTATCGCTGCCGCCGGTGAAGAGAACCTTCAGGACCGGATCGCACTCCTTGGCGAACGGACAGCCGATGAAGTTCCGATCGAACGGGAGGTCTCGTTGCGGCTGTTGCGTCACCTCGCATCTTCCGTTCACCACCAGCAATACCACGATGCCGCGATCGTCACCATCCGTGTGGATGCCCCGCTCGCATCGGGGCGATAACACCCCGTACCCGTATTGCCCGGCAAAACAAGCAAGGGCCCCACCGGAACCATGCATGCCGGGCGGGACTGGCTTCAGGGAGGAATTCGCCGCCCGGGCGGTTTCGGCAACGCCTGCCGTACCCGGTCGTGGCGGGTGCACAGCGCTTATCCAATCACTGCAGGCATTCCGCGCTGACCGGACCCGGTTTCGGCGATTCAACCCGGTTTTCAATTGATCCAGGGGTTTTGAAGAGGATACCGGATCGAACACATTGATTTTGCGGGGCCGGAAAACCCGAACCCGGGTGTAGTGCCGGACTCTGGGGAGCCGGTTCAATCCAGTCAATGAGCGATGTTTTTAGTGCCGAGTTGCGGAAGCCGGGCTAAAAGCATCGCTGGAACAGTGCAATCATCGCATCCCACGATTCGCTGTCTGCCCGGGCGCTGTATCCAACCGGCAATCCATATTTTTCATTCTTCTCATCGGCGCCGGGATTGCTGAATCCATGCTGTGCATCTGAATGGACAATCACCTTGTAGTCGGCGCCTGCTGCATCCATTTCCTCCCTGAACCCGGCAACATCACTCATGGTCACCATCGCATCGTCTTCACCGTGGCAAACCAGCAAACTGGCTTTTACAGATCCAGGGGCCGGGGAATGGAACGACCCGAGCGCACCATGAAAACTCACCACCGCGTTCAGTTCCAGGCCAATCCTTGCCATGTGAAGCACCATGGCGCCACCGAAACAATAGCCGATTGCCGCGGTCTTGCCTGCAGCGACCTGATCCTGCTCCAGCATGGCCGCATAACCCGCCTTTAACCGGGTGGTGCCGCTTTCCATGTCTCCAAGCACGGCATTCATCAGCTCTCCTGCCTTTTCAGGGTTGTCCGCAGTCTCGCCATTGGAATACATGTCCACGGCGAATCCACAATACCCCAGTCGGGCAAGGCGGTCAGCCCGGCCGCGAACATAGTCGTTCAGCCCCCACCACTCATGGATCACCATGACCCCGGGTCTGGGTCCGTCCACATCCTGGTCCCAGGCCATATAGGCGTGGTGCAAAGCACCATCCACTTCAAATTCAATGGTTTTATTGGATAGGTTCATTTTTGTGTCTCCGGAATTTTTCATTATAGTATGGTAATGGATTCTGCGCGGGATTGAAGGCCGGTTTGACCGAAAACCATTCCAGGCCAGGGTCACGCCCGACCGCTTGCAACACCCGATGCGTCAAGCCACAACCGCCGGAAATACAACCCCGCCCTGCTGGCCGGGCAACCGGACGGCAAGCACAGATTCTGGGCATGGCACCCGCTCATTCGAAAGCCGCGGACAGAGTGGTCCTGACGCGGTCAGTGGTTGATCCGTTGCAGGATTGACTGAACCTGTTCCGGGTCAGTGGTTTTCAAAAGCATGTCGACCAGTGGCCTTACCCTGGAGATATCGGTCAGGCGTATTTGCTGCTTCACCGGAAGCACGGCGGCGGGGTCCATGCTGAAATCCCTGAGACCCAGCCCCAGCAAAACACGGGTGAAGCCCACGTCGCCCGCCATTTCTCCACACATCGAAACCGGAATATTCGCTGCATTCCCGGCATCGATGGTCATTTTGATCAGCCTCAGAACAGAAGGGTGCAACGGGTCATACAGATAGTTGACCTCATCGTCCACCCGGTCAATCGCCAATGTATACTGGATCAGGTCGTTGGTTCCGATAGACAAAAAATCCAGGCGAGGCGCAAAAAGATCGGCAGCAATGGCCACCGCAGGCACCTCTACCACCCCGCCCACCTGCAGGTCAGGATCGAAATCAAAGCTCTGGTACTGCAGTTCCTGCTTGACCTCTTCCAGCAGGAAAAACAGCCGGTCCAGTTCATCGACTCTTGAAATCATCGGGATCATCATTTTGACGTTTCCGTGCACAGCGGCCCGGTAAATGGCGCGCAACTGTGGTTTGAACAACCCCAGATCGTGCAGGCAAAGACGAATGGCACGTCGTCCCATTGCCGGATTGGTGACAATGGCACCGCTTGCCCGACCCCCGTCCACCTGCTTGTCCGAACCGAGATCCAGGGTTCGGATGATCACCGGTGAGGAGGTCTGTTTTAACACCCGCGCATAGATTCCATATTGCTCTTCTTCATCCGGAAAGTGCTCCCGGTTCATATACATGAACTCGGTCCGGTAGCAACCTACCCCCGCTGCATTCTGGGATTCGCTCTCCTGGATATCTTCGGGCAGCTCAATATTGGTATTGAGCAACACTTCAACACCGTCCAGGGTCAACGCACCGGCATTCACCAGCAAATTCAATTCCTGGGTCCTGCGCAGAATTTTCAGCTGGCGCCGGCGATAGGCCTCGAGGGCCACTTCATCCGGATTGACCAGCACCACCCCGCGCATCCCGTCTATGACAAGAAGATCCCCCGTACGCAAATAACGCACTCCTCCGTGCAATCCGACAATGGCCGGGATTTTCATGCTGTTTGCAACGATCGCCGTATGGGATACCGGCCCCCCTAGGTTGGTAATAAACGCACTGATCCGGTGCCTTTTGAGTTCAATGGCATCCGCCGGAGACAAATCGTTGGCAACGATGACCTCTCCTTCATAATTTCCTTCATGCCGGGCAACGAGGCCAACCTGGTCATTCACGAGTTCACCCTGGATACGATCGATGACCTGGGCCAGGTCTGCCGATTTGCTGCTCAGGTAAGGGTCGTCTATTTTGTTGAAAGTCCGATGCAGTTTCTCCGCATGCTGCTGTAAAGCTGCTTCGGCGTTGATTTGTTGCCCATCAATGAGTTCCCGGGACCCCTGGCTCAAGACCGGGTCCTGCAAAATCAGCAAGTGGGCATCCAGAATCGCATGGGCCTCACCGATCCCTTCCGCAGGCAATTGCCCTTTGATCGCATTCAGCGCCGCCCCGGCACTGGCGAACGCCTGATCCAGACGGGAAATTTCGTGACTGACCTGCTTTTGGCTGATTTTGTATTGGGGTATTTCCTGCCCTGGCCGATGGATGATTCTGGCAATGCCGATGGCAATCCCCGCGCCTACGCCGTTACCATGTAATGTAAACACGATGATCTCTTTTTCTATTCTCCTTCACCAAAACAGTCTTCAAACAGTTTTTCAACCTGCTCTGCCGCAGATTGGGCGTCTTCACCTTCCGCAATCAGTGTCAATTCTGTTCCTTGTGTAGCGGCAAGCATCAAGACCCCCATAATGCTCTTGGAGTCCGCGCATTTTTCGTCTTTGTGCAGCCTGATGCTGCTTTTGAACCCGGTACACATTTTAACCAGACTGGCGGCTGCCCTGGCGTGCAGGCCCAGCTTGTTCGTGATTTTGATTTGTTTTTCCACCCTCATTTGAACAGCTCCCGGTGCCTGACCTGAACTTTTCTTCCCTGCTTTGAAAACAGTGTGCGCAGTTGCTCACTGATAAACACCGACCGGTGCTGGCCGCCGGTACATCCAATGGCCACGGTAATGTAGCTTCGGTTCTCATCGGCAAATCCGGGCAACCATCTGCTCAGGAAATTGAAAATTCCGGTGGTCATGGCGCGCACTTCCGGCTTATCCCTGAAAAACTCCTGGACGGACCGGTCCAGTCCCGTCAGGGGTGCCAGGTCCTCCTGCCAGTATGGATTGGGCAGGCATCGAACGTCGAAAACAAAATCCGCCTCCCTGGGGGTTCCGTTCTTGAATCCAAACGATTCGATCAGGAACAATGGACCGGCAGCGAGTCCTCCTCCGGCAAAATCACGGATCAGTCCACGCAGTTCGTGTGGCGTTGTATCCGTGGTATCGATAACTTTTTCTGCCTGATGATACAATGGCCGCAATAGTGCCCACTCTTGCCGTATCCCTTCGATGAGTGATGTCTGGGTGTCCGTCAGGGGATGTTTTCGGCGTGTCTCGCTATACCGGTGAACCAGCTTTTGTTCTTCCGCCTGTAAAAACAGAATCCGGTACCGGGTTCCCTGGTTTTCCAGCGCAGAAAGGTTGGCTTCCAGTTCCGACAAAAAATGACGGTTCCGCGAATCGATGCTCACCGCCGCATTCCGCAAGAAATCGGCAGTGAAAAAATCCAGGTTCTGCTGCAGCTTTGCCGCAAACTCCAACACCAGCACCGCGGGCAGATTATCGATACAATAGTAGCCGATATCCTCAAGGGACCGCAGTGCGACACTCTTACCAGAGCCGGACAGGCCACTGATAATAATCATGTCTGTGTCTTTAGTTTCCATTTATCCCATCCATTTTACTCATTTTTCCCTGGTGGCGTTTGTATAAATCCTCTTTTCATCGCGTTGCGGCACAGGGGGGCCCCGGAGAACCGGCCCATCCGAATCGGGGATACCGTGCCATGGTCCGGGATTGAATCCAACGGAGGGAGGCACTTGCGCGGTTCGCAGGTTCGTTTCCTTCCAGCCGGTGCGTGTCACCGGGCAACTCCGGAGGGGGAGGGGCCCGGTGAATCGGCGAATCCGAGCAGCACGACCCGCTGCTGCTATGGCCTGCAGGCCTCTTTCATCCTGGAATCAGCCGATGCAAAACCCTGTCCCGGGCACCGTTTCGCTCCGGCGTCCGCACATTCACCGCCTCCGCATCAGGGCGTGGAGGGAGCGGAAAAAAGATCGTACAACTCCTTGTTGGTACGGGTGGCCTTGACGGCAACGACAAAACGGTCATCCTCAAATCGGGTCACCAGACTTGCCAGCAGGTTGAGGTGCAATTCACTGGCTTCGATCGGCACCAGCAAACAAACAACGAGCCAGACGGGCACTCCATCTGCTGCATCATAGTCGATGGGATCTTTCAGAGAAACGATTGCCATAATCGGGTCGACCAACCCGTCAAGCCTCCCATGGGGCACTGCAATGCCTTGGCCAAGAGCAGTGCAACCGAGTCGCTCGCGGTCGTGAAGCGTGGTAAATATCTCTTCCTGGTCAATGGTCCTGTCCTGGCCCAGTTTGACCCCTGAAATGAGTGCCGACAGGTATTCGAACAGGCGCTTGCGACTGGTGATCTCCCGTTCAGCGACGACCAGTTCTGGCCGCAAAAAATCGATGCCTGCCATCGGGGGTTGTATTTTCGGGGGGATGCGGATAGGGGATTGCAACGACGCTTGATACACGCCGCCCGTCACCCGGGGAAGTGTTTTATCGACTCTTCATTGCGGTGATGAGAGGTCATTTTTTCCTTGTGCTTGATGACTTGCCTGTCAAGTTTGTGGGCCATTGAATCAATGGCAGTGTACATATCTTCCGCCGTACTGGAAGCATGGATCATCGCACCTTTGGTATTCACCGTTGCTTCCGCAATATGGCGGGTTTTTTCTACGTGCAGCACGACGTTGGTATTGGTGACATGATCGAAATACCGGGTAATTTTTTCTACTTTTTCTGAAACATGGTTGTGCAGGGATCGGGTGATCTCCATGTGTTGCCCAGTGATTGAAATTTGCATAAAACGTACTCCAAGGAAAGTGTTATAAAAAAGAATCAGAAAACTCGAAAAGCCGGCCTCAATGGCGGGTTGTGAAAGATCGTCTCCTTTCCGGATGTTGATTGGATTGAGCATGAAACCGTTGTGCTTGTCAGTATTTTGCCACAGACTTTCCATCACCTTGAGCTTTGGCCGACCATTGATATCCTGTCCTGCATTGGGTCCTGCCCAAACTCACAACAGGAGACCGCGACAAGGCCTTCTTCGCCCACTGCTTTCCCCGGAAAACCGGAAAACCCGGGTGCGGCGCCGGTTTCGTGAACAGGTTGGATGGGGATGCCTGGGCCAGTGCAAGGTAGCGATAACAGCCTGTCCTGCTGCAGAAATTGCGGCATCATTGCTCCTGGCTTTGTGCTGGGACTAACAATGGATTCATCGAGCTCTCAATTCACCAAACCCGCATGCGGTTTCTGGGGAATAGTTTACCCGAAAAAGTCCTGGCATTTTTGTGTGTTATACTTTCAGGCTTTAGAATCACGGGTTGCAAAATTCACATGTTGAAATCATGCCCCAGATAGACTTCCCGCGCCCTTTCATCCTGCATAATCGTTCCGGGTTCTCCTGAAACCAGGACTTCCCCCTTGTGCAGAATATAGGCACGATTACAGATCCTCAGCGTTTCCCGGACATTGTGGTCGGTAATGAGCACACCAATTCCCCGGCTTCTCAGTATCTCAATGATATGCCGGATATCGCGGACCGCGATGGGATCAATGCCGGCGAACGGCTCATCCAGTAATATGAATGAGGGTTCAAGGGCCAAGGCCCGGGCAATTTCCACACGACGTTTTTCCCCCCCTGACAACTGAATTGTCTGCTTGTCCTTGAGGTTGCGAATACCCAGTTCCCCGAGCAACCGGTCACAGATTTGATTTTGAACCGACCTCCCGTGTTTTCCGGTGGCTTCCAGCACAGCAAGAATATTCTGCTCAGCGGTCAGTTTTCGAAAAACCGAGTGCTCCTGGGGCAGATAGCCGATTCCTTTCCTCGCCCGCTCATGCATCGGCAAACCGGTAATGTCTTCCTGGTCAAGAAATATCACGCCCTGGTCGCTGCGAACCAGTCCGATCATCATGTCAAAACAGGTGGTTTTCCCCGCACCGTTGGCACCCAGCAATCCGACTATTTCCTTGCTGGCAACAACCACATCCACATTGTTGACGATGGTGGTTTTCCGGTAGCGCTTGAACAGCCCCTTGGCAGACAGTACTCTCATGATGATCGGGTTTTCCGGCAGAGAAGTTATTCAGTGGACCCGACCGGCATTTCCCCTTCTCCTGGTTCGGTTTTCTTCTTTCGCGGTTGTATTACGATCCCCGGCCTGCTGCTTTGATCGGGGATTCCACCAGCGGGATTTGCGGTTCCCCGCCGACCGGGTGACCCCCCGCCTCCTACACTGGCTTTTTCGGTGACCATATCATAGGTGATCGTCTTGCCCGTCATGGTCATTTCACCCTGAACGATTTTTGCCTGTGAATCCAGCGTGACCACTTGTTCCACCTGGTCCATCGTGATTTTGGCTGCCGTGCCCACCACTTCGTCCGCATGTCCTTCGGGCAACTGTTCGTATCTGCCGGGACTCCCCAGACAGATTGCCTTGTCAATCTCGTCATTTTCGCCCATGTGAGTCGTCAATTCATCGCAGTTCAGGCGCAGGCTGCCCTGGACAAACTCCACATTCCCGCGGTAGACCCGTATCCCGGCAGAAAAATCCATTTCAAATTCATCTGCATACAGGGTGGCGGGTTGTTCTGTATCGTTTTGCAGCGAGTGGGCAGACGGAATCAAACCTCCCAACAAAAGCACGGCCAGCGTCTTTTTCAACATTTTCAGCCTCTGTTTTCTTTGAGGTGAATGGTCATCGTTTTGCCAATGGCCAATAGTTCAGGGTTGCCGGACCCGCCCTGCAAGACCCGCACATTCCCGTCCAGCAGTACCGTTGAACGGTTATTGTACAACCACCCTGAATCGGCATAAACATGCCGCAAGCCGGTCGCAAGGTTGTACTGGATGATATGGGGGTTGTCCAGCAAAGCCCGGTCACCTTCCGGATAATGGACCAGCCGGTCTGCCATGACCTGGTATTTCTTCCCGGTCTTGTCCAGTCCCGTCGAAACAAAATTGTTGATGTAGTAGTCGGGGTCATCCTTCTCCATCACGGCACTCTTCCCGTCGCCGTACCGCAACACCTCAAACTGCAACCAGGCCGTAAGGGCCGCGAGGACCAGGAAGAAGAGCCCGATTGCGATATTGTCCTTGTTGACCATCGGCCGGCTTGCGATGACTAAATCACCCCTGCCCGCAGCAGATCATGGGTATTCAGGGCTCCCACAACCTTTTGGTTTTCATCCACAACAAAAATGCTGTTAATGGCATGGGGGCCATGCTGTGCATGGTCCCGCATTGTCCGCACAATTTCCTCTGCCAGGGTATCGGGATGAATGGTATAGGGATGGGTATTCATGAGGTCGCTCGCCCTGCTTTGGTAGATGTCGACCTTGTCGCCAAGAGCCCTGCGCAGGTCTCCATCGGTAAACATTCCCAGCAGGTTCCGGTTCTGATTCACCACTCCGACCATCCCCAGCGATTTGGATGTCATTTCCAGCAGCAGGGCAGACATGGTTGCATCTTCACTGACCAGCGGCAAACCCGCTCCGGTATGCATCAAATCACTCGCGTACAGCAACAGTCGTTTACCCAGCATGCCACCTGGATGCGTTCTGGCAAAATCCTGTGCAGTGAACCCCCGCATACGCTGGACCACTACCGCCAGTGCATCGCCCATCACCAGGGTCGCTGTGGTACTGGCCGTGGGCGCAAGATTGTTCGGACACGCTTCCTGGTCCACACTCACGTCAATGCAGGCATCCGATTGCCCGGCGAGACTGGACCCGGTATTGCCGGTCATGGTAATGAGGCCGATGCCAATCCGCTTGACGATGGGTAAAATCGTGATGACCTCCGCGGTTTCACCGGAGTTTGAAATCGCGATGACCAGGTCTTCAGTCGTGATCATTCCAAGGTCCCCGTGGCTGGCTTCTCCGGGATGCACAAAAAATGCGGGTGTTCCGGTGCTGGCCAGGGTAGAGGCGATTTTTCCGCCGATGTGCCCGGATTTGCCCATGCCCGTTACCACCACTCTGCCCTTGCACTCAAGAATCATTTTACAGGCTCTGTCGAAATTGTCGTCCAGTTGACCAGACAATGCCGACACAGCGGATGCCTCAATCTGGATGACAGATTGTGCATGCTGTCTCGCGTCAGTGATGGAGTGGATATCTGTCATGATTTGGGTCATCGGCCGTACAGTATAACAAATCGGATGGCGATGGAACTTCCCGGTCTTGCCCCACGGGCAAGGCCGCGCAGAACCCGCGGGTGGGAACCGGACGGGGGGAATGTCCTGCTGTCGCCGGAATGGCAATCGGTCCATTTTGGGGCCAATGGCCATGCTGTGCCGACAATCGCCTGTACCCCGATAATACGCAATAATATCGCGACAGTGCTGTACAGGATTTTTATTCCATTTATCATACGGCACTGGCGCTTTACCGGGCAGCGGGTATTCCGGCTCGACAACAGCACAAGACATTTGAGGTGACGAATGAATTATGACGCACGCAGGGCGGCAAACCGTGACAGGCTCCTGGCCAATGCGGTCGACGACCTGAGGATCAACCGGATACAACGACATATTTTCCTGTGCTGTGACCAAACCAAACCGAAATGCTCCCTTCAGGACAAAAGCCTCGAATCGTGGAATTACCTGAAATCCCGGCTCAATGAACTTGGGCTGGTGGAAAAGGGCGTGGTCTTCCGAACCAAGGCAAATTGCCTGCGGATTTGTACACAGGGGCCCATTGCGGTGGTGTATCCTGAAGGGGTCTGGTATCGATCATGTACACCAGCGGTCCTCGAAAGGATCATTCAGGACCACCTGGTTGGCGGCCGGGTGGTCGATGAGTTTGCGTTCACGGTCCATCCCCTGCCACCGCCGGCCGGTCGTGGATAGGCTGGAATCAGATGGATGGGGCAAAGCGGCCAAGTGCCGTTATGTTTCCGTACACAGACCCCTTCATCATTGGGAGTCCTGTCCCCGTTCAGCCTCCCGGGACTGGTTCTCCTCCTCCTTGATCTCTTCATTACGAACCTGGGTAAGCGCTGAAGAAATGATCCCGGCGGGTGCCGCGACAATCCCCAGTCCGAAAATCAGCACAATGAACGTGAACAGTTTTCCACCGGCCGTCACGGGATAGATATCGCCGTAGCCCACTGTCGTCAGTGAAGCGACTGCCCACCACAACCCATCGAATATAGACTGAAAATTCTCCGGCTGTGCCCGGCTTTCAAAAATGTATACGCCGACGGCGGCCAGATAAAGCAACACAAGCGTTGCCAGCAGAAAGACAACCACCTCCCCCTTTGCGATGGAAAAGGCCTTGCCAAGACGGATCATTGCGACACTGTATCTCGTCAGTTTCACGATTCTCAAGACACGAAGCGCACGAATAACGTAAAGGTCAACCCCGAGAAAAACGAGATAGAACGGGAGAATGGCCATCAGGTCGATAAACCCGTAAAAACTGAAAATATATTCAGTTTTCTTTTCGGCGGTTACAATGCGCAGAATGTACTCAATGGTAAACAGAATGGAAATGACGACTTCGGAATAATGCAGGTATCGCTGGTACTCCTCCGTCAAACCAGGCAAGGTCTCCACCGAAAATGTGAACAGGGAAAGGATGATCAGAAAGAAGATGAAACCGTCAAATACACGACCGGCAACGGTATCATTGTTGTTCACAATTTCTGCAATGCTCATCGGACTGTCGCAGCAAACTTCAGGATGGGTGATGGCATGACCTGATCCAGGGAGGGGAAATCGGTGAGCACGGGAAAGAGGTCCATTTTCCGCGGGGAATCAAGCGGGGCATTGCGCGAAACCCAACAGTCATCTGGTTTTGACTGCGCTTTGTTTCGTCGCATTCCGACAATAATTTATCATCAAGCATCCTGTAGAATTATTGCCCCCAACCGGGTAAAGCACCGGGCGCGCGTTTCGGGACTGGGTTGGGGTTTCACCCCGATTGACGGTGTTTCAGTCCTCACTTCCCGGCCGTATGACCACACATGGTACCACAGCGGTCGCGGCTTTAACACCGTACGTCCAGGCACTGGATTTCACGCGTTTACAAGCGTATAATGCTGTAATGTAATACGTTGAAATAGCGCTCTTGGCAGTACGCCTACCTGGATTTGATCTAGAAGGAAGGCAGAACCCAAGAGCTTTTTTGTTTCTAGATCTGTCAGGAGGATTAGGTAATGTCTACTGCGATTCTGGTCGACGGTGGTTTCTTTTTTAAAACGCTTTCGCCAAGTATACCCCGATATTGATGGCCGCAACGCACAGGACATGGCCAAGACGTTCTATAGAATGGCGATGGCACATTTGGAAAAAGATGAAGTGTTGTATCGGACTATTGTTCTATGACTGTCCGCCGTTAAAAAAGAAGGCTCATAACCCAGTTAATCAATCACTGATAGATTTCGAAAAACTCCCGGGTTCCCAGCTAAGGGTCCAGTTTCATACTGAATTGAAGAAATTGCGCAAGGTTGCTCTTCGGTTGGGATATCTGTCGAACAAGAATGACTGGGTGATCAAACCCGATAAGACTAAAAAACTCCTCAAGAGAGCAACCTCGGTCGACGATCTCAAACCAAATGATGTCATCTATGACATCAACCAAAAAGGTGTCGATATGAGGATCGGTCTCGATATTGCGGCACTTTCGCTAAAGCGGTTTGTAAAAAAGATCATACTGATCTCCGGTGATGCGGATTTTGTTCCGGCGGCCAAGTTTACCCACCGCGAAGGAATTGATTTTGTACTTGATCCGATGTGGAATAATATCAACCCTGCGCTGTTCGAACATATTGATGGACTACGCTCTACCAGTCCGCGACCAACCGGGTACCGCCCATAGTGTTACGAGTATCCATGTTGTCAATACGACAATAATGGAGAGTATTCATGGGAGAGGGTTGAATCATCGCTCCTTACGGCAATGGTGTCTTTGACCCGATATTGCGAACCCGGTCCCACTGGACACGTTCCGGTGTTCAGGCAGGCTGAAGGGGCCCTTTCGCAGCCACCAGGCCGGCTTGAGCAGCCATCGCGGCTGCCGCGATGGCCTGGCGGCGTTTCCGTTCGACGGTCCCGAACTACAGCGGCCTGCTGGCCCTTTCCCCGCATGCCAACCACCTGGCCCGGCACACCCTCCGGGGATTGCATGTTCCTGAAAACGGGCAGGAATCGCCGGTCCAGGGAGTTGCCCGGCGACCCCCGACGGGTGCCTCCACCCGAACGGCGGGACGCTCTCAATGGAGGCAGCGGTTCGCGGAGCAAAGCCAACCCCGCAGGATGCAGGTGTGCACAGCGCAATCATTTCGCCCCGAATTCAGGACCGGTTGATTGTCGGCATCATGTTATGATCTGAAAGGGGCGCCCGGCATGTCCTGGCTTCTCCGGTCATGGGAGAGCCCGTGGGCCGGGCAACCTTCTGTTTTACAATCGTTGCCGTGCTTGTCGACCTCGTGCAAAGCCGATACGCGCCGAAGGGGATGAGCCGCAATCTCTTGCTGATGAATTGAATATTGATTATGTCCGACTTGCCTGAAATGAACGATGAACAGCGAACGGCAATCGAAGCGGCCGTATTTCGCAAAATGATTGACCACTTTCGAAAATACCCTGAAGTACAGAATATCGATCTCATGAACCTGGCTTATTTTTGCCGAAACTGTTTTTCCAAGTGGTACATGGGAGCGGCCAGGGAAAATGGAATTGAGCTGGATTACGGCCAGGCCAGGGAAATCGTCTACGGCATGCCCTATGCCGAATACAAGGCCAGCCACCAGGCAAAAGCCACAGACGAACAACTCCGGGACTTTGAAGAAAGCCAGAAGAAGGCAACGGAATAATTTTCCCGGCCACGGTGTATTCACCGCTGCGGCGCACGAGCATTCCTTTTGACCTCCGGGACCGGGATTTTTCCCATCCCCGAGGCCCCGGCATCCCGCTCAGGTTCTCTTGCTCGCACGGTGGACGGTATCCACCAGGGTCTTTACCCGGTCAGGCTCGATGCCTGGATGGATCCCGTGGCCAAGATTGAACACATGGCCGTCAGCCTGCCCGAAATCATCCAGAATCCGTTCCACCTCCCGGGCCACTTTCCCGCTGGAGGCATACAGCACCGTCGGATCCATATTTCCCTGCAAGGCCACTTTGTGACCCACCCTTTTTCTGGCCGCTGACAACGAAATGGTCCAGTCGAGGCCAATGGCATCACAGCCGGTTTCCGCAATGGGTTCGAGCCAGTTGCCGCCCCCCTTGGTAAACAAAATCACGGGAACATGCTGCCCATCCGCGGTTGCCTTTAACGCCGAAACAATGCGATGCAGGTATCGAAGGGAAAACTGGAGATAATCCGGAGTGGTCAGCACCCCGCCCCAGGTATCAAACACCATCAACGCCTGGGCACCGGCATTCACCTGGGCAGACAGGTAATCAATCACGGCATGACAGACCTTGTCCAGCAATTCATGCATCAACCCGGGCCGGTCATGCATCAATCCCTTCACCCGGCTGAACTCCTTGCTTCCCCCCCCTTCGACCATATACGTTGCCAACGTCCAAGGGCTGCCGGAGAATCCGATCAGCGGGACTTTGCCGTCGAGTTCCGCCCGAATCAACCGAACGGCTTCCATCACGTATCCGAGTTCATCCTCAATATTCACTGCCGGGAGATTTTCGATATCTTTCCGGCTTCTGAGCGGGGATTCAAAGCGAGGGCCGATGCCCTCCTGCACACTCAATCCCAGACCCATGGCATCGGGGACCGTCAAAATGTCGGAGAATAAAATGGCGGCATCAACATCGAAACGGCGCAATGGCTGCAAGGTCACTTCACAGGCCAGTTCAGGGGATTGGCAAAGTGCAAGAAAATCCCCCGCCTGCGCCCGGACCTTGCGGTACTCAGGCAAGTAACGCCCGGCCTGGCGCATGATCCAGACCGGCGTGCAGTCCACGGGTTGTCGGCGTAAAGCTCTCAGGAAACGGTCATTCATCCTGTCTGTGACCACCCCAAAGCCGGAAAGAACAACGGTTGTTCAACCGGGATTGCTGCCGCTGGACCGAGGGCCGTGTTCCGGCTTTCGCCCGGGTACGAACCCATCCTTTGCCAAAGACCGGAACCATGCATTGCCGGAACACCTACTCCGGGAGCTCGCTGTGCCCTTCCAGAAACCGGTCTACCGCCCTGGCACATTGCCTGCCCTCCCGGATCGCCCAGACCACCAGGGATTGGCCGCGTCGCATGTCTCCCGCAGAAAAGACCTTTTCAATATTGGTCTGGTAGGCGTTCCGGCCGCTCACCGGAGCGGCCACATTGCCCCGGTTATCCCGCAACACACCCATCTTCTCGAGCAGGCCCTCATGCACCGGATGGACGAATCCCATGGCCAGAAGCGCCAGGCCCGCTTCCAGTTCAAATTCAGAACCCGCAATTTCACGCATCTTCCACTGGCCGTCCACGTGATCCCATGCGACCTTGACACAGTTCAATGCGGTCAGTCCGCCCGGGTTATCGCCCAGAAATGCCCGGGTCTTGACATCCCAAATCCGCACACACCCTTCTTCCTGTGAAGAAGACGTACGCATTTTATGCGGCCAGTTCGGCCAGGTTAACGCCTTGTCTTCCTTTTCCGGGGGTTGGGACAGGATTTCAATCTGTGTCACGGTCTTCGCCCCCTGACGTATCGATGTTCCGATACAGTCGGAACCGGTGTCCCCGCCACCGATGACGACAACATGCTTGTCTTTCGCGGAAACAAACTCTTCCACGGGCACGAGGTTGCCCTGAACCCGCCGGTTGTTGGGCTTCAGAAAATCCATGGCAAAATGAACACCCTCCAGACTTCTTCCTTCCACGTCCAGGTCCCGGGGCTGTTCCGACCCGCCTGTCAGGACGATGGCATCGAAGCTCTCGAACAAGTACGAAACCGGGATATCGACGCCGATATGGGTACCGGTATGGAATTTGACGCCTTCCGCCTTCATCTGTGCCATGCGCCGGTCTATCACCTGCTTGTCCAGTTTGAAGTCGGGAATCCCGAAACGCAGCAATCCGCCGCTTCGTTCCTGCTTCTCATACAGGTGCACGGAATGGCCGGCCCGGGCAAGCTGTTGCGCACAGGCCAATCCGGCCGGTCCTGAACCGACAACGGCCACATATTTCCCGGTACGGTGAATGGGGATTTGCGGTTGAATCCAGCCTTCTTTCCATGCCCGGTCCGCAATGCTTTGTTCAATGGTCTTGATCGTCACCGGCTGGTCATTGATATTCAGGGTACAGGCCGCTTCACAGGGGGCGGGACAGATTCGTCCTGTGACATCGGGAAAATTGTTGGTCGAGTGCAACACTTCGCTGGCCCGCTTCCAGTCTCTCCGGTAAACCAGGTCGTTCCAGTCGGGAATGATATTGTTCACCGGACATCCGGTCTGGCAATAGGGAATACCGCAGTCCATACATCTGGCCCCCTGGTCCTGGAGTTCCTCTTCACTCAGGTCCAGCACAAATTCCCTGAAATGCCTGATCCGGTCACCCGCAGGCAGATATGCCCTGTCCCGGCGCTCAAACTCAATGAATCCGGTGGGTTTACCCATGTTTTACCTGCCTGTATTCTTCCTCGCGGATATCCGCGTTCCAAAGACGTTCCAAAGCACTTTGGTATTCAAAAGGCATCACCCGTACAAAACGGGGCCGATACCTGTTCCAGCTGTGAAGGATGGTTTCGGCGATGCGGCTGCCGGTCAATTCAAAATGTCTGCGGATATACAGTTTGAGTCTCGCTTCATCCGCTTCCAGCATGTTTTCAATGTCTTCGTCCCCCCTGTCTTCGTCTACCGTTTCAAGGTAGACCATTTCCGGGTTGCACTTTCTTCTGAACTGGCCGTCTTCATCCAGCACATAGGCCACGCCGCCGGACATACCGGCCGCAAAGTTCCGGCCTGTGGGCCCCAGGCAAACCACGGCCCCGCCCGTCATGTACTCGCATCCATGGTCCCCGACCCCCTCCACGACGGCCACCGCACCGGAATTGCGGACGCAAAACCGTTCACCCGCGACTCCATTGAAAAAGACCTCGCCGCTGATTGCACCGTAAAGCACGGTGTTGCCGACAATGATGTTGTCCCGCTGGTCCAGGATCCCGCAGTTTGCCGGCGGATAAATGATCAGCCTCCCTCCGGAAAGTCCCTTGCCCACATAATCATTGCCTTCCCCCTCAAGCTCCACCGTGATCCCCCTTGACAGCCACGCCCCCAGAGACTGGCCGGCGGTTCCCTTCGCCCGGATATGGATGGTGTCATCAGGAAGCCCCTGATGACCATACGCTTTTACCACGGCACCGGACAGCATGGTACCGAACGCCCGGTTGGTGTTGCGCAGTGTCGTGGTGATCCCTACCGCCTGTTTGTGCTCAAGAGCCGGTTGTGCGGCCTTGATCATGTCCTGGTCCAGGACATCCTCAATCCCGTGATCCTGTGCTTCACGATTGAAAACGGCCACCTTCCCGTCGACCTGCGGTTTGCACAGAATTCTTGAATAATCCAGGCCCCGGATTTTCCAGTGATCAATTGCCCGGTTCATCTCCAGCCGGTCCATCTGCCCGATCATTTGATTCACGGTGGAAAATCCAAGACGGGCCATGATGGTTCTCAGCTCCTCGGCGACAAAGAAAAAGTAGTTGACCACATGCTCCGCCTGGCCCGTAAACTTTTTCCTCAGCCGGGGGTCCTGGGTGGCAATCCCGACAGGGCAGGTATTGAGATGGCATTTCCTCATCATGATGCAACCCTGGACGATCAGTGGTGCGGTCGCAAATCCAAACTCATCCGCGCCCAGCAAGGCCGCGATGGCGATGTCCCGCCCGGTACGCAACCCGCCGTCCACCTGTACGGCGATACGGCCGCGCAACCTGTTCATGACCAGCGTCTGGTGGGTTTCAGCCAATCCGATTTCCCAGGGTGATCCGGCATGCTTGATGGATGTCAGGGGGCTGGCCCCCGTTCCGCCTTCATAACCGGAGATCGTCACATGATCCGCGTGTGCCTTCGATACCCCGGCTGCGACCGTGCCCACACCAACCTCTGATACCAGTTTCACGGAAATCCTTGCCGTCGGATTGACATTCTTGAGATCAAAAATCAACTGTGCCAGATCTTCGATGGAATAAATGTCATGATGGGGAGGGGGAGAAATCAGGCCGACGCCGGGCGTGGAATGCCGGACGCTGGCAATTTGTTCACTGACCTTGTGGCCGGGCAGTTGTCCTCCTTCTCCGGGTTTGGCTCCCTGGGCCATTTTGATCTGGATATCGTCCGCATTCACCAGGTAGTCCGTCGTGGCACCAAACCGGCCTGACGCGATCTGCTTGATGGCGGACCGCTTCGGGTTTTTCGAGCCGTCGTCCAGCGGCCGATACCGGGATGCCTCTTCTCCGCCTTCACCGGTATTCGACCGTCCGCCGATCCGGTTCATCGCCACCGCGAGCATGGAATGCGCTTCGTGGGAGATGGAGCCGAACGACATCGCTCCGGTGGAGAATCGCCTGACAATTTCAGCGGCCGGCTCAACTTCTTCAACGGGTATGGGGGTATCGGACCACCGGAAGCCAAACAGGCCTCTAAGGTTGTACAATGCCTTGTCCTGCTTGTTTACCAAGGCCGAAAATTCTTCGAATGTCTTCGGGTTGTTGGCCCGCGCGGCATGCTGCAGCCGGGACACCGTGTCCGGATTCCAGACATGTCGCTCCCCCCGCGTGCGATAGGCATAGTCACCCCCTGAATCCAGCTGTTTGCGGTAAAGCGGGTGGTCTGCGTAGGCCTGGTGATGCCAGGTAAAAATATCCCGTGCAATTTCATCCAGCCCAATGCCCTCGATGGTAGAACTCGTCCCCTTGAAATAAGCCTCGATAAAGACTTTCGACAAACCCACCGCATCGAATATCTGGGCGCCGCAATAAGACTGGTAAGTCGATATGCCCATTTTCGACATAACCTTTTTGAGCCCCTTGTTGACCGCCCGCGTGTAGCGTTGCTGCACTTCTTCAAAATCGGGTTTGTCTTGCAGATGAAGCCGCATCTCATTGATGGTGTCAAATGCCAAATAGGGATTGATCGCTTCGGCCCCGTATCCAGCCAGTGTGGCAAAGTGGTGCACTTCCAGGCATGCACCCGTTTCGATAACCAGGCCGGATTCCGTGCGCAGGCCCTTCTTGATCAAATGATGATGCACCGCCGAGGTTGCCAGCAGCGCGGGGATCGCAATGTTGTCCGTATCCATCCGGCGGTCGGACAGAATAAGGATATTGAACCCCTTCTGAAGAACCGCCTGTTCGGCTTTTTTACATAACAACTGGATGGCGGCACCCAGTCCGCTTTCCCCGACAGACTTGGAAAAACAGATGTTCAGCGTTTTCGTGCGGAATGCGCCATTGGTATGGTCCTCGATCTGTCGAATACGCTCAAGCTGGTTATTGGTGAGCACTGGTTGGGGGACCGTGAGCCGCATCTCCTTCCCCCCATCCGCCTGGCCAAACAGATTCGGCCTGGGCCCGATTAGGGAAAGCAGTGACATGACCAGTTCTTCCCGGATCGGGTCGATCGGCGGATTGGTGACCTGTGCAAAGTTCTGCTTGAAATACAGCGAAAGGTTCCTGGCCTTGTCGGAAAGCACGGCAGGGGGTACATCGTTGCCCATGGAACCGAGCGCCTCCTCTCCCTTCTGTATCATCGGAATCATCAGCACTTTCAGGTCTTCCTGGGTATAACCAAACGCCTGTTGTGTTTTCAACAGCGTCTCCGAATCGGGAGACATGGCCCCTACAGCAATACGCAGTGATCCCAGTTCAATCTGGGTATTGTCCAGCCACGCCTGATAATTGTTTTGGGACGCAAGCTGGTCCTTGATCTCCTCATCATTGATGATTCTTCCCTGTTCCAGATCAATCAAAAACATTTTCCCGGGCTGCAGGCGCCATTTTTTCCGGATATTGCTTTCAGGGATATCCAGGACACCCATCTCCGAGGCCATCACCACGGTATTGTCATGGGTGATCAGGTAACGTGCCGGCCTCAGGCCATTGCGGTCCAGCGTTGCACCGATCTGCCTGCCGTCGGTGAAGGCAACGGCCGCCGGCCCGTCCCATGGCTCCATCAACGCGGCGTGGTATTCATAGAACGCTCGACGCTTTGCATCCATCAAATGATTGCCTGACCAGGCTTCGGGAATCAGCATCATCATTGCATGGGCCAGGGAATATCCGCCTGCCACCAGCAACTCCAGTGCATTGTCGAATGCCGCGGAATCGGACTGCCCTTCGGCGATCACCGGCCAAATCTTGTCGATGTCATCACCCAATACATCGGAATAAAGGGTGCTTCTTCTTGCCGACATCCAGTTTACATTGCCGCGCAGTGTATTGATCTCCCCATTGTGGGCAATCATGCGAAATGGATGTGCAAGCTGCCAGGTCGGGAAGGTGTTCGTTGAAAACCGCTGATGGACCAGGGCGAACGCGGACTCCATGTCATGATCGGGCAAATCCAGATAAAACTCTCCAACCTGGTTGGCGAGCAGCATCCCCTTGTAATTGATCAATCTCGAAGAAAAACTGCTGATGTAGAAATAGGACTTGCCTCCCATGTCCGACTGTTCGATTGCCCGCTCAATCTGTTTGCGAATGACAAACAGTTTCCGCTCAAATTCATCGCTGTTTCCAATCGCTTCACCTCGTCCGACAACCACCTGCCAGACATCAGGGACGGTCGGCTTGATACTGGTGCCCAGGTTCGAATGGTCCACGGGGACTTTTCGCCAGTGCAACAGGGTCTGCCCCTCGGCAAGGATATAGTGCCCGATCACCTCTTTCGCTTTGGCCTGCTGGCCGGGGGACCGGGGCAGAAAGACCATTCCAATGGCATATTCACCCGGCGCGGGAAGGTCCACCGGCAACGCCTTTCGAAAAAACCGATCGGGGATCTGCAGCAGTATTCCTGCTCCATCGCCTGCACCCGGGTCGGCACCAACCGCCCCGCGGTGCGTAAGATTTTTCAGGATCTGCAGCCCGTTGACAATAATTTCATGGCTTCTTCTGCCATCAATATTGGCAATGAAACCGACCCCGCAGGCATCGTGCTCGTTCGCGGGGTCATACAAGCCGGATGGTATGTGGCCGGTTCGGTTCAAATCGCGCTCCTGATCCCTTGACAAAATTTGCAGAAAGAAAAACCCGCTAACCAGGACCGGTGTAGCGAGCATTAGCAACCTTGCGGGCTGAACAGTATTGGAACAAGGGTATACCACCAGCCGTCCCCTAGAATATATGAACCGATGACAAACGACAATATGTATTTGACAAGGCTGTTAGCCCGACTTCCGCAACTCGGCACCAAAAAAAATATAACGGATTGATTTAATTG